>NZ_JBFUCX010000005.1:0-365249 GCF_056405015.1 Mucilaginibacter sp. P2_A4 | reverse complement strand
GAAAATGCATCTTTTCCATTAATGACTTATTTTATTAATAAGCCGTGCCCGAAGGAGTATAAAGAAAAGACAGGCTACCCATCGGACAAATCAGTATGATCGTACCACACCTTCAGACTCTGTTCTTCGGAACCATGCTCAGCAACAGGCATTAAGCACTATAACTCGTTCGGCCATGCTGCACGGCTATACAAAAATATGTCATTTAACCTTTAGAGGCCACAGGATTTTACAACTCAGGATGACAAAAAGGGTTTTAGCAAATACCTCATGGGTATTAGATGTACACTTATATCAACAAGCTTACAATCATCTCATTATAAAATATCTCAAAATAACGACGGAGATTAAGTTCCTCTACTTACTCAGCAGGTCAACAAATTTTACCTGCTCCGGGAACCATACTGTCATCTCTCCTTTACCCCTATTTGCCCATGAATAATAAGGAATAGCTGTTAAAGTACTGTTACCGGTACTTACATTTTGAGCAGCCTCATCAACATTAACACTTTTCACTTCGGCCTTTAAAGTCATAACGCCATTTAGCAAATTAGCATCATATGATGGGGTAAAAACAACATCCTTAGGTATAATGAAACTACTGGGTTTACCAGCGTTATCCTTCCACTCGGCGCAGTACATGATGGGGCCGCGCTGGATAGCAACTTTACCATTATCGTCATTCAATTTTTGGTTGGCAATAACGCGCTGCACGTCCATAGGCAGGGTTAGTTCAACTTTATCGTTCTTTTTCCATTTTTTGCTGATTACCGCATATCCATGCTCCATTTGGTAATCAATAGCTTTGCCGTTCACTTTGATTGCTATTTTTTGTGCCGATGACTTTTCATAGCTGTACAGATCAGACGGGATAGCTTCATTTTGCGCCCATCCCGGTATACGGATCCTGAGATTCATATCCATAGCAGCGGTAGGATCAATATTGAATACCAAGCCGCCATCCCATGGGTAATTATTTTGCTGGGTTATTTTAAGCGCTTTATCATTCACTTTTAAATTTGCCGATCCGCTGATGAACAGGTTCACATAAACATCCTTTCCGTTTTGCGCGTACATATACCCGGGGATAGACGGAATAAGGCGTACAATATTGGTTGGGCAGCATGAGCAGGTAAACCAACCAGAACGCTCACGTTCAATATCCGGATGTGTAAAGCTATCGCGGATCTGCATGGCATTGGTGTAAAAAAAAGATTTACCGTCAAGCCCCACGCCCGATATTAATCCATTATATAAGGTTTTCTCCAACAGATCTATGTATTTAGAATCGCCATGGAGTAAAAACATACGTTGGTTCCAAAATACGTTGCCTATGGCCGCACAAGTTTCATTGTAAGCGGTTGTGTTAGGCAATTCGTAATTGCCGCCAAAGCGTTCCCCATCTCCAACAGCACCAATACTGCCTTGCACGTATATTTTCTTGCTTACCATGTTCTCCCATATTTTGTCAATGGCAGCTATGTATTCTTTATCACCGGTAAGCGCGGCAACATCTGTCATTCCCGAGTATAGGTACATAGCCCGTACAGCATGTCCTTCGGCTTCATCCTGGTTGGTAACAGGAGTATTATCCTGCCAGTAAACACCATTCTCGAATGGATTTTTGCTTTTTGTATTATATTCCTTGTGACCACGGGCATCAATAAAAAATTTGGCCAGGTCAAGATATTCCTTTTTGCCACTGATGCGGTACAGGCGTACCAGGCCCATTTCCACAATCTCGTGCCCAGGTGCTACAGTTCTTTTACCCGGGCCAAAAGTGCGTACCAGCAAATCGGCATTTTTTAGGGCGATGTTTAAAAAGTTACGTTTGCCTGTGGCCATATAATGAGCGGCAGCGGCTTCAAACATGTGACCGCAGTTATATAGCTCATGGCTCATGTTTTGCTCGTTAACCCATCTTTCGGGCCCTGCCCAGGCTTGTGGATGTATGGGATCAATGGTACGGGCGGTGTATAGGTAACCATCTGGTTCCTGTGCCTTGCCAACTATGGTAATAAGCGAATCGAGGTAATGATCCAGTTGTTTATCGGGATGAACGGCTAAAGAGTAAGAGGCACCCTCAATGGTTTTATAAATATCGGTATCATCAAAAGGGTAGGTAGTACAAAACTTGCCCGAGTGAGCAGCCGCCATTTGAAAGTTTTTAACCCTGCCAGTACTTTCGCAACGCGCGAAAGACGCCGGAATTGTTGCTGTCCGATTGGTTTCGATACGCGAGGTCCAAAAATGATCGGTAAGCTTTACACTGGTAAACGAAACCGGCTGTATGGGGTAATCCTGCTGTTTTTGCGCAAATGCCGAAAAGCTGCAGCATACAGCTATTAATAAACAGATTTTTTTATTCATAACGGGTTAAAATAATAGGCTACAATAAAAGGTACTATATTTCAAATGTACATTAATTGTTCTTTTTACAATAATTAATTTTAGCATGTAGTAGCCTAAAATTAGCTCAATAGAAAATCAATTTAAAACACTGATAATTTATGTAATTTATATAGTACTTTGTATTGCATAATACTATATAAAACATTTATCTTTATTTAAATTTAATAATCAACAAATGAAAACAGTATTCAACTTAAAAAAAACGCTTATCATCATCTTTTTGATGATAGCCGGCACCACAGCAGTTTTTGCACAGTGCGACCAAACCGTAACCTTAACATCATCAAAAACAAGTCAGCTTGATGACCAGGGAAACATTGACAGCAGGGATGAACACACGGTTATTACTATTTCTAAAACAGAAATAACCATTGTTCCCGGAGGTGAGGATCATAAGATGTCGGGACAAATCAGCTCAAAAACCTGCGACTGGAAAACGCCTTTTAAAGAAGGTAAAACAGTTATTAAAGCAAAACTTAGTGATGAAAATGGCGACCACGAAAAAAACGCCACTATAACTATTACCGGTGCAGCGGGCAAAGTTACCCTTACGTTTGAAGCCGAGGAAAAGCCAGGAAAGAAGATCCAGGTAATAGCCGATAAATTTGAGTAGGCTTAACAGTTTCTCTTTGCGTGAGATGAATGCCTTTCACCTCACGCTTTTTTATGCCAATAGCCGTCCTCCCCTTACAAGGTGCAATCTGTATTCTGCCCAAAACCTTTATTTGAATCATTTATAAATTTCGTACCTCCGGCACATTTTCATCATGGACAAATTGAATGAAACTTAACCTATTGTTCATGATAAATTTTAATAGGGATTTTACTTTTACCGGCAGATAAAAACAACATCCATGAAAAGAAAATTTTTAACAACTGCCTTGTTATCATTATGCTTTTTAACCTGTTTTGCTGCCTTTGCCGATTTCGCCGGCAAATGGGCGGGCATCCTCACCACAGACAATGGTGATCAATATCCACTGGTTTATAACTTTAAAATTGATGGCGATAAATTAACCGGCACCGCACAAACACCTAAAGGCGAACTACCTATTGATGACGGTAAAATAAACGGCGATAAATTCACATTCACCGTAACGTTAGGCGATATGGAGATTCCGCATAGCGGCAAGTTTTATGGCGACTCAATCGGGGTTGATATTGCGGTAAATGGAGCTAAGGCGCACACCACGTTGAAAAGGAAATAGGCAATTTACCTGTTATCCGGGAAAAGTATTTTGGCCCGGCACTTATAAATGCCAGGCAGTTTTCACTGTTAATATCCGTCATAGCACAATCATTATCTTAACAGTTGTTCTTCAAGGTGAACTGTAACACTGTCTCCTACCCTTTCCCAATCACCTTTCCAACCTCCTTGGTTTGGGCTTTTTTTAGGGTTGCCGTGAATTGAATATTCAGCTTACTTAAATGATTTAAAGTTCCATATTATAAAGTTATGCGTATTTATAAAGCGTTATAACTATGAAACGCACATTTTTTAAACTAACTTAAAGGTATATTTGTGTAACTATTATGCTCATTAAAATATACCCCGAAAACCCGAACCCCAAAGCGATAGAACAGGTTGTGGATGTGTTGCGCAAAGGCGGCCTGATCATTTATCCTACTGATACTATTTATGGTCTGGGTTGTGATATTACCAATCATAGAGCCATAGAAGCCATCTGCAAGATCAGGAATATTAAACCCGAAAAGGCTAATTTCTCCTTTATCTGTTATGATCTCAGTCACATATCTGATTATATCAAGCCAATAGATAATACCACCTTCCGGGTGCTTAAAAAAGCCTTGCCGGGGCCGTTCACTTTTATATTTAATGCCAGCCACATGGTGCCAAAGCTCTTGAGCTCCAACAAAAAAACGGTTGGTATCAGGGTACCCGATAATAATATAGCCCGCGAAATTGTACGTGTTTTGGGCAATCCCATACTTTCAACCTCTATAAAAGACGACGATGAAATTATGGAATATGCTACCGATCCTGAGCTGATCCACGAGAAATACGAAGACTTGGTTGATATAGTGATTGACGGCGGCTATGGCGATAACGTGGCATCAACCGTAGTAGACTGCACTGCCGGCGACTTTGAAATTATCCGTGAAGGTAAAGGTGATTTGGAAATGTATTTGTAACGACAGATCCGTTAAAATCAATTCCACCTTTAGAGATTTACAGATTTTTCCATCCACCTATGACGTGTTTTTGGGGGCTGTCATGGTGAGCCTGTCGAACCATGCGGGCAAAGGCCTCTCCGCTCGAGTCTTCGACAGGCTCAGACTGACAGGCCTTTTGGAATGTGTTTCAACTTACCTTCTTTCGCATTACGGCCTTATCGATTTTATAAATCCCGGAATTTTTTCCATATACCCTTCTTCGGCTAAAAGTTTTACAAACTTACTGCCCACAATGGCGCCGTTTGCATAAGTGCAGGCTTGTTTAAAGGTATTATTGTCTGATATCCCGAAGCCAATTATTGTTGGATTTTTTAACTCCATAGCTTTAATGCGCTTGTAGTAATCCTCAATGCTATTAGTAAGCTGCAAACTACCGCCGGTTATAGATGAGGAAGATAACAGGTAAATGAAGCTATTGCTCAATGCATCAATCTTGCGGATACGATCTTCGGATGTTTGAGGTGTAACCAGGAATATATTGCTCAGGTTATTATCAATAAAATAACTGGAATACATCTGCTCGTATTCGTACATAGGCAAATCCGGAACTATAATACCATCAACACCCAGTTCGGCCGCTTTTTTGCAGAAACGTTCGATACCGTATTGTACTATCGGGTTAAAATATCCCATCAGCAGGATAGGGATTGTTACCCTTTTTCGCAGCTCGGTTAGTTCCTCAAATAATACATTTAAGGTCATCCCGTTTTCTAAAGCCCGTTCAGAACTATGCTGAATGGTGGGACCGTCGGCAACAGGATCAGAATATGGAAAACCTATTTCCAGAAAATCAGCTCCGGCTTTTTCCAACGCCGCGGCAATATCAACTGTGGTATTTATTGCAGGATACCCGGCTGTAAAGTAGATGGATAACAGGTTATCCTTTTTTGATGTGAAAAGCTGGTTTAAACGGTTCATTATATCGAACTAAAAATTAAAATATTTAATATATGTATCCAGATCCTTATCTCCTCTGCCAGAGATACAAATCACTACTGTATCATCGGTCTTGAATGTCATTTTCTCCAGCTGCGCCAATGCGTGTGCTGTTTCAATTGCCGGGATAATGCCTTCCATTTGTGAACACAGTAAACCTGCCTGCAAAGCTTCATCATCGGTAATGCTGGTGTATTGCGCGCGGTTTATTTTATACAAATGCGCATGCTGGGGACCAATACCGGGATAATCTAACCCTGCCGAAATAGAATATGGCTCTACAACCTGCCCGTCCGGCGTTTGCATCAGTATGGTACGGCTGCCATGCAATACTCCTTCATGGCCCAAAAAGGTTGTTGCTGCCGAGTGGCCGCTATCAACACCTTTACCTGCAGCTTCAACAGCAATGAGTTTTACCTGTTCATCATCTAAAAAATGGTAAAACATCCCCATTGCATTACTGCCACCGCCCACGCAGGCCATCACATATTCGGGGAGCTCTTTACCAGTTTGTTCAAGTAACTGTTTTTTTGTTTCTTCGGATATAACCGATTGAAAACGGGCCACCATATCGGGATATGGGTAAGGACCAACAACCGACCCAATGATGTAATGCGTATCAACCGGGTTAGCAATCCAGTCGCGCATGGCTTCGTTTGTGGCATCCTTAAGTGTTTTACTGCCAGATGAAGCCGGTTTTACCGTAGCACCCAACATTTTCATGCGCGATACATTAGGAGCCTGGCGGGCCATGTCAATCTCGCCCATATATACAACACATTCTATCCCCATCAGGGCACAAACTGTGGCTGTGGCTACGCCATGCTGCCCGGCGCCGGTTTCGGCAATGATGCGTTTTTTACCCAGGCGTTTAGCCAGTAAGATCTGCCCTATGGCATTATTGATCTTATGCGAACCTGTGTGGTTCAGATCCTCGCGCTTAAAAAATATATTGGCACCATACTTTTCAGAATATCTTTTAGCATGATATAAAGGCGAAGGCCGGCCTACATAATTTTTCAACAGGTCGTTAAATTCAGCTTTGAAACCGGCATCGTTAATGATGCTGAGGTATTGCTGTCTTAGTTCCTCCACGTTTGGGTACAGCATTTCGGGGATGTAGGCGCCGCCAAAATCGCCGTAATAACCATGTTCGTTAACTCCGTACTTCATTGGTAATATTTTGTTTCTGATAATATCAAATGCTTGTTTTAGCTTGCTGATGTCTTTTACACCAGGCGCCGTTTCAAAACGACTATTCAGATCAACCCCATAAAATTGCGGGTGATCAATCTTTTTTATTTCATCCAGGTTATCCAAACTGATGCCACCCGATAAAAAGAATGGGACACCCAGTTTGTAGTTATTCAACATATCCCAGTTAAATGTTTTACCGGAACCACCATAAGCAGCGGTTTTGGTATCGAACAGAAAATAATCAACTTTGTTCTCATAAGTTGCAAGCTCATCGAAATTAAAATCATCATCCAATCCAAAAGCTTTAAAAACAGTAACCCTATTCCTGAAACTGTTGCTAAACTCCGCGCTTTCATCGCCATGCAACTGGATCACATCAAAAGCATATTTATCTATCAATGAGTTTATAGTCTCCGCACTTTCATTTACAAAAACTGCAGTTTTCAGGATGTTTGCAGGCAAATCTTTCAATACATCCCCCGATAATTCAGCAACGTATCTTGGCGAAAGGCCGTAACATATAAAGCCTACGTAATCCGGCCCTAAGGCTGCTACGGCTTTTATATTTTCCGGATCTCTTAAACCACAAACTTTTATTTTCATGCTTAGTTCTGCAATAAAAGATTAAAACTGTTAAGGGCCTTTTTAGTTAACAAAGCTTCCTCAGCCTCATAAAAACAATCGGCAAAAGTTTTTTCGGGGCAGATGGTTTTTATGGCCAGTGCAGCGTTTGAAAGCACTACATTATTTTGTGCCGTGGTTCCGTTAGCATGAAGCACACTGCTAAATATCGCCGCCGATGCACTTACAGTATCTCCACCGGCAATATCAGCGGGATTCAATTTCTCGAACCCTAAACCTTCAACACTATTTATCTTTTCACCTTCGGCAGAGAATGTTTTAAAATCGCAGGTGAGCGAAACCTCATCATAACCCTCCAAAGCATTTACTATAGTGTATTTAATACTTGATTTTTGGTAAAGATAAGCATACACACGCGCCAGCTCCAGGTTAAACACCCCCACCAGTTGATTTTCTGGCTTTGCTGGGTTAACAAGGGGACCAAGCATATTAAAAAAGGTTTTTACAGCCAATTCTTTGCGTATGGGGGCCACAGTTTTCATAGCGGGGTGAAATAACGGCGCATGCAAAAAACAAATATTTGCCTTATCAATTCCTCTTTTCAGCTTATCAGCATCATTGGTAAACTGATAGCCTAAATACTCCATCACGTTTGATGATCCGCAACCCGATGATACGCCATAGTTACCGTGTTTGGCCACTTTGTAACCCGCGCCGGCAACCACAAATGAAGCCAGTGTGGAGATATTGAACGTATCCTTTCCATCGCCACCTGTGCCGCAAAGATCTATCAGTTCTCCTGTTTCCAGATCAATTGGCAGGCAAAGCTCCAGCATGGCGTCCCGGAAACCTTCCAGCTCATTTACGGTAATACTGCGCATGCAATAGGCCGTCATAAAAGCTGCCATTTGCGAGTTGTTGTACTTGCCCTGCGCAATGTTCATCAAAATAACTTTCGACTGCTCCCTGCTGAAGGTTTTGTGTTCAAAAAGGTGATTAAGTATCTGTTTCATATGCTCGCCCCCGCCCTCCCAAAAGGAGGATTTTTTGATTTACGTTATTTATTATTTGCCCCGGTTTATCGCTCCCCCTTCAGGAGCCCGTGAGACATAAAAAAAGGGTTACCGTATGGCAACCCTTCTGAATATTGTGTTTAAAAAACAAAAAAACGGAATTGCCTCACGATTACTCGTTAAGCCACCACCAATTGTTATTTAATGCGTTCATTTTCATTTACGCCACAAATATGGAAATAGTTTTTATAAAAACAAACAGATTGATAAATTTACAGAGAAGCAATTATTGAATTACTGAATTATCGATTTACTGAATTGGCAAAGGCGGCCCCCTTTCGTTATAAAAATCAATAATTCACTAAATCACTAATTCATTAATTAAAAAAAATGTCTATACAAACGCAAAAAATAAACCCCGAAGATGACCTTGGCTTTGGTACGCAGCCGGTTGTTAAAAGCCAGCCGGTTATTAATAAGGATGGTTCTATTAATGTAAAACGTACAGGGCTGCCATTTTTTAACACCTCAAATAACTACCACGCGCTAATTACCATGAGCTGGAGTAAGTTTTGGGCAATAGTTTTAAGCGGCTATTTAACAGCCAATATTATTTTCGCCTTCATTTATGTTTCGATTGGCCCGGACGTGCTTGATGGCAAAAGTGGCAATACCAGTTTCGACCACTTTATGGATGCCTTCTTTTTTTCGGCGCAAACCATTTCAACAGTGGGTTACGGGCACATCAGCCCCAGGGGGATGGCTGCAAATAGTGTAGCCGCATTTGAATCGATGATGGGTTTGCTGGCTTTTGCCCTGGCAACAGGCTTACTTTACGGGCGCTTCTCCAGGCCATCGGCTAAAATACTGTATAGCGATAAAGTGCTGATTGCCCCATATCGTGAAAATGGCCGCGGATTAATGTTCCGCCTGGCTAATATGCGCCGCAATATTTTGATCGACCTGGAAATGGAGGTTGTATTTAGCTATAACGATGAAGTTAATGGTAAAGTGATCCGTAAATTTTTTCAGCTGGAACTGGAACGTAAGTCTGTAAGCATTTTAACCCTTAACTGGACGGTGGTACACCCGCTTGACGATAACAGCCCACTAAAAGACATTAGCCCCGAAGAGCTTGAAAGAACCCAGGCAGGGCTATCCGTTATTTTAAAAACATTTGATGATACTTTCTCCCAAACGGTTCACTCGCGCACATCTTATCAATATGATGATATTGTATGGGGTGCCAAATTTAAACCAGCCTTTCAGCGTAATGAAGAAGGACGGGTGGTGTTGGATCTGAGCACAATTAGTGACTATGAGCTGGTTTAGCAGCTTATTGGCGCTTATATTTTTCTGAACCGGAATTTTTAGAATTAATGAATTTGCAGAATTTTTAAATTAGGTAATTCTGCAAATTCAATAAATTCCGGTTCAGACACATGAATTATCTCAACAGCGGGTTCTTCTCCTTTGCAAAAACATTATACACCATCTTATCTAAAAAAGCTGGCAATAACTTGCTCAACAATACGGTTAGTTTTCCTTGTGTGGTCATGATAAGGGTACGTGAGCGATTTTGAACACCATCAATAATAATTTTAGCCACCTGGTCAGGCGTCATCATCTTGTCCTCTTCCAATGTGCTTTCCCTTTGCTCAATCCCTTCATTGTTAAGCGCTGTATTGCGAATATTAGATGCGGTAAAACCGGGACAAGCAGTAAGAATATGAACACCGGTTTTCAGGTTCTCCACTCTAAGCGAATCCAGAAACCCATTCATGGCAAACTTTGAAGCGGAATACCCTGCACGGCCAGGCAGGCCTTTATAGCCGGCAATTGATGATACGCCAACTATACTGCCCTGGGTTTTGGTGATCTCGGGCAAGGCATACTTGGTACAATATACTGTTCCCCAAAAATTAACATCCATCAAGGATTTTAATACCTTCAGGTCAACATCTTTAAACAAGGCCCTCATGGATATGCCCGCATTGTTGATCAGTACATCAATTTTACCAAAAGTTGTAAGGGTTTGTTTAATGAGTTGAGCGCAATCATCCTCAACTGTTACATCGCATTGTATGGCTAATGCTTTGGTTTGATAACGCCTTTCAATATCTGCCGTTATAATGCAAAGGGTTACATACTGGCGGGCGGCAAGTACAACGGTGGCACCACGTTTGGCACATTCAATAGCTAATGATTTTCCGATGCCTGATGACGCGCCGGTAATAACTATAACTTTATCATTTAACTTCATAAGTAGACGGGAATAGCTGCGGTAGTCCCTCCACTTTAATTTCGGGCACCCTAAATAAATATTTGGTGGCGAAGATAATCATCGCGCCATAAAATTCCTTAAGGTAACTCCAGCTAAATTTAGTCCTGTTTTTAATGTTGAAGTTTATAATATATGTTTTAGAGAAATAGTAATTTTTAAAACCGGCAAGCCTGATCCGATAGCTCAGATCAATATCATATCCATAAGTATGGAAACGTTCATCAAACAGCCCGGCATGGTTAATAGCCTCTTTGCGCATGAGCATAAAAGCACCATTCAGCACATCAGTTTCTGACGTTTGAAACTCCTCTACCCAATCCTTACGCTGCATATCTGTTAAACGCGATTTTGAAAAATGTTTTGCCAAACCCGTAAGTTTGAAAAACACCTCCCATGGTTGTGTAAAGCCATGTTTCGATTCTGTTAGAAACCTGCCATCAGGCGTTATCATACGCACCCCCACGCCACCGGCATCTAAATGCAGATCCATAAATTCAAGCGACTTCTCAATTGTTTTTTTGCCTGTAATAGTATCCGCATTGACTACTAAAATATACTCTCCTGTAGCTTCTTTGATACCCTGGTTATAAGCCTTAGCCATGCCTGCATGGTATGTATTAACTATTACTTTAATATCAGGAAACTCACTCTTAATCATATCTACAGATTTATCTGTAGATGCATTGTCTATCACAAAAATCTCGTACTCAATACCCAAAGCGGCCCTTACAAGCGAATTAAGGGCAATCCTGAGCATATGACAGGTATTGTAATTTACAATGATTAAGGATAGTTTCATATCTTACTTTGACAGCGAATTTTCATACGGAACACGTGTAGCAATGGACCGCCCTAAGGTGATCTCATCTACGTACTCCAATTCCCCCCCAAAGGCTATGCCACGGGCTATGGTTGATATGGTAATATTGAAAGATTTTACTCTCTTATGAAGATAGAACAAGGTAGTATCTCCTTCCATAGTTGCGCTAAGGGCAAAAATGATCTCTTTGGTTTCATTTGCCTTTAAGCGCTCTACCAAAGTATCAACCTGCAAGTCTGATGGGCCTACCCCATCCATTGGGGATATTAAGCCCCCAAGTACATGATATACCCCGTTATATTGATTGGTATTTTCAATAGCCATTACATCCCGGGTATCTTCAACAACGCAAATCAGGCTCTGATCGCGCTTGTGGGATGAACAGATCTCGCAAACTGAATTATCAGATATATTGTGACAAACGGAGCAAAACTGAATTTCATTACGCAGTTTGCTGATAGTAGTACTAAACCGCTCCACTTCCTGCTTATCCTGGTTCAGCAAATGCAAAACCAAACGCAGGGCGGTTTTTTGGCCCACCCCCGGTAGTTTAGCAAACTCGGCAACAGCGTTTTCCAGTAATTTGGACGAAAAGTTCATTTTGCGAAGTTAACAATAAGTAGGGAAGTCCAAAAACGGGGTAAGCCCGAAAGAGCCAAATCGCTTTAAAACAACCAGTCATTTCCACCACTCACCCAATCACCCCATTCACTACCCTTAAAACTTCAGGTGCTTAACAGTTAAGCCGTTATTGATCAATTGTTTCAGTGATTCTATACCTATTTTCAAGTGCGTTTCCACGAATTGCTCACTTACTGCAGAATCACTTTCGGCGGTTTTTACACCTTCAGGAATCATTGGCTGGTCTGATACAAGCAGTAATGCTCCTGTTGGTATTTTGTTGGCGAAACCGGTTGTGAAGATGGTAGCTGTTTCCATATCAACGGCCATGGCACGCAAATCCTTCAAATACTTTTTAAACACTTTATCATGTTCCCAAACACGGCGGTTGGTTGTATAGCATGTACCTGTCCAGTAATCGCGTGAAAAATCACGAATGGTAGTAGATATGGCTTTCTGCAGGGCAAACGACGGCAATGCGGGCACTTCTGGTGGCAGGTAATCGTTTGATGTTCCTTCGCCTCTGATGGCCGCTATGGGCAGGATAAGATCGCCTACGTTGTTCTTCTTTTTAAGTCCGCCGCATTTACCTAAAAATATAACCGCTTTGGGGTGAATAGCAGTAAGCAGATCCATTACAGTAGCTGCAACCGAGCTTCCCATACCAAAGTTTATAATAGTTATACCGTTTGCAGTAACGCTTTGCATCGGTTTCTCTAAGCCCATAATTGGCGCATCATCGTTCCACTGCGAAAACAGCTGGATGTATTTAGAAAAATTGGTCAATATGATGTAATCACCAAAAGCTTCGAGCGGCCTGCCCGTATAACGCGGAAGCCAGTTGGCAACAATGGCTTCTTTTGTTTTCAATCCCGATTTTACGGGGGTACCTACTTCTTTTACTACACCTGCATCAGTAGGATTTTTTTTAACATTTAAATTTTCGTTCATATACGTAATATTTTTGCTTTTAATCTCCAATGGCAGCCCTGAAGCTGCCTGTTGAAAATTTCTGCATATACAACAAACCCCGGCGTTGCACCAGGGTCTGCATTTATTTTAATAAAGATAGCTACCTCAATTGGTATTAATTGTTAAGCTACTTTTAATTTTTTCAGATCCGATTTTTCAAATTTTTCATGTGCATAATCAAGCGTGATATGCAAACGTTTTATATCTTTTTTTGATGGGAACTCAAACATTGCATCAATCATGATAGCTTCACAAATTGATCGTAAGCCCCTTGCTCCAAGTTTAAATTCCATTGCCTTATCAACAATAAACTCAAGCACTTCATCTTCAAAATCAAGCTTTACACCCTCATATTCAAACAATTTCTTGTACTGTTTCAATAATGAGTTTTTAGGCTCAGTTAATATATTGCGTAATGCTTCCCTATCAAGCGGATTTAAATACGTTAAAATAGGTAATCGGCCAATAAGCTCTGGTATCAAGCCAAATGATTTCAAATCCTGCGGGGTAATGTACTTGTACAGGTTTTTCATATCCACCTCACCATCATCACGCTTCAATTTATAACCAACTGTTTGGGTACGCAGGCGGTTTGCTATTTTACGATCGATACCATCAAAGGCGCCACCGCAAATAAATAGTATATTACTGGTATTAACCGTGATCATTTTCTGATCCGGATGTTTACGACCACCCTGAGGGGGTACATTAACCATAGTACCTTCCAGTATTTTCAATAACGCTTGCTGTACACCTTCGCCGGATACATCCCGGGTGATACTGGCGTTGTCGCTTTTGCGGGCAATTTTATCAACCTCGTCAATATAAACAATACCTTTTTCGGCAAGAGTTACATCATAATCCGCGGCTTGCAGTAAACGGGTAAGTATGCTTTCCACATCCTCGCCCACATAGCCAGCTTCGGTTAACACGGTAGCATCGCAAATACAAAACGGAACATTAAGTACTTTAGCCAGTGTTTTTGCAAGCAGGGTTTTACCCGTACCTGTTTCACCAACCATAATGATGTTTGATTTTTCAATCTCAACTTCATCTTTATCAATACGCTGATTAAGGCGTTTGTAATGATTGTATACGGCTACGGATAATATCTTTTTGGCATCGTCCTGCCCGATAACATATTGATCCAGGTGAGTCTTGATCTCGTATGGTTTAAGCAAAGCCGGAGCCAAAGGCGAGGCTTTTACTTTACGTACCTTTAACTCCTCAGCTAATATTTCATTAGCCTGGTTAACGCACTTATCACAAATATGAGCGTCGAGCCCCGCAATCAACATCAGGGAATCCTGTTTACCAGCGCCACAAAACGAACATCTGATTTCCTTACTGTTCTTATTCATCTGATTCTTTACTTAATCAAAATTAGTTAATTGGAGTGAGATATCAAAGTAAGGAGCAATAAGCGGTGAATAGAGAGTGGTGAGCAGTGAATGGTGAAAATATTATTCTTTCACTCTTACCATTCACTACTCACCCTTCACCACTCACCTTTCACTTATACTTTCTTACCTTTGCTGCCTTTTAAAATCTCATCTACCATTCCAAACTCTTTGGCTTCTTCGGCAATCATCCAGTAATCACGATCAGATGCATCCCAAACTTTTTCATATGGTGCACCGCTATGATCGGCAATTATCTGGTACAGTTCCTTTTTCAGCTTAGTGATTTCATGGTAAGTGATTTCAATATCTGATTGCTGGCCCTGCGCGCCTCCCGATGGTTGGTGGATCATTACCCTTGCATGTGGCAATGCGGCCCTCTTACCTTCGGTACCTGCACATAATAATACGGCAGCCATTGAGGCAGCCATACCTGTACAAATTGTTGCTACATCATTTGAAATGAATTGCATGGTATCATAAATACCTAAACCTGCATAAACCGAGCCTCCAGGTGAATTGATATAGATCTGGATATCACGTTTACTATCTGCCGATTGCAGGAATAGCAATTGAGCCTGAATAATGTTTGCAATATTTTCATAAATAGCATCACCCAGGAAAATGATACGATCCATCATCAAACGTGAGAACACGTCCATCTGGGCCACATTTAGCTGGCGTTCCTCAATAATATAAGGAGTCATGCCGGTTGGTACAGTTGCAATACCACTTGGGGTACGACTGTGCTCAATATTTGAAATATATTTATCTACGTAAATACTGTTAATACGGTGGTGTTTAACAGCGTAATTTCTGAATTCGTTTTTATCGATGTTACTACTCATGGTTTTTGTGTATGTTAATTTTAGGTGCAGGCTTTTTGCCTGCGATAAATATAGTTTTTAGTTGAATACAATTTTAGAAAGATAGTTTGTATAAAGTAAAAATTATTTTTGTTGATGAAGGTTAAAGGACTACCATTAGGTTCCGTTTTACCGGTTCTTCGATACCGTCATTGCTTCGTACCTCGCAATGACGCTTTTTTTAAGTACGCCTTTTAACAATATGCTATTATACACCAAAAGCAACCTTGTGAGTTGCTTTTGGTAAATTTTATATTCAAAATTGGATTCTTATTTTTCAGAAACCAATTTATTAAAATCGGTAAACAAAATATCCTGTTTATCTAAAGTGATAACACTTTTAATAAAATCAAATACCCTTAATGCTTTTACCTCTTCAAATATCTTGTTAGCATTCTCTTTGTTTTGCAGGTATTGAACAGTGTACTGCGCTAACTGATCTTCAGGGATCGGTTGCGGGCTGTACATTCTGAATTGCTGATCTAAACGTTGTTTAGCCAAAGCGAAAACTTCATCGTATTTTAATTCGATCTTGTTATCAGTAATTATTTTGTTCTCGATCAAAGTCCATTTAAGGTTTTGAGCAAAATCATTATAACCACCTTCCAGCTCTTCTGCAGTCAGTTTTTCGTTTGTAGCTTTTAACCAGCGTTTTAAAAATTCGTCAGGTAAATTAAAATCAACTTTAGCAATGCTTGTTTTGTAGATATCATCCTGCAATTTGCGTTCAGAATCCTGCACCATCATTGTTTCAAGCTCTTCGGTAATTTTAGCTGTGAATTCCGCTTCGGTTGTTACTACACCTTCACCAAATAATTTGTCAAAGAACTCCTGGTTCAAATCGCCTTCTTCTAACCTGTTAACATTTTTAACAGTTAACTGAAAGTTCGATTTTAAATCAGCCGCCTCGTCTTCTTCTATCTTTAATAACCCTGCAACCTTAGCTGCATCGTTATCATAAGCTTTCTGAATATCAAACGTTAATACATCTCCTTTTTTAAGGCCAATCAATGAAGCTTTAATGGCTTCATCCTTGATCTGATCTAAACGTACGGATGCCGTATTGTTTATCCCACCCTCAAAAACACTACCATCCGGAGAAAGCTGTACTAATTCACTATAAAGAACGTCATCATCTGCCGATACGTCAGGATTTGTCATTTTGCCATAGCTACGGCGAATATTTTTGATACGTGAAGCCAATGTTTCATCATCAACTTTGATCACATACTGGGTAACTTTATCATTTGATGAAAAGTCGATATTAAACTCAGGTGCTAAACCCAGTTCATAGTTAAACTCAAAATCATCGTTAAAATCCCAGTTATATTCTTTTTCACCATCAACCTTAGGCAATGGCTGGCCTAATACCTGCAGCTTTTGCTCGTCAATATAGTTTGTTAATGTATCCTGTAATAAGTTATTGATTTCTTCAACCAGTATACTTTTACCATACATTCTTTTTATATGTGATGCGGGAACCATACCCGGGCGAAAACCTGGCAATTTTGCTTTTTTTGCGTTTTCCTTTATCGCTTTATCAACACGTGGCTGATAATCTTCGGGGTTAATGTTGATTTTAACAACAGCATTCAGGGCATCTACTTTTTCCTGTGTAATATTCATCTTTCTACCGGGTATGTTAATTTGATCTATTGAAACTGTAGACCGAAAATCAATTGCGGACTATACAAATTTCGAGGCGCAAAAGTATGAATTTATTTTAATTTAATTCCTAATTTACATGGGCGTAAATTTACTTACCCTATTTTTTATCGGTTTAATTGTTCGCATATAGGCGTATATAGCTTCAAGATCGCCGGCCTTCATACCTGCATATCTATACCACGGCATAATTGACTGAAATTCAGCAGGTCCTACGTCAACCGGTTTCCGTGAGCTATCCGCATAGGTTTTAAAACGATTAACAAATTGCTCCTTTGTCCATGAACCAATACCGGTGACTTTATCAGTAGTGATATTGGCCGACCGCACAATTCCATTACCGGGTATTTTAAACTCGCGGCCACCGGCATATTCCAGCCCGGCTATTGCTTTACCCTGGTTAACCTGGCTGTGGCAATCTTTACAGGCTGCAATTGTAACCAGGTATTCGCCGTATTTCAGTGTGTCTTTTTCATTTGGTACGGCACCCAAAGTTGCTTTCTGGGGCATGGTGTGTACTAAAACGTTCAACGGAAAATCAAGCTTACGTTCGGGATAGTCTGTTTTTATTGGTTTAAGGCTGCGCAGGTAGGCTATAATAGCATAAACATCTTCCCTGCTCATTTTTGAATAGCCCGGCCAGGGCATCAGCGGAAATATAGCCGAACCATCTTTTTTAACGCCCGTGGTTATAGCACGGAATAATTCGCCATCGGTCCAGTTACTTAAATGATATGGGGTTATATTGGGCACTTGTACGTTGCCGGGAAAATCTACTTTGTTATCAAATTTTTCACCGCCCATACCATCGGTACCCTCAACCATTGGGCCTGCAAACTTTTTCCAGTCGCGGGTGGAGTGGCAGTCCATACACAAGGTTACGTGATTAGCCAGATATTTACCGCGTTCAAGGCGTTGCGGCGTTATTTCCACTTTAATATTTTCGGGTTCGCCAACATTGGGCAGGGCCAATGTAACGTATGATACACCGGCAATTACAATTAAAATTACGGCTACTACAATGTAAGCTGTATACTTTAAAAACTTTTTCATGATAAGGCAAAAGGTTGTGGGTTTTACTTACAGGCCGGCATCAATCAACCTTTTTTACAGTTGATGCCCCTGACTTATCATTATTTACTGTTGATGGCGAACCTTTATATTCAATATCGGCAGCACCGCTTGAATGTATGTTTAACGTTTTTAATACGTTGATCCTGCAATGACTTACCCCCGAGGTATTTATCTCATAATCACCAACCACAAAATCAAAGGCGTTGATCTTTGATACCCCGCTTGATTCTACACGGTGCGATGCAGCCTGCCCGGTTAAATTAAGTTCGCTCATACCACTGCCTTCGGTTATTACATTGGCCGCGTTGAGGTCAAGGTTTACCTTAGTAGCTCCCGACAGATCAAATTTAATATCGCCGGTATTTATTTTGCCGTTCGATGATACACTTACCGCGCCCGATGCGCCAATTTCTTTCAGGGAACGAATTCCTATGTTGACAACAATACTATCATCAGTGCAGAAATTCTTTTTAGATTTAATGGTTAACAGATTCCCCTCAACAGAGGTTGATACATATTTAAGGAGATTATCATCGCCGGTAATGCTAAGGGTTAATGAGCTATCCTGTTTTAAATGAACCCTAAATTCTCCAGAAATGTCCAGTTTGTTAAATTCATTGGCCTTGCGGTTTTCGGTAGTAATATTACCAGAACCATGCACACACCGGTAACGGCATGATGTAAATATACTTACCGATACCATAGCAATCAGCACCGCAATATTTAACCTGAACTTTTTCATAGTGTTTCTTTTTTATGACGTTGTTTATAAACAGGAAGTTACACCAAAAATAAAAAAAGCTACCGCATTTGAGCGATAGCTTTTCAGAATATATGATGGACTTTTGCAAAAGCTTTTTTATATATTATATACCGGCTAAATCATTTTCGTTTTTGGCAGTAGTACCGTTTGTTACTCTATCATTATAAGTACCGGCAACAAAGTTATTGTTGTTTACACTTGATTGCAGGTTGTGGTTTAAGTTATACACGGTAGCTGTACCTGTAAGCTCAATTTTAGCATTGTCGCTTACGTTAACATTGGTATTGTAAGTTTCCAATTTAAGTTTAGCAGTAGCGTTGTTGTGCAGGTTAACTTCCAGATCGATGGCAGATAAGTTACCAAATGATTTTACCTCGGCATTATCATAAGCACTGATGGCACGCAGATCATTTGCTGTTACCCATACTACCAATTTTTCTGCAGTGTATGATGCAATGCGCAATACACCTTTTGAGCTTTGCACCAAAGCGCTTTCGGCATAATATTTATTGTAAACCTTCACCTGGTCTGTTGTGCCGGCAGATACGTAAAGCTCCACATTACCGCGGATTTCGATTTTGCTGATGTTGCTTACATCGGTTAAAACAGTAGCAACAGTTTGAGTATTTTTTGTAGATGCGAAAGTTGATGTTGATAAACCAGCTACTAAAACTAATGAAGCGGCGATGGTAAAGAATGTTGTTTTCATGATATTAATATTTTGATTGTCAAGTGATTGTGTTTTTATATTTTTAAATACACCAATAAGACGCCACCATTTTTAAAACGTTACAGCCATTTTGGGTGAATTAGATGTACACCCTGTTTTCATCGGCCAACGGGGTGAAAACATCGGTGAATGGCGGAAGATTTTTTTGGAGGGAGAGACGCAGCACTATAACTATAGATGTTTTATGAGGATACATCTACCTGAAAACAATAATTTCAGTTACAACTTAGAAGAACAGCGATGAATTTGATCCTTAACCCGTGAATTGTTTATTAAAGATCTGCTTAAAAAGTTACACCCAATTGCAGGCCGGTTGTTACAGAAGCCGGCAGGTTATTGCCAAACCTTACCGGCAAGGGTACCGAAACAAAAAAACCGGCATCTTTTCCCTTAACAATCATTTGGTTAAAAACAGGTGTAAACCCAAAACGGCCATTTGTTTCAAAAGCCATGCGACCGATAAAGGTAAAGCCATGTTTAAACCGAAACATGGCACCGGGATGAAATAAAACAGAATTTACCTTTGATATATTTTTTTCTGTGCGGATTGCCGGCGCAACCTCAAAGCTCACCCCAAAGTGGTCGCTTTTTAAAATATTAACTCCAAACGGAAAGCAAATGGTATAAACGTCAGAAAAATTGCTGGTGACACCATCTTTATTCCAGGTTGCAACGGGATTAAAAACACTAAAGTAACCTGTCACTTTAGGATAATTTGCCGATTGCTGTGCATGACTGATTTTAGCCGTCACCAATATGAATATTAAAAGGATTGTATACGGCTTGTAAAGCTTTATAAGTAAATGCATGCACAATATTATAAAAGCAGCACCGGCTAAAATTGTATAAATTTAACTATTGGTATCCTTTTTACTTTTCGGGTGATTTTTTATATCAAAAGGACTTCTCCCTCCTTGTACAGTGCATTTAATCAACCTTATATTTAATTAAAATGCATTCCTCCTACGCAACAAAAAACTCAGTTTTTAATGTAACAGATAAAAACATTTATATTTTTAAATACAATATAATAATTTAAAAAATCAATTATTTAACATATAATAAAAGATATCTAAGTTATTATTAAATATCTTTGCGCGATTATCAATAGATTATTGAATAATAAAACATATAACTAAACCATATCACTTAACAAACCTGCACAAACAATGAAAGCAATTAAAGCAATTATCCTGTTAACCCTAACATTTGGCGTAATAACCCTAAATTCATGTAAAAAAGATGATAAGGAAGCAACAGTATCAACCTCAATTTCAGCAAGTATTGACGGAACGGCCACAACATTTAACAACGCGGTTGGCCTTACAGGCACCGTTGGCGGCGTAAAATTCACAAGTGTAACAGGTACCGCGTCAAATAAGGCTGTTATCTCAATAACTTTAAATGGCACCATAACGGCTGGTAAAACATATTCTGCAGCAGCAGCCAATGCGAGCGACAAGCCACTGCTGTTATATGCACCTGATGACAACGATGACTATTTTAACGATGATAGTAATACTGCTAAACTGGTATCAGTTACAGTAACATCAATAAGCGCAACCAACATCCAGGGAACCTTTAAAGGCAACGTTACCAATACAATTTCTATAGGCAACGGAACCGGCAAAATTAAATCCATCACCAACGGAAAATTCAACGTTACAATAACCGGAAAATAGCTTCCTGTTTTAAATAGGATTTCCAATGAATAATAAAAGAGGGCGCTGTTTTAAAAACAACGCCCTCTTTTATTACATGGTATATTATGCCTGATTACCAGGGCATCTCTTTACCCAAATGGTAAAATTTACCGTTAGGGCCATCTTCGCCAATTAAAGCCATCTCTACGCTGGTTTTAGCACCATCCGGAATTTCCATTGGAGCATGTTCTGTACCTATTTCGGTTTTAACCCAACCCGGGTGTACTGAGTTTACTTTAATACCTGTACCCTGTAATTCCTGGGCCAAATGCACCGTAAAAACATTTAAAGCGGTTTTTGAGGCATTGTATGATAACCTCTTGGCTGCATCTATAGGACCATTAGGTATAGAATGTACAGTAAGCGACCCCAATATGCTTGATAGATTAACTATGCGGCCGGCATCGCTTTTCTTCAATAAAGGAAGCAAGGCATTGGTAAGGTAAACAACACTAAAAAAATTGGTTTCAAAAACATACTCAAATTCATCTGCAGTAGTTTCAACGTTTTTCTTTACAAATGCCGAATCATTTTTAGGCCCCACACCAGCGTTGTTTACCAGGATATCCAGCTTGCCAAATTTATTTTCAATATAGGCCGCAGCAGCTATCCTTTGTTCAGGGTTTGTAACATCCAGCTGAATGCCATAAGCCTCAATACCCTGGGCGGCTAACTCTGCTGCCGCAGCTTCGGCGGCACTTAACTGGCGTGCTGCTACTATTACAGCGATTCCATTTTCTCCTAATTGTTTTGCGGTTTCAAATCCTAAACCGCGGTTTGCGCCTGTTATTAAGGCTACTTTTTTTGTTGACATGATTTTTGTTAATGGTTGTTTGTTAATTTGTAATTATTCGTGATCTGTACTGGTTGAAACTTCGATCCATTGATCAATTTCTTTACCTGTTTTTTCTGCATTGTTTTTGTAAGTGCCAACAGCATCTTTACCAATTGGCAAGTGTAACGGAGGGTTTTCTGTGTGGGCAAGGTCAACAACAACTTTAGCCAGCTTTTTGGGATCGCCCGGCTGGTTGCCGTGTAATTGATCGACCATTGCCCTCATTGGGCCTACGGTTGTATCATAATCGGCAATGATATTTTTTGATGCGGTATATGATTCAGTGCTCAGGAAATCGGTGCTGAACAAACCGGGTTCAACAACGGTAACTTTTATGTTTAACGGAGCCAATTCAACAGCTAATCCTTTTGAAATTCCTTCAACTGCAAATTTGGTTGATCCATATAGCGCCCAGCCCGGTATTGCATCAAACCCAAACAATGATGATACATTAATGATATGCCCGGAGCGTTGTGCACGCAAATGAGGTAAAACCGCACGAATCACGTTTAATAAACCAAATACATTGGTTTCATATTGATTTTTCACTTCGGCGTCAGTAGCTTCTTCAATGGCGGTAACTATTCCAAAACCAGCATTGTTGATCAGCACATCAATTTTACCAAAATGATCGATGCTTTGCTTTACTGCAACTTTTACCTGTTCTTCGTTGGTTACATCCATAGTTACCACCAACAAATCGGGATTATTACCAAGGGCTGCCGCTAATTGATCGGCCTTACTGCGCACGGTTGCTACAACTTTATCGCCTGCAGCTAAGGCTGTTTTTGTGATCTATAAACCAAAACCTTTTGAGGCGCCGGTTACAAATAATACTTTTTGAGTTTTCATTTTGTTTATCAATTT
Source organism: Mucilaginibacter sp. P2_A4 (assembly GCF_056405015.1). Classification (NCBI taxonomy): domain Bacteria; kingdom Pseudomonadati; phylum Bacteroidota; class Sphingobacteriia; order Sphingobacteriales; family Sphingobacteriaceae; genus Mucilaginibacter; species Mucilaginibacter sp. P2_A4. The sequence goes on along the minus strand of NZ_JBFUCX010000005.1, from coordinate 342,313 downwards.
ATTTTTTTTAGACTTTTTGGTCTATTTTTAGTATTTAAAAAAACCTTTATCAGGTTCGGTATATTTAATCTTTATAGTTATTTTAATTGGTAGCTCTTCAAATCAGCCTTAAGCATCTTGATAATATCATGCATATATTTAGTGTTACCTGTAACACGAGACATCATCATGCCGCCTTCCAGCATAGTAAAAATCTTCATGGCCATTTCTGCCGGATTAATATCTGCAGAAAACTCTTTATTGGCTACCCCCTCATTAATGATGTCGCGAAAGCCTTGCTGCCCTTCTTCAATCATGACCTTTACTTTTTGTTTAATGGCAGGATTAGTATCATCCGCTTCCACACCAAAGTTGAGTATCGGACAGCCGCCGGCTATATACGAGTTGATGGGATCCTTATACACATCAATAAAAGCAAAAAGCTTCTTGATGGCTGTTTTCTCCTTGTTTATTACCGAGGCTATTTTATTACCTAGCTTATTCAGCAGGTAATCAACCATTACCGTTGCAATTTCCTCTTTGTTTTCAAAATGACCATACAGCCCGCCTTTTGCCATTTTGGTAGCGGCAAGTATATCATCAATTGTGGTGCCGGCTATCCCCTTCTCGTTAAAGAGCGGTGCGGCCTGCTCTATAATAAATTGCCTTGTTCTTTCTGCTTTGCCCATGTTGTTGATGATTGACAGAACAAAATTAGACCAAAAAGTCTAAAATGCAAATTATTTGTGAAGGTTTTATTTGTTGTGACATTAGGATGAAGAAACCCATTAAATCCCCGTTTTATCACCTGTATTTTCTTTTATCCATAAATCCTTTGTCCTTTATTCTCAAAAAACTATCTTGCTTGCTCAAACCAATCAAAACCTATGAAACGCAGAAATTTTGTGCAAAGCTCGGTACTTGCAGGTGCATCATTACTTACAACCGGTGTTTTAAAAGCGGCCACGCTTACAGGCAGTACTGATCCAGCCGGTTTAACCGCGGTAGCTACCGATAAACCATTCAATCTTAATTATGGCATTCATGATGGCATGTTTAAAAACCATGCAGGTGATGATTTTATTGAGCAGATAAAATTTGCATATGACAAAGGTTTCCGGTCAATAGAGGACAATGGAATGAGCGGCCGCCCCGAAGATCAACAGAAAAAAATAGGCGATACACTGGCCAAACTGGGTATGGGCATGGGGGTTTTTGTGCAACCGGGTTTGGGTAACGATAGTAATATGCTGGCATCGGGCAAAGCCGACCAAGTTGAAAAATTCTTAGCCTCCTGTAAACAGGCCGTTGAAATTGCTAAACGCATCAACAGCAAGCTGGTTACGGTAGTACCCGGCGATTTTGTGCGCAACCTGCCCATTGGCGTACAAACCGGCAACGTAATAGAAGCGATTAAAAAGGGCACAGCCATATTGGAGCCGCATGGTGTTATTATGGTATTGGAGCCGTTGAGTGATAATCCCGACCTTTTCCTGCGTACTCCTGATCAGGCTTATGCTATTTGTAAGGCTGTGGGCAGTCCGTCATGCAAAATCCTGTATGATATGTACCACGTGCAGCGCAACCAGGGCAATATTATCCCTACCCTTGATTTGGTTTATGACGAAATTGGTTACTACCAGATAGGCGATAACCCCGGCCGTAAAGAACCAGGCACCGGCGAAGTAAACTACAAAAACATATTTAAGCACATTTATAACAAAGGCTACCGTGGCGTTTTGGGCATGGAGCATGGCACAGCCGGGCAAGGTAAAGAAGGTGAGCTTGCTTTGATAAAAGCTTACAGGGAAGCGGATAGTTTTATGTAGAGAATCGCTCCTTTAACTCCCTCCCTATCCCCATAAAACTGCGGTGATTAAGCGGAAATTCTAATATAACGTGCGCCAGGCTAAGTATAAACAACCATTTAATACCTAAATTATAATTATAAAAATATAAGCCAACGGAGGCTATCCAGATAAGCCCAGCAATAACCGCTTTTGTTACCGAAATGCGGTGCCATTTAATCACTTTTGTTTTGGTAAACCAGTTAATATAATGATAGGTATAGGCAAAAGCAATAAGCCTGGTTAATACAATACTGGCCTGGTTTGTATAAATATTTATGGCCTGGTTACGCAGTGTTACAGTATTGAGGTGTGCAAAATGTTTATAATTGCTCATGGCCCATTGCGTTGGCGCCTGGTGCAAATTGGTAAACAACAGGCACAACAATACCGGGCAAACCAAAAATATAAATAATGCCAGGTAACCAGAAAAATGGCGGTTCTTTAATGCCCCCAATAATAAAAAAGCCCCGGTGAAGATATAAACATGAATAAGTGTAGGAATATATAGCCCAAAAATGGTTCGCAGTAAATTGTTGGTGAGCAAGAAGTACCCCAGTGCTACAAGTAAGGCAAAAGCAAACAGGCGTGTAAAAAAATTATTGGTTACCAGCATAATAAACGACAGACCAAAGGCATAGTAAACAAGATTGGCAAAAGGCAGTTTAAGCAAAACCGTGACTATAACTACACTTACTATCAACAGAAAATCATACTTTTTCAGCGTAAAAAATTGTCGCCCGTTTAGCCATGAAATTTCGGTAAGGTAATGCGCCGGGCCAAGTATAGCGTATGATAGCAGCACCAGTTCAAACGGAATAAACAAGGCAAGGCATGAGGCAACCAACATGGCAAGTATATTGTAATAATTGATGTGGTTAATATTGACACTCATTTCGCGTACTTATCCGGTTTTTTACCTGGGCAATTTAAACTAATCAGCCCGTTCAACAAAAAGTAAACTAAATACATAATTTTATAAATGAAATTTAAACTTACACTCCTATTCCTTTTCATATCCAGCCTTAGTTTTGCCCAGGACAGCCTTTTTGCCCGTAAGATAGTTGATACCCTTACATCTCCCTACTTTTGGGGGCGCGGTTATACACATGATGGCGTACACAAAGCCGCGGCTTTTATATCGGCACAATTTAACAGCTACGGTGTAAAACCTATGGATGGCAAAAGTTACCTGCAGGAATTTAGTTACCCGGTTAATATATTCCCCGGCAAAATGGAGGTTACTATAAATGGGATTAAGCTCATCCCCGGTAAAGAATTTATTGTAAGCCCGGAGAGTAAAGGCGTTACCGGCGCAGGCAAACTGGAGCAAACGGATAGCACACACTTTGTTGATCGCAAAAACAGAGTTATTGTTTCTGTAGAAGATAAACTTACCTGGTCTGTTGAAGGTAAAGCGCTTGATTTTACACTGATACAAGTTGATAAAAAGGCTTTGAAACAAATGCCAGCGTCCATTAAAGTTGCTATTGAAAACGAGGTTATCCCCAATTTTAAAAACGCTAACGTTTGTGGTTTAGTAAAGGGTACAGTAAAGCCCGATTCTATAATTATGATTACCGCGCATTATGACCATTTGGGAGGCATGGGCAGCGATACCTATTTCCCCGGCGCTAATGATAATGCCAGCGGACTTACCCAATTGCTAAGTCTGGCCAAATATTACGCGGCAAATCCGCAGCCATATACCATGGCGTTCATTGGTTTTTCTGGCGAGGAGGCTGGCTTACTCGGGTCCAAATACTTTACAGAAAACCCGCTTATGCCTTTAAAAAGCGTCCGCTTTCTCATCAACCTTGATCTTAATGGCACGGGCATAGATGGAATCACGGTAGTAAACGCAACCGTATATCCAAAGGAGTTTGCCGCCATACAGCAAATTAACAACGAGGGTCATTACTTTGTAAAGGTGATGCCCCGCGGAAAAGCCGCCAATAGCGACCATTATTTATTTACAGAAAAAGGTGTACCTGCTTTTTTCATATACACCTTGGGAGGTATAAAAGCTTACCACGATGTTTTTGATATCAGCGCCACCTTACCACTCAATAAGTATAAAGATCTGTTCAGGTTGATTGTAAAGTTCAACAGTTCGCTCATGCAAAACGTTAAGCCATAATCAGGATATGCTCAATCCAAACTTTTCACCATTTCCGGTTTTAACTACAGAACGTTTAATGCTTCGTCGGTTTATTAATGCTGATGCAGCCAGCCTTTTTAAATTGCGCGGTGATGCGGACGTGATGCAATATATCGGTCGCCCGTTGGCCAAAACGGTGGATGACGCTGTAGCATTGATAAATGTAATTGATGATTTGCTTGCAGGCAACAATGGCATTACCTGGTGCATATCGCTTAAAACCAATGCCGAATTTATTGGAAGTATAGGCTTTTGGCGGATAGAAAAGGAAAATCACCGGGCCGAGATTGGGTATCTCTTAAACCCGGTACACCAGGGTAAGGGTATTATGCAGGAGGCTATAGCTGCTGTTTTAAACTTTGGATTTGAAGTGATGCACCTGCACAGTATCCAGGCTAATGTTGATCCCCAAAATACAGCATCCCTTAAACTGCTCCAGCGCAATAATTTTGTACGTGAGGGTTATTTTAAGGAAGATCATTTAGTTAATGGAAGCTTTGCCGATACGGTTATTTATTCATTATTAACAAAAAAGTAAATGTGTTAACAAATTATTTATACGAAACATTTTGAATTAAAAAATTTTAATGCATGTTTACAACTCGAAACCAATTATATCTAAGCTGAAAACAATTCAGTATAAATGGAGTTAAACTAAAAAACAAAAAAGAAACTTATCATGGCAACAGAAAAAGGAAGCGGTATTACCGCGTATTCAGTAAAAACAAAAACTAAGAATGTACCGATGATTGATCCTGTGATTGATATTAAATCGGGAAGGTACATTGCTACCGGCAAAGATGCCGCAGGAAACAAAATGGCTGCTATTATGGGCAAAGCTACAGCCGAAGAGCATATCAGCAATGGTAATGCAAAAAAAGGCACTGGCTGGGCTTAATATTTTATTAACCTATAAAGCCCTGGCTTAATTTTGTTTAAGCCGGGGCTTTTGCGTTTTCAAAGTTTTACCACAAGCCCTTATCATCACTTTACCAAAAAGTTTTAGCTAATCGGTCGCAGGCAACCGCCTATCTGGTTAAGTAATTATACGTACGTTAAAATGGGTGAAAACACCTATTCCATCGCTTTAACATTTGCTTTAATTTTATAGCACCTAATAATTAAAGCAATTTGATATGGCTGTACGTATACTTTGTATTAAAACCGATGCAAAATTGCATCACAATCCGTATGTGGCTATCGATTCATTGGAGTGGGTGAACGAGCGCATAAACGTGAAGGGAATAACAGAGCGGACCAAACTGCATGACTGGATAAAGAATAAAGAAGGCGAAGCCTATATTTTAGATGATAGCGGAAACAAAACCTGCCTCATCCCAGCCCTCTGCCCCGAAGGAAATAAATACGTAAAAACGGTTAATGATGAATCCGAATCTGAAATATTGTTTGGCTTGCCGGAGTGCGCTTAAAATATAGCGCACATTTACCATTTACTGAACGGCTTTACAGCCAGGTTTGAGTTGTAATACCTATCGTCGCCGGTAACCTCTTTGGTAACCCATGGCGGGAGTATGAACTTTTCATCTTCGCTGTCAAGCTCAATTTCTGCGAGCAGCAAACCTTTATTTTCTCCTAAAAATTCGTCAACTTCCCAAACCTTACCCGCAACTTCAATACAGTAACGTCGTTTCCTTAATTCAGAAACTGCAAAATTATCCAGCAATTCTTCCCCTTCAACAGCAGGTATGGTGTACTCATACTCCAGGCGGCTAATACCTTTTGTACTACCCTTTATGGTAATAAAACCCTGGTCGGGCGTTACGCGGATGCGGATGGTTTTAGTATCATCACTTAAAATGTATCCTTGTCTAAAATACGTTCCTATTGGCTTAGGCAGTTGCTGCCATTGTTCCTGATCAACCAAAAACTTTCGCTCAATTTCAACTCCCATCGATTTGCTGTTTTTTAAATTTAACCTGCCTTTTGGCAAATGGTTTTAAACTCTGTTAGGTAATAGTACTCCTATTTTAAAATATTCACAAATATTAACTTTTTAAAAATCAATAGCCTATATTTAATGTATATTCCTTTAACCTAAATTAAATAGCCTTATGAAACCGATAATAAAACTTTCAGGGTTAATTTTGATGTTATCAATTAACTTTCTTAATCAAGGCTGCAAACAACCTGCCGTAGTTAAACATGATGGCGAAAAGGACCGGATATCGTTTAAACCAATATTCGGTAGCACTTATACAGAAATTTCACGGCGCACTGCAAATGGGCTTTCTTTTAATAATTACGGCTACCAACTGGAACCTCAATGGCAAATGAATTTTGTTTCAGACGATTCAGTAAGTATCTACAGCCCAACAAAAGGCCGGTTTATAAACTTTCCGCTTACCAGGGGATATGATTCTGTTTTTAACACAGCCAGAACATGGCTCAAGGTAAAAAAGATGAATAAAGACAGCCTCAGGCTCGAAGTACTTGAAGCCTACGGTGACTCGGTTGATACAAAAGGGGTCCGGGTTTTCATGACCTTTTATAACAATGATTACATAAAAAATACCCTTCATAGCGATACCGGGGTATTAAGAAGACCCAGCCGTAAAGATTCTTTATATGTCAGATCATTATCAGCTGTGGCAAATAAAGATTATAAAAAAGCCTTTTCTGCCAGGGAACCAGTTGTTTTCACAAGCAAAAGCCCCAGTGTAAAAGTTAAAAAATGGATTGCCGAGGGCGACATGTTAAATCATTTCAATACAAGTGATGATTATATGAATCCCACATATGATATTGCCATTAGCAAAGCTTACGCTAATTTTTATTATTCCTTCACCGTTTTTGTTACCTTAGATGGGCAGATGTATTACGGCAAGCCTTTAATTCCATTTTTCAATCAGTCATTTAAAGATAATTATCTCCGTCTTTCGCATTCGGTAATGGATAGCTATCTTAAATATTACCTGCAGGTAATTCCTGGTAAAACACTTGGAATGCCCCATGCAAGTGAGGTAAATGTACACGTAGAAGGAAAAACGGGAATTTAAGGTTTCTGTGATTTATTTCGTATTACAATAAAAAAAATGTGGTTGTAGCAGCAGCGAATCACTTGATTCGTAGCTGCTAATAATAAATTACTTACTGATTTACAGATATTTAAATAACGCTACAGCAACCTTAAATTGTTGTAGACATTAAAAAATTCAACCTTTATTTTAATTTATATTGTTAAAACGATCTTCATAGAAAATTCATACCTGTTACTAATGTTTGCAAAGTTGAATTGAATTGAGGACAATGTATAAAATAAAAACCCTGCTATTTTTATTAGTTGTATTTTTTTGCTGTAATACAAACCGGGCCACCGCCCAAACCGACACGGTTAAAATTAACTTTCAGGACGCCGAAAAACAGTTTTTGGAAAACAACCTGAGTCTATTAGCCCAAAAATATAATATTGAGGCGTCAAAAGCACTCATACAACAAGCCAAACTTTGGGATAACCCCGTACTTAGCACCGACCAGAACATATGGGATGGTGGCAGCCGCAAATTTTTTAACCACAACAATGGTGGCGGGCAAGTATTTGTGCAGCTTAGCCAGGTATTTGCTACTGCCGGCAAACGCGGCAAGCAGGTACAGGTGGCGCAAGATGATGCCAAAGTTCAGGAAGCTGCATTCGCCGACCTGATGCGTAACCTGCGATACAATTTGCAGTTAGATTTTAGCCAGCTGGCTACGCTTAACGCGCAGGAGAAGGTTTATCAAAATGAAATTAACTCGGCAAAAAACCTGGTAGGCGCTATCCAAAAATCATTTGATGCGGGTAATACCTCTATGAAGGACCTCATCAGGCTTAAAGCTTTGCTTTTTGGCTTGCAAAACGACATGGTGGAAAACAACCGCCAAATCAACAGCCTGCAAACCGAGCTGAAAACTTTATTACAAACCAAAGAAACAGCTTTTGTTTACCCACTGATAAATGATAAACCGGTAGAAACCGTAGTGCTTGATATACCAACACTAATAGAACAGGCCAAAACCAACAGGCCCGATTATTTATCTAACCAATATCAATTAAGCTCGGCAACCCATAACCTTGCTTATCAAAAAGCACTGGCTGTGCCCGATGTTACCATAGGCGCCGCGTATGATCAAAACAGCAGCTATGCCAGAAATTACTATGGTTTACAAATTGGCTTACCCCTGCCCTTCTTTAACCGCAACCAGGGTAATATCAAATCGGCTAAATACAATATCCAAAGCCAGGAAAGTACGGTAAAACAAAATGAGCTTCAGCTTAAAAATGATGTTGTTGCAGCTGTAAACCAGTATAAATTAAACCAACAGTTGTTTTCAACCCAGCAACTGGAGTTTAATGAGCAGTATGATAAACTGTTTAGCAGCATGCTTAAAAGTTTTCAGCAAAGGCAAATTAGCCTGGTGGAGTTTGTTGATTTTTTTGATACCTATAAGGATACCAAACTTAAAATACTTCAACAGCAATATAACTTGCAAAAGGCTATCGCCGATCTAAACTTCGCCACCGGCACCACTATAATAAAATCTTAAAACACTTTATACTATATATGATGAAAAGAGAAACGCTGATACCTGCTCTTTCGGCTTTACTGTTTTTGGCTGCCTGTAAAGGAAAAACTCAGCCCGTTGCAGAAAACAAACCAATATGTGTGAGCGATTCAATGGCCAAAATTATCACCATTGATACTGCCAAAACTACCGCTATAAAAAATGAGCTTACCCTTTCGGGCCAGGTATCAAATGATGAAAATACCGTTGTTAAAGTTTTTCCTTTTTCAAGCGGGCAAATATTGGATGTGAAGGTTTCCTTAGGTGATAAGGTAAGCAAAGGTCAAACACTGGCAATTATGCGCAGTGCCGATGTTGCAGGTAACTATACCGATCTTACGGCTACCAAATCCGACCTGGCGATATCAAAACGCCAGCTTGAACAGGCCGAATACCTATATAAAAACGGTATCTCAAGCGAGCGCGATTATACCGAAGCTAAAGAAAATTTCAATAAAGCCCAAGCCGCCAACAGGAAAATACAACAACAGATAGCTATCAATGGCGGTGGCAATACCAATGCCGGTGGCACCCTGGTAATAAAGGCGCCGGAAAGTGGCTATATCGTTGAAAAAAATGTAACTACAGGTAGCTTCATCCGCCAGGATAATAACGGAAGCCTATTCACCATATCAAATATGAAAGATGTATGGATTTGGGCCAACGTATTTGAATCAGACATCAGCAAAGTTAAAACCGGCTACACTGCCAAAGTAACCACAATAGCCTATCCGGGTAAGGTTTTCGACGGTAAAATTGATGCGGTAAGCTCGGTGCTTGATCCGGACAATAAGGTAATGAAAATAAAAGTGGTATTGCCCAATAAAGACATGCTTTTGAAGCCAGAAATGTTTACCAATGTGGTTATCACCAATAACGATGCGGCAACAGCGGTATCCATACCTGCAAAGGCGGTAATATTTGATAGCAGCAAAAATTTTGTAATTGTATATAACGACAAATGCAATTTAAAGGTGCGCGAAGTAAGCGTCATTAAAACAGTAGATAATGTAAGCTACATAGCATCAGGGTTAAACGCGGGTGATAAGGTGATTTCCAAAAATGGTTTGCTTTTATACGATGCTTTAGCAGGAGATTAATGTAGGTAGTATCAAGTAGTCAGTATCAAGTATCAAGACCGGAGAATATCGGGCAGCTTAGATACCTGATAATACAAACCTAACAACTTGATATTAAACCCATCTCCCAAAGAAAAAAGTCTTGCTACTTGATACTAATTACTTGATACTATTACAATGAATAAATTCATTAAAAATATAATCTACTTTTCGCTAAGGCACCGCTATTTTGTGTTTTTTATGACACTGGTACTGGTTGTGCTTGGTATATGGAGTTACATGAATACGCCCATCGAGACGTTTCCCGATGTAACCAACACGCAGATCATCATTATTGCCCAGTGGCCTGGCCGCAGCGCCGAAGAGGTGGAGAAAATGATCACCATCCCGATGGAGACCGTTTTAAACTCGGTACAAAAAAAAGCTAACCTGCGTACAACCTCAGCTTTCGGCTTATCATACGTGCGCATTATTTTTGATGATGATGTGGATGATGCTTTTGCAAGGCAGCAGGTGTTGAGTCGTTTGGGTAACGCCGATTTACCCGATGGCGTTAAGCCCGAGGTTGAGCCCCCCTATGGCCCAACAGGTGAAATTTACCGTTACACACTTAAAAGCCATACCAAATCAATCCATGAGCTTACTGCTATTCAGGATTGGGTGTTGGACAGGCAATTCAAATCCGTTCCTGGTGTTGCCGATGTTAACAGTTTTGGTGGCGAAGAAAAAACTTACGAGGTTAGTGTTAACCCTTCTCTTTTGCAAAAATACGGGCTAACATCGCTGGATGTTTACACCGCCATTAACCGCAGCAACATCAACGTAGGTGGTGATGTGATTGAAAAAAATGACCAGGCCTATGTAGTACGTGGCATCGGGGTTATCAACAATATTGAAGAGATCCAGAACATCATCATTAAAAACGTAAACAACGTACCTATCCTGGCCAAGGATATTGCCGATATTAAAGAAGCTGGTTTGCCGCGTTTAGGGCAGGTAAGCCGTGATAAGCAGAAAGATGTGCTGGAAGGTATCATCGTGATGCGTAAAGGCGAAAACCCTGCCGAAGTTTTAGATCGGATACGTGATAAGGTAAAAGATCTGAACGAGAATATTTTACCAAAGGATGTAAAGATTGATACCTTTTATGATCGTACCAACCTGATGGATTTTTGTACCGAAACGGTGATCCATAACCTTTGCGAAGGTATTATCCTGGTAACCGTTATCGTGTTCCTGTTCATGGCCGACTGGCGTACTACCTTAACGGTAGCCATCATTATCCCGTTGTCGTTACTTTTTGCCTTCGTATGTATGCGAATAAAAGGAATGAGCGCCAACCTGTTATCAATGGGGGCGGTCGATTTTGGTATTATTATAGATGGTGCTGTTGTAATGGTCGAGGGCATTTTTGTGGCGCTTGATCATAAGGCCAAAGAAGTGGGCATGCAAAAATTTAATGGGCTCGCAAAACTCGGCCTCTTTAAAAATGTAGGCGCCGAAATGGGCAAGGCTATCTTCTTTTCAAAGCTTATCATCATCACCTGCCTCATCCCTATCTTCGCATTCCAGAAAGTTGAAGGTAAAATGTTTAGTCCGCTGGCTTATACCTTAGGCTTTGCACTCCTTGGAGCGCTAATATTTACCCTTACATTGGTACCTGCATTATCAAGTATCCTGTTGCAAAAAAATGTGCGGGAAAAACATAACCCGGTTGTTATCTTTTTTGAGAACGGCATCCGCAGGATGTTCAATTTCACATATAAAAATCAAAAGCTTAGTCTTATAGTAGCGGTAGCCTTTATGGCCATCACTTTCTTCTCGGCCAGGTTTTTAGGTTCGGAGTTTTTACCTGACCTTAACGAAGGCGCCCTATGGGTTGAGGCCGAACTACCGATGAGCGTTTCACTGTCTGAAGCGGAAAGCATCAACCAAAAAATGATGCAAATACTGCATAAGTTTCCCGAGGTAAAACAAACACTGGCACAGGTTGGCCGTACCAATGATGGTACCGACCCTAAGGGCTTCTTTGATGTACAGATCCAGGTGGATTTAAGGAACAAAAAAGAATGGCCCAGCGGCTTAACCGAAGACCAGCTGATTGACCAGATGGATAAGCAGCTGAGCAAAATCCCCGGTACCGTATTCAATTACTCTCAACCCATCCGTGATAACGTAGAGGAAGCCGTAGCGGGTGTTAATGCGGCATTAGCTGTAAAAATATTTGGACCCGATTTTCAAACGCTTGATCATAAAGCAGATAGTGTATTAAAAATCCTGAAAACTGTTCAGGGAGTCGAAGATCTTGGAGTACTGCGCAATTTAGGTCAGCCGGAGTTCAGGATTGAGCTTGATCAGCGTAAAATGGCGCTGTACGGCGTTTCAACAGCCGATGCCAACTCTGTAATTGAAATGGCTATAGGTGGTAAAGCCGCAACTGAATTATATGAAGGCGAACGCCGGTTTGATATCAGGATAAGATACCAGCAGCAATACCGCGATACAGAAGATAAGATAGAAAACCTGATGGTGCCTACCTTAAACGGATCAAAAATTGCGATAAAGGAAATTGCCACTATTAAAACCATCACCGGCCCTGCCTTTATTTACAGGGATAATAATACCAGGTACATTGCCGTAAAATTCTCTGTTCGTGGCCGCGACCTGGGGAGTACTATCAGGGAAGCTCAGGATAAAATTCACTCAAAAGTTACCTTTGGGCATGGATACACCGATGTTTGGGCTGGCGAGTTTGAAAACCAGATCCGCGCATCAAATACATTGGCGCACGTAGTGCCTATATGTTTGCTGGTTATATTCCTTATTTTGTTTATCACGTTTGGTAACGCTAAAGATGCCACACTGGTTATCATGAACGTACCGTTCGCGTTAATAGGTGGTATACTTGCATTGCACATAACCGGTACCAATTTCAGCATCTCGGCAGGTATTGGTTTTATAGCCTTGTTTGGGGTATGTATTCAAAATGGGGTAATCCTGGTATCCGTTTTCAAAAAGAACCTGGAAGAACACATCCCGCTTGATAAAGCCATATTAGATGGGGTAATAAGCAGGGTAAGGCCGGTAGTAATGACTGCGCTGATGGCAGCTATAGGTTTGATGCCTGCAGCGGTATCAACGGGTATTGGGTCTGAAACGCAGAAACCATTAGCTATTGTGGTTATCGGTGGTTTGGTTACTTCAACCATATTAACCTTACTTATATTACCTATTATTTATGCCATAGTTCACCGTTTGATCCATCGAAGGGAAAACCGAAAACTATTGAAAAAAATGGGCGTTGTAAGAAATGCCTAACTCCATACAAAACGCCCGGGCAAACACCCGGGCGTTTTTTTATTAGGAGCTTTAGGTCTTGCAGGGAATTAGATGAATCTATATTTTAGAGGCTTATTACAACACACCCATTCCTTATATGAAAGTATTTTGTTCGCTCCTGGTTATCCTGCTATCCGCAACGTCCTGCAAAACCTATTACATGACCCCTGCCAGTTTAACAACCCAGCTCGAAAATATTAAACCGGAAAAAATAACCGATGCCTACGATTTCAGGCTCGGTCTTACAGGGGTATTATTGAAAAACGGAAAAAACTTTTACAATGGAATTGATAGCATCCAGGTAACCGATAAGGACGGAAAACAATTTAAAATACCGGTTACGCTTCATACAAGCCTTCGGTTGACGGATAATACAGGTCAGAGCGTTACCGTGTTTTTTGACTCAATGTTTAAGAAAGACAGCTTGATCTTTGCAAGTAAATCTCATTTTTTTAATTTGCCCGTTAAACGCAATATCAATAGTATTAAAAAAATCGAAACTCAAATAAATTAAATTTTTTCCCCTTAAAAGATTCCATCCTCATCTGCATATCTACCTCATTGCTGTATAAATTTATGGTAGCAGTATATTGTAATATTTAAGTTTTATTTTGCGTGATATAATAAAACAGTATTTACCCATATGTCAGCCATCAGATCTGTACTTTGTAATGCTTTTGCACTTACTTTATTATTAACCATAACGCTAACTGCATCAGCACAAAAAAGAAAAGATAAAGACTTTGCCCAACTGGTTGACCCCTTTATTGGCACCGGCGGGCATGGGCATACTTACCCCGGTGCTGTGCTGCCTTTCGGGATGATGCAGCTTAGCCCCGATACCCGGCTGGATGGCTGGGACGGCTGCTCGGGTTACCATTATACAGATACGGTGGTTTACGGCTTTTCGCATACGCACTTAAGCGGTACGGGCATTCCTGATTATTGCGATGTATTATTTATGCCTACTACCGGCGACCCGCAGTTTAAAAATACCGAATATCGTTCTGTATTTAAAAAGAAGAACGAGTCAGCATCCCCAGGCTACTATAAAACCCTGCTGGATAAATACAACATCGGCGTTGAACTTACCGCGACCACACGTGTAGGTGTACACCGCTACAATTACCCCAACGCCGAAAAAGCCAATATCATCATAGATCTTCAACACCGCGATGAAGTGCTTGATTCATGGATAGAGGTGATCAATAACCATGAGATTCGCGGTTACCGCAAATCAAAATCGTGGGCTAATGACCAGCAGGTATACTTTTATGCCAAATTTTCTAAACCGTTTAAAACATACGGCATTGCCGTTAATGATAAATTGCAAGAGGGAAAAAACAAAGTGGAAGGCAAAAACATCAAAATGTATTTACAGTTTGATGACCCCGGTGAAGTAATTTCTAAAGTAGGGATCTCGGCTGTAGATGCAGATGGGGCCTTAAAAAATTTAGATACCGAGGTACCTGATTTCGACTTTAAAAAGATCCAAAAGACAGCCAGAGCAGCCTGGAATACCGAATTGAATAAAATTCAGGTAGAAGGCGGCGGACTATCATCTTCGCAACAAGCTGAACTTAATGATCAGCCAGGTGTCACCAATCCGTCCAGCCCAATGCCCAAAGGTAAAAAAGCACGCCCGGTTGATGAGGTTAAAACTAAACAAACCATTTTTTATACCGCTTTATATCACTGTATGCTGGCGCCCAGCATTTATAATGATGTAGATGGTAAATACAGGGGCTTAGAACAAAAGGTGCATACCGCGCAGGGATTTAATTACTACACCGTATTTTCTTTATGGGATACCTACCGGGCAGAAAACCCACTGCTTAACCTCATTGACAGAAAACGCACGCTCGACTTTGTTAAATCATTTTTGGCGATGTATGACCAGGGCGGGCTGCTGCCGATATGGCCATTGGCCAGTACCGAAACATATTGTATGATCGGTAATCATTCCATCCCGGTTATAGTAGATGCATACGCGAAGGGGATTCGTGATTTTGATGCGGAGAAAGCCTTTACAGCTATGAAAGCCGCGGTAAACCGCAATCAATTTGGGTTGGATATCTATCGTAAAAATGGCGCAGTACTTTCTGATCAGGAAGAGGCATCTGTATCTAAAACACTAGAGTATGCTTATGACGATTGGTGTATTGCCCAAATGGCTAAAATGCTCAACAAACCAGAGGATTATACAGCATACATAAAACGTGCGCAATACTGGAAAAACGTTTATAACAACCAGAATGGTTTTATGCAGGCCCGCAGCAATGGCGGCTGGTTAACCCCTTTTGACCCTGCCGAGATCAACAACAATTACACCGAAGGCAATTCCTGGCAGTACTCTTTTTTTGTTCCGCAGGATGTGGAGAGCCTGATGGCAGCAATGGGTGGCAAAGAAGCTTTTGAAGCAAAATTGGACGAATTGTTTACCACCGAATCAAAACTAAAAGGCAGTGATATACCCGATGTAAGCGGATTGATAGGCCAATATGCACATGGTAATGAACCGAGCCATCACATGGCCTATTTGTATAATTTTACAGATTCGCCGGATAAAACCCAGTTTTATATTGACCGCATCTTGCGCGAAGAATACAGCAACAAACCCGATGGATTGGCCGGTAATGAAGATTGCGGACAAATGTCAGCCTGGTATGTAATGAGTTCACTGGGCATCTATAATATTGCACCGGGGCAACAGCAATTCCAGGTAGGTGTGCCGCAGTTTGATAAGGCTGTTATTAATCTGGAGAACGGAAAACAGTTCAGCATCATTAACTCCGGCGCAAGCATAGGCAAAGGAAACATCTATCTGCAGGGGATGAGCCTTGCAAAAAAGGCATATAATAAACTATACTTAAACTTTGCTGATATTGCCAATGGTGGCGAATTTGAGGTATTTGCAGGCAAACTGGCCAATAAGATGTTCATACATGACATTGAAAAACCAACATCAAAAATCACCGATAGCCTCATCGTGACTACTCCTTACATCATAGCTCCATCCAAATCATTCAAAACGCCCATCAGCATCCAAATAAAAAGCGCCGGGCCCGGTGCTAAAATTTATTACACCGTGGATGGATTAACGCCAACAGCAAATTCATTGCTTTATACCCAGCCTATTATAATTTCGGCCAATACAACAGTTAAGGCAATAGCCATCAGCAATGGCAACAGCAGTTTTGTTGACGAGGCTACCTTTATAAAACTAAAAAACTAAGAAGGGGACATTAAAATCCGGAAGTTATTAAACCGCTAAACGGTACATTTTGCTGATGGAAACCAAGGTGGAATAAATTAGCTCACAAGCTAAACATTTGATAATAAATATGGTTAGCTTTAATAATTAGTTATCACTTAAATTAACCTTCACCTCATGAACGATTTCTCATCAAAAGATGACGGCAAATTAGCGGGCATCATTAGTTATTTTACAATTGTAGGATGGCTTATAGCATATTTTGCGCTTTATCAAAACAATAAAACCGCGCTTGCAAGTTACCAGATCAGGCAAACCCTGCTTTTCCACCTGGTTTCAATGATTGTTTCTTATGCTGCCGGTGCCCTTTTATTTTCTCCGGGTGCATCTTTCAGTTTAACAATACTTTGGCTGGTAAGAGTAGCCCTTTTTATAATTTGGGTAATTGGGCTTATTGGGGCCATCGGAGGTCAAAGAAAACCAATGCCGCTAATTGGTGAACCAGCCCAATCTGTTTTTTCGGGTATATAATGGAGATAAAGGCCTTACATAGTTTTTTAACCTATCTAAGGCCTTTATTACTCTTTTAACAACAACTTTTTTGATTCATCCAGTTTTTTCTTTTCCTCTTTATCCAATACCGGATAATTTAATTTCAAACCCTTTAAAGTGTCCAGAATAATGGATGAAATAGCTATCCTGGTAAACCATTTTTTATCAGCAGGGACTACGTACCAAGGGCAATCTTTGGTAGCTGTTTCCTGGATAGCTGTTTCATAAGCTTCCATATAATCGCCCCACCTTCCCCGTTCCTCAATATCTGCCGCCGCAAACTTCCAATTCTTTTTCGGATCATCTATCCGTTCTAAAAACCGCTCCTTTTGCTCATGTTTAGAAACATGGAGAAAAAACTTAATGATCACAGTTCCATTATTAACTAAATGGTTTTCAAATGAGCGGATGCTTTCATAGCGCTTAGCCCAAAACTTTGGATGAATATCTTTAACTTCCTTTATTCCAGGTAAATGTTCATTTAGCAAAAGTTCTGGGTGTACTTTGGTTACCAACACATTTTCGTAATGCGATCTGTTATGGATCCCTATGCGGCCCCGCTCTGGCAATGCACGGTAGTGTCGCCATAAAAAATCATGTTCATAATCTTCGGTACTGGGCTGCTTAAAGCTAAAAACCTGGCAGGCCTGGGGATTTAGTCCCGATAATGTATGTGCTATGGCACTGTCCTTTCCGGCCGCGTCCATAGCCTGGAAAATGATGAGCAGCGCATATTTATTAGCAGCATAAAGCTCTGTTTGCACGTCAAATGTTTCTGCTATCAGGTTCTTCAAAATAGCTTTTGCATTCTCTTTTTCAAAACCATCTGAGTAACCAGGATCAAAATCTTTAAGTGAAAAACTCTTGCCATGGTGGACCTTAAACTTGTCGACTATATTACTCATGATAAAAAATTTGCTTTACGCTTTGTTAACGTAAAATTTAGGTGTTAAAATTGCGTTGATTATAATGCTGTTTATTTTAGCCGATACCTGCATTTTATTCAATACTAAATATTATTTACCAAAAATGGGGTAACAATTAATTTACGATGAATAATGCTTTTACGCCCTTATCAGGTAAAAAGGCGAATAATGATTATATTATTAATTTTTAAGGAACAGCATATATTAATATTTGTTTGGGAGCTATGATTTAGCCCTATAATTTTACATCTTTACCCAATGTTCAGACGAATAAGAAACCGATTTCTGAGGTTCATAGCCATATTTATATACTTCATTATTATCTTCTTTTGCTCTATCGAGCTCAACTTCCTATGGCTGTCAGGATACTCTCCTGATATGCAGGATATTAAAAACCCTGTAATGTCGGTAGGCTCTGAGGTTTACACAGCAGATGGTAAATTAATAGGGCAATATTACAAGGAGAACCGCTCTCCTGTTGATTTAAAACACATCTCCCCCAACCTGGTAAACGCCCTTATATCTACAGAAGATGTAAGGTTTTACAGTCACCACGGGGTTGATTTTTATTCGTTTTTTACCAGTCTGCTATCCACCGCCAAGGGCGACCGCCGCGGGGCAAGTACCATTACGCAGCAATTGGCAAAAAACCTCTTCGAAACCCGCAAACGTAAATCGCAGGGCTTTATTAAACGCGTGCCGTTTATACGCACTATTGTATATAAATGTAAAGAATGGCTTACCGCTTTTAAAATAGAGCACGTTTATACCAAACAGCAAATTCTTACCTTATATCTCAATACTGTTCCCTTCGGTAATAACTCTTACGGCATTAAAACTGCTTCGCTAAAATACTTCAACAAACAGCCCGACCAGGTTACGCCCGCCGAAGCCGCTTTATTAATTGGAATGCTGAAAGCGACATCAAATTACAACCCTATCCGCAACCCAGAACGTGCCACTGAGCGCCGTAATACGGTGTTAGGGCAAATGGAAAAATATGGCTACATCACGAAAGAGCAATATACCACCAGCACAGCATCACCCATTAAGCTTGATTTGAGCTATGTGGAGCAGGACTCTCATGGTGACTCTTACATACGCCGCGCGGTTGAAAAATGGCTTGACAAATGGTGTAAAGAAAATGGCTATGATCTTTACGAGGATGGCTTAAAAATCTACACTACTATTGATTCCCACCTGCAGCAATATGCCGAAGAAGCTGTTGCCGAAAAGATGAAGATGCTGCAAAAACGGTTCAATAACCTTTGGGGCAATAAAAACCCATGGCGTGATTCTAAAGGTGTCGAGATCAAGGATTTTATTTTGAAAAACGAACAAAGGCTTCCTATTTATAACCTGCTGCATAAAAAGTATGCCGGCGATACCGTAAAGATTAACGATTATTTTAAAACCAAAAAGAGGATGACCGTTTTTACATGGAACGGCGAGCAGGACACTACATTTTCAACTATCGACTCTATTAAATACTACGCCAAAATATTAAATACCGGCATGATGACCCTGGAGCCATCAACAGGTAAAATAAAGGTATGGATTGGCGGTATAGATCATCGCTTTTTTAATTACGACCATGTAAACCAGTCGCGCAGGCAGGCGGGCTCAACGTTTAAACCATTTGCCTATTTAACCGCTTTGGATAACGGCTTTACGCCATGCGATAAATTTACCGACCAACCGGTAACCATCAAATACAAGGATAATGGAAAAGATGAAGTTTGGCAGCCAAACAATGCCGATTTCCATTTCTCGTACCAGGAAATGTCATTACGCTGGGCCATGGGCAAATCCGTAAACTCCATTACCGCACAGCTTACAGAAAGAGTTGGCTGGGATAAAATTGTGCAGTACGCCCATAAATGCGGTATCGAAAGCCCGTTAAAATCGGTTCCATCGGTATCATTGGGTTCAAATGATGTTTCGGTTTATGAAATGGTACGGGCTTATAGCACCTTCCTGAACAAGGGCCAAAAGATTGATCCTTTACTGGTTACCAAAATCACAGATCAGGATGGTAATGTACTGGATGAATTTGAATTAAAAACAGAAAAAGTATTGAGCGAAGAAACTGCATGGCTGATGCTTTACATGTTTCGCGGTGGTATGGAAGAACCGGGTGGTACCTCACAGGCTTTGTGGGAATACCCCGGACTATGGAAAAAAGACAACCAGATTGGCGGCAAAACCGGCACCTCATCTGATTATGTTGACGGATGGTATATGGGTATCACCAAAGACCTGGTTACAGGTGTTTGGGTTGGCGCCGATGACCGAAGTGTACACTTTACTACATCAGAAACTGGTGAAGGTTCACATACTGCACTCCCTATTTTTGGACGCTTTATGGAAAAAGTTTATGCCGATCCTAAATCAGGCTATACTTACGGCCCTTTCCCAAAACCATGGAGCAAGATCACCAAGAGTTACCAATGCCCATCACCGCATATTGTTGCCGATACTACAGAAACAGATAGCACAAGCAACCCTATTGATACCACTAACGTTATACCTGCACCGGCTACTACTACGCCAGAAAACCCTGAAAACCCTCCGGCTAATCAAAAATAGTGGAGCTATGGGCAATACGGTGTATGTATAAGTTTTTAAATATTGATTGGCAGGCTCCTGTAGCCTGCCAATTATTCGTTAAATTGGCCATCATCTATTTAGTTTAAATTATGAATAAAAACTACTCATTTTTAAATACAGCTAAAAAGTTCCTCTTCATATTTATTTGCCTCTTTAGTTTGTTGCTGATCAGCAACAGCGCAAAAGCACAATATTTTGGTCAAAATAAAGTACGTTACAAAAACCTCAAATTCAAGGTATATAAAACCCCGCATTTCGAAATCTACTATTACATCAAAAATGATAGCATGATCAAACGCTTTGCCCAGGAAAGCGAATTATGGTACACCCTGCATCAGCAAGTTTTTAAGGATACATTTAAAACTGCCAACCCTATAATTTTATATGCCAATCACCCGGATTTTCAGCAAACTACGGCTATCGACGGCGAGATTGGCGTGGGTACAGGCGGTATTACCGAAGGGTTAAAAAACCGGGTTGTAATGCCGGTAATGGAAACCAACCAAATGACCCGCCATGTTATCGGGCACGAATTGGTGCACGCTTTTCAATACCATGCCTTGTTAGGAAAAGAAAACGAAACTTTTGAAAATATTAACAATATCCCCCTATGGATGATTGAGGGTATGGCGGAGTACCTTTCATTAGGTAAAAAAGATTCATACACGGCCATGTGGATGCGTGATGCTTACCTCAACCATGATATCCCCACTGTTAAAGACCTCACCGAGAGTAACAAATATTTCCCATATCGTTACGGAGAAGCATTTTGGTCGTTTTTAGGATCAACTTATGGTGATACCGTAATTGTACCTTTCTTTAAAAACACAGCGCGTTACGGTTTGGCCTACGGCATAAGGCGCACTTTTGGGTATGATGATAAAACACTATCCCGTCTTTGGAAAAACTCTATTGAAACAACCTATAAGCCATTTTTAAAAGATACAACGCAAAAACCAGTAGGCATTAAATTGGTTGACAAAGAAAACGGCGGCGACCTGGTAGTTGCTCCCGCAGTAAGTCCCGATGGTAAGTATGTGGCGTTTTTATCGGCCAAAAGCCTTTTCAGCATTGATCTTTACCTGGCAGATGCCAAAACGGGTAAGATTTTACGAAAACTCACCAGCAAGGTATCTAATACACATATAGATGAGTTTAACTTTATCGAATCGGCGGGCGCATGGTCGCCGGATGGTAAGCGGTTTGCTTTTAGCGTATTTAGTAAAGGCCGAAACCGGATGGAAATAGTTGATGTAAATAGCGGAAGCATGCTTGATGATGTATCAATGGAAAAGGCGGAGCAATTTAGTAACCTTTCATGGTCGCCTAACGGCAAGGATATCGTTTTTACAGGGCTTTCTGAAGGACAGAGCGACTTATACTCCTACAACTTCGATACAAAAAAAATCACCCAGCTCACCAATGATAAATACACCGATTACCAGCCCGCTTATTCAAGGGATGGCAAAAAGATCATTTTCTCAAGCGATAGATCAACATACGACCAATCGTTAGAGCAAGCTATCACATTTAACCTTGCTGAACTTGACCTTGCCAGCGGAAAAGTAACTGACATCAAAATATTTAATGGAGCCAATAATTTAAATCCGCAGTATTCCGCAGATGGCACCCAAATCTACTTCCTTTCAAACAGGGATGGTTTCCGCAATATGTATCGCTATACCATGAGTACCGGCCAGCTGGAACAGATGACAGATTTGTTTACCGGAATTTGTGGTATTACTGAATTTTCACCAGCATTAAGCATATCTGCAAATGATGATGTGGTTTACTCCTATTATCGTGCTCAAAAATATGCCCTGTATAATGCCAAAGCATCAGCATTTAAACCGGTTACTTTACAAGCACAGGCAGTTGATTTTAGCGCAGCCATGCTGCCTCCTTCACGCGCTGTAGGGGTTGATCTGATCAATTCAAACCTGAACAACTTCCTGGCATACAAAAAAATCCCTACCGATTCTGTAAAAGAAATTGCATATCATCCCAAATTCAAGCTCGACTACCTCGCAGGAAGTGGCGTTGGGGTTGGTGTAAGTAGTTTTTACGGCACCAGTCTTTCCAGCGGCATCCAGGGGGTATTCAGCGATATATTGGGTCGTAACCAAATTTTTGCGGCCGCATCAGTAAACGGTCAGATCTATGATTCAGGCGCGGCTATAACTTATGTAAATCAAACCGGCCGATGGAACCTTGGTACAGGTATTTCACATATCCCCTACCTGTTTGGCTTGCAAACCCAAACTTTTCCTAAGCAAAATGTAGGTGGTAAAAATGTTACCGTATTATCACAAAATACCGATATCATCCGCAACTTTGAGGATGCTGCCAGGGTTTTCACCTCCTATCCTATCAACAAAACAACCCGCTTTGAAGTAAGTGGAGGCGCATCATACAACTCCTACCGTGTTGACCGCTACAGTACCGTGTACAAATTAGATACGGTAATTAATGCTGATAAAAGCCAAACTATTAACACAA
The DNA here is from genome assembly GCF_056405015.1 of Mucilaginibacter sp. P2_A4. Taxonomy (NCBI): domain Bacteria; kingdom Pseudomonadati; phylum Bacteroidota; class Sphingobacteriia; order Sphingobacteriales; family Sphingobacteriaceae; genus Mucilaginibacter; species Mucilaginibacter sp. P2_A4. The sequence continues at coordinate 319,547 of NZ_JBFUCX010000005.1, read as the reverse complement.
CCCCTATAGGCAGCGGGAAAAATAAAATACCAAATGGCGAAGAAAGCGCGCTGCTCAATTATAATTTAAAATCATACTCGCTTTTGCAATTATCCACCGCTTTGGTAGGTGATAATTCCTTTTTTGGGGTTACAGCGCCATTAAATGGTTTCAGGTATAGGTTAGAGGCAGGGTATAACTTCGGCACTTACCACTTTTTCTCACCAACTATCGATCTCAGGAAATATGTACGTGTTGAGCCGGTAACTTTTGCAGCCCGTTTCTTTGGTTACGGTCGCTTTGGCGATTCTAACGGGATCTATCCATTATTCATAGGATATCCATTTTATATCAGGGGATACGAAGGGCAAACCTTTTACAATAACAACAAAAAGTCGTCAAATGGCTTTAATATTGATCAGCTGTCGGGAAGCAGAATGGCTATATTTAACTTCGAGACACGATTGCCATTTACCGGACCAGAGAAGCTGGCCCAGATCAAATCAAAATTCCTGTTTACAGATCTGAACTTATTTTTTGATGCCGGTTTAGCCTGGAACGCGGGAGATCATATCTATTTCCAGAAAAATCCGCCGGTTTTGGGCCAGACACCCTCAATTGATGCCAATGGAAACCCACAACTTGATAGTAAAGGCAACCCCGTTTTAAGCAACACCTATGGTCGTGTACCGGCCTTAAGTGCTGGTATATCCTTACGGATAAACGTTTTTGGAGCGTTTGTGTTAGAGCCGTACCTGGCTATTCCATTTAACCGTACTGACGTTAGCAAGCCCGTATTTGGCTTAGGTTTTACACCTGGATGGTAAACACATTTGAAATTAATATATTTGCGCGGCCTAAGGCCGCTTTTTTTTTATTAAAATTAAATTAATAAAAACACTTGAGTATTTGATTGTTATACTTTATAGACATCCGTTTTTATGAAAAAATTATTATTGCTTGTTATCACCTCTCTATATTGTTCAGTGTTGTTTGCGCAGGGTCCGTTAGTTTCCGTAAATCCAAAAGCCATAGGGCCGCTTAGAGTAATGGCCGGCGATGGCATGTTACCCGCCAATGATATCATCAAAAATATTGCCTTATCAAAAGAGCTATCTACATTTTATAATTTTATAAATAAAACCAACCTGGCTGCAACTTTTCAAAGCAGGGGCCCTATTACCATGTTTGTGCCCGCCAATGATGCGTTTTTAAATTTACCTGATGGCAAACTCGATTCCCTGATGAAACCCTCGTACGTTTGGGAACTTACCCGCCTCATTAGCTATCATTCTATTCCCGGCCGGTTCAAAGCCAAAGACATTGAAAAGGAGATCAACAAAAACAAGGGAACAGCTACATTCACCACCCTTACCGGTAACAAACTAACAGCAAAAATTGATGCCAACCGTAATATTGTTTTAATTGATGAGAATGGTGGCGAAAGCATTATTAGTCGTTTTGATATTGAACAAAACAACGGCATGCTGCATGTGGTAAACAAGGTATTACAGCCCAAGGTAAAAACCATATAATTGTACCAATGGATGACAATCCACCTGAAATATAATTTCGTATTTTAAGTATAATAGATTGTAAGGATCGGTTAAGTTTTGCGACTAACCCAGGTACGATCGAAATTAAAAAAAACTTAAAATGAACAAGGTAATGAGAAAATCGATTTTTGCTATAGCTATACTAAGCATTATAACAGCTTTTGGCTGCCAAAACAGTAATGGGCAGGCTAAACGTAAACTAAGCAAACCCGCGGCGGAGTGGAAAAAAACACTCACACCAAACCAATATTATATTATGGTTGAAAGTGGCACCGAGCCACCTTATAAAAACGATTACTGGAACAACCATGAAAAGGGTGTTTATGTAAGCGCGGCCACAGGCGAAGTATTATTTAGCTCTGAGGATAAATTTGATAGCGGTACAGGCTGGCCAAGCTTTGTAAAAGCGGTTGACCCTAAAAAAGTTGCCGTTGTTACCGATAACAGCTACGGCATGAGCCGGGATGAGGTTATCGAAAAAAGCACTGGCTTACACCTTGGTCATGTATTTGACGACGGCCCTGCAGACCGCGGCGGCAAAAGATTTTGCATGAACTCAGGCGCTTTAAAATTTATTAAAAAGTAATAGTCCTCCTGTTAGCATTTACAGATGGGCGTAATTGTGGCCTTACACGAATACCGCTCTCAAACTTTAAACCAATGGTCAGATCTACCCAGTCGGGGTTAACAGGTCTGATCATTTTTTCTTTCTGAGGCCTTGTAAAAGTGCTCACCACTTTAAAGCGTTCCATTGCCTGCTCTTCGGTATTTATTTCTTCAAAATAAACTAAACGATTGAGCTGCTGTGCGCTGTCAAAAAACAAAGTTGGCATGTCGCTGTAAAACTGCAATGTTTTTACCAGGTCTGAGCATAAACCTACATGAAGATTTTTCCTGTTTCTGTCGGTGATGATATATACAAAACGTTTCATTTTTTGATAAAAAATTTGGTGAACGAATAAATATTACTAACTTTATGAGCATAAAATTACTAATAAATTTAGCAAATGCAAATTTTATGTCAATAATTTCACAAAATATTAAATTCCTTCGCAAAAAGAAGGGAATTACCCAACAGCAATTCGCTGATGAAGTAGGTATAAAACGCTCATTAGTAGGTGCTTATGAAGAGGAACGAGCCGAGCCCAAATATGAACTACTAAAAACATTAGCAATATACTTTGACATTAGCATTGATGATTTTATTAACGAAACCATCAACGAAAAATGGGCGCCCAAGCCAAAAGGGAATCCGGCTAACCTGCGCATACTCAGTATCTCTGTTGATAAAGAGGATAACGAAAATATTGAAATGGTGCCGCTTAAAGCCAGCGCCGGATATTTAAATGGCTACGCCGATCCGGAGTATGTTTCCAAATTGCCTAAGTTTTATTTACCTATGTTTAAACAGGGTACTTACCGGGCCTTTGAAATAAAAGGAGATTCGATGCTGCCTATCCTATCCGGCGACATCATTATAGCTGAGTACCTGGAGAACTGGGCAGACGTTAAACCCGGCGAAACCTATATAGTGATATCAAAAAATGATGGGGTGGTATATAAACGCATTGGCAACAAATTTAAAGACAATAAAAAGTTAAAGCTGATATCTGATAACCCTGTTTACGAACCTTACGAAATTAACGGCGAAGACGTGCTGGAGATATGGAAAGGAAAAGGCTATATATCCACCCATTTACCACAGCCAACGCCCGAGCCTACCATGGAAAGCCTTACTAATATGATGGCCCAGATGCAGCGTTCGATATCAAACTTACAGCAAAGCAACAATTAAGTTACATCGGCTTTCTTAAACCATTACGGCATATCTTTATCATAGATTAAAACGTAAATTAAATTTAAAAGAGCTATGAAAAAATTTCTGTTGATGTGCTGTTTCCTGATGGGGATTGCAGCAGTAAGCCATGCACAAGGTGGTGGTATGAGAAAAAGCCCCGAAGAAAGGGCTAAGGATCTGCAAACACAATTAAAGCTAACTGACGATCAAACTACCAAAGTAACGGCTGTTTATAAAGAGCAGGCAACTAAAATGGATAGTGTAAGAACTGCCGCCAATGGCGACAGGGATGCCATGAGAAGCGCCATGATGCCAATGAGAAAAGCTACAAACGATAAAATTAAAGCCATTTTAACACCTGAACAGGCTACTGCTTTTGATAAAATTCAAAAAGACATGATGGACAGGATGAGACAGGGCGGCGGCGGCGGAAGCAGCGGCTCTCAAAATTAATGTGATAAATGAAGCGGCGATAAGCCGCTTTTTTTATTTTTGCATAAAGCGTTTAAAAGTTAAAAGCCCAATGCAAAGCTTAAAGCTAATTAAACGCCGATACTAATTATTGTTTAATATCCATTGAGATTAGCAAACGATTACCTTAAAAGCAAACTTGATGAACGAAAATCATCAGGCATATACAGAACTTTAAAGCCCGAGAACAGCCTGGTTGATTTTTGCTCTAATGATTACTTAGGCTTCGCCCGCTCGGTATTTTTAAAAGAACGCATTGAAGCCGAAATTAAAAGCCACCCGCTAAGTTTAAACGGCTCCACGGGCTCCAGGTTACTCTCCGGAAATCTTCAATACGCAGAGGAGCTTGAATATCAAATAGCAGCATTTCATGGTTTTGAGGCAGGCCTGCTTTTCAATTCCGGCTATGATGCCAACCTTGGTTTATTATCATCTTTAGCCCAACGCGGTGACACCATTATACTCGACGAACTGATACATGCCTCTGCCATTGACGGAGCGCGCTTAAGTTACGCTACCCGATATAGTTTCAAACATAATGATGCCGAGAGCCTGGAGGCCAAATTAAAGCTATCTAAAGGCAACTGCTATGTGGTTGTAGAAAGCATATACTCCATGAATGGTGACTCATCGCCATTGAATGAAATTTTAAACATTACCGAAAAATACGGCGCCCATTTAATTGTTGATGAAGCCCATGCCGTTGGATTATATAAAAAGGGACTGGTAAATGAACAGGGACTGCAAAACAGGGTATTTGCCTCGGTAGTCACTTTTGGTAAGGCCCTGGGTTGCCACGGCGCAATTGTATTAAGTAATAACTTACTCAGGGATTACCTCATTAATTTCGCCCGTCCGTTTATTTATAGCACCGCCCCCTCCTTCCATCATTTAGCGTCGATAAAAATAGCCTATGAGCTATTGAATACTGCCGAAGAAGAGATCTCCGGTCTAAAAGAAAACATCCACCTATTTAAAAAACAGGTTGACCAATCAGAGGATACTCCCATGCTTTTAAGCGATAGCGCAATTCAATGTATTATTTTAAAAAGTAACGACAAGGCCCGTGAAATAGCAAACACCTTGCAATCAGCCGGTTTGGATGTGAGACCCATATTGAGCCCCACAGTAGCAGCCGGGGCTGAACGAATAAGAATATGCCTGCATAGCTTTAATACCCTAAATGAGGTAAATTTGCTTACCGACACTATAAACAACTTTATTAATGCACGTTAAACAGCCCATATTTATTACCGGTATTGGTACCGGGGTAGGCAAAACCATTGTATCAGCTATTATAACCGAGAAACTAAAGGCAGATTATTGGAAACCCATTCAATCAGGCGATCTGGATGACAGCGACACCCTGAAAGTTCAAAGCCTTGTATCTAACCAAATTACAAAATTCCATCCCGAAGCTTACCGTTTAACGCAGCCTTTCTCGCCCCATAAATCGGCAGCAATTGATAAAGTAACTATCAATAGTCAAAACTTTACGCTACCCCAAACTGATAACCAATTAGTTATAGAAGGTGCCGGAGGATTAATGGTACCTCTTAATGATAATTTTTTAATCATCGACCTCATCAAACAGCTAAATGCCAAAGTGATACTGGTATCACAAAATTACCTGGGCAGCATTAACCATACCCTATTATCATTACATGCCCTTAAAACATATAACATCCCTGTAATGGGTATAATATTTAACGGCGTAGAGGACATTTATTCAAAAAGCTATATACTTAACTACTCCGGTATTACCGAGCTTGGGCAGATACCAATGTATGATACCCCCAACAAAAAATCAATCATTGAAGCTGCCGCATTTATTAATTTGTAAAGGATAATCCGTACTTGGCGAAGCAAATAATTTAACTCAATTTAGCATCACATAACCTGGTAAACGATGAAAAATATTACTGTTATCGGCTCGGGAACTATGGGCAACGGCATTGCTCATACTTTTGCTCAGCATGGCTTTGAAGTATCATTGGTTGATATTAACACCTCAGCATTAGATAAGGCTGTACAAACCATTGCCAATAATCTTGATCGCCAGTTAAAAAAGGGGAGCATTAGTGAGCAGGATAAAGCAGATACGTTAGGCAGGATAAAAACCTATACCGATATTAAAGAAGGTGCAGCCAATGCAGATCTGGTGATTGAGGCAGCCACCGAAAACCGCGAGATAAAACTTCAACTATTTAAACAGCTTAGTGATATTTGTGGTGACGAAGTGATCTTAGCTTCCAATACATCATCCATATCTATTACAGAAATTGCCGCCGTAACCAAAAATCCGGGTCAGGTAATAGGTATGCACTTTATGAACCCTGTACCTGTAATGAAACTGGTAGAAGTAATAAAGGGGTACGCTACAACCGATGCAGTTACACAAACCATTATGCAATTGGCCAAAACGCTGGATAAAGATCCGGTTGAGGTAAATGATTATCCGGGTTTTGTGGCTAACCGGATATTAATGCCCATGATCAACGAAGCCATTTATACCCTTTACGAAGGTGTAGCCGGTGTAGAAGAAATTGATACCGTGATGAAATTAGGCATGGCCCACCCAATGGGTCCCCTTCAACTGGCCGATTTTATTGGGCTTGATGTTTGCCTGGCCATATTAAAGGTTTTGCACGATGGTTTCGGCAATCAAAAATATGCACCCTGCCCTCTACTGGTTAACATGGTTACCGCCGGCCACCGTGGCGTAAAAACAGGAAGCGGCTTTTATAAATATACCGCCGGCAGCAAAACCCTTGTAGTTGCAGACAAATTCAGTTAGCAGTGGGCAGTAATATGCAGTGGGCAGTTTGCAGTTAGCAGTAGGCAACCGTGCTAACTGAAACCTGCTAACTGAAAACTGTTAAACTGCCCCCTGCAAACTGAAAACTTACATTCGTTCCGGCACATCAATACCAAGCAAACCCATTGCTTTGCTGATCACCTTTGCTGATGACGCGGATAGCTGCAGGCGGAATTGTTTTAATACCTCATCCTCTGCCTGCAATATTGATTTTTCGTGATAGAACTTGTTATAGCTTTTGGCCAGTTCATAAACGTAGTTGGCAATTATTGCCGGGCTATATCCATTGGCTGCCTCCCTGATTACTGTCGGGAATTGGGTAAGCAAAACGATCACATCCCGTTCTACCCCGGCCAGTTCTGTTATTTCAATATTTTTATTTGGCTGATATGCTGCCCTGCTCAGTACCGATTTGATCCGGGCATGGGTATATTGAATAAATGGGCCCGTATGTCCCTGAAAATCTACCGATTCATTAGGATCAAACAGCAACCTCTTTTTAGGATCAACTTTAAGTAAGAAATATTTAAGCGCTCCCATACCAATGGTATTGTATAAAGCAAGCTTGTCCTCTTCAGAAAACGCATCTACCTTACCCATGGCCTCAGTTTGCATTTTTGCAGTAGTTTCCATTTCGTCCATCAGGTCATCGGCATCAACTACCGTTCCCTCACGGGATTTCATTTTCCCCGATGGCAAATCAACCATCCCGTATGATAAATGGAACAAGCCATTGGCACCTGCTTTACCCAGTTTATGAAGTATCAGGAATAGTACTTTAAAGTGATAATCCTGTTCGTTACCCACCACATAAATAGACCTATCCATGTGGAAATCATTATACTTTAACTGGGCGGTACCCAAATCCTGGGTAATGTAAACCGATGTACCGTCTGATCGTAACACCAGTTTTTCATCCAATCCGTCGGCAGTAAGATCAATCCATACAGAACCATCCGGCTTTTTAAAGAAAACACTTTTTTGCAGGCCTTCCTCAATAATATCCTTACCTAATAAATAGGTATTTGATTCATAGTAGTATTTATCAAAATCAACACCTAACTGCTTGTAGGTTTCCGCAAAGCCAGCATAAACCCAGCTGTTCATGGTTTTCCATAAATCGAGAACTTCCGCATCGCCTGCTTCCCATTTTTGGAGCATTTGCTGAGTCTCAACCATTAATGAGGTAACGTTTTTGGCAATCTCCTTTATCTTGTCTTCTTCAACACTAATTTTATCTGTTAATTCGCCAATAAGTTTGGTTTCAGTATCGGGCGTAGCATATTTTTTTGCTTTGAGCTTATCAATGCTTATCAGCAGGGCGTGTATTTTTTCCTTTTGATTATCATTAAATAGAGACAAATCATTTTTTTCGTAAACGCGTTCAAGAATGGGAGTCAATTGCTTTTTTAACTCCTTATCAAACAACACATAATATTTACCCACCAAATGATCGCCTTTTAAGCCAGATGATGCAGGTGTTTCGCCATTGCCAAACATTTGCCAGGCCAGCATAGATTTACAGATATGAATACCACGATCATTCACCAGGTTAACCTTAACAACATCATACCCGGCAGCAGCCAGAATCTGCGCTACCGAAAACCCTAAAAGGTTGTTGCGGATATGGCCCAGGTGCAGTGGCTTGTTGGTATTTGGCGATGAATATTCCACCATTACCTTTTGTCCGTTTGGTTTTGCTACCGCGAAATCATCCGGAAGTATCTCATTATATAATTGACCAATCCAATATTCGTCGCTTAACGAAATATTTAAAAACCCTTTAACTATATTAAACGCAGCTACTTCTTTCAATTCAGCCTTTAGATACTCGCCTATTTCGGTACCGGTTTGTTCAAGTCCTTTACGGGAGAATTTAGTAAACGGAAAAGTAACTATTGTAATTTGTCCCTCAAATTCTTTACGGGTTTCCTGTAAGCCTATTGCCGCCGGTGCTACATCTGTTTGGTACAGGTGCTTAATTGCTTTAACGGCCGCATCAATAATAAAATCCATGCGGCAAAATTAATTAAATTGAGGATACTGGCTGTAATAAATTTAAGTGGAGAAAAAAGACTTTATAAAGCAGCAAGCTTTTTCTTTTTCCATTTAACAAATGCGGATAAATCTTTAAGCTCTAAAAGGCCTTGCGCCTCAAGATCACCGTGAGGCAATTCCTTAATTTCGATGTAATCAATATCCATTGCGAATACTTTTTCGCCCAACGCTGTATCCAAAACTTTGTAAACTGCAGCTTTTAACCATTTACTATTTTTCACCAATTCATAATTAGGTAAGCATATTCTAAAGCCTAAGGACTTTGGTTTGTTTTTATTATCCAACGGTAAAAACCACATTTCAAAAGGTTTAAGTTCTACGTCTTCAAAAACAGTAGCATTGCCCAAACCTCGCGCTGGCATAAACGCGATGAATGACCACCCCTTTAGATCGGGCGCGGCTTCAATTAGCTCCTCTACTTTGTCGAAATAATCAACGTCACCTTCAGCGGTTATAACAAACTCCTGGCTTTCACCATGTAATCCGCCAAGATCAAAATATAGCTTGTCGCAGAACAGATGCAATTGCTCCAATATACTGTCAAGCAATTCTTCCTTGTCATTTTCATTAAGATTGGGATTGTTTATTTGAGTTAATTTATCCTGGTGCTGTTTAAACCAGTTCCAAAATTGTGAGGTTGTTTGCGACATGGTATAGTTTATACCCAAACATAAGAATATTTTAAATCGCCCTATCTCAAATTTACGCGGCCACCACATTTTCTTATTTAATTTCTGATAGATTTGTGTTTGATATACTTGTTTATGGCACTTAAAAATTCTGATTTTAAAATAGATGTAACATCCGAAATTGGCACCCTGCGTACGCTGCTCATCCATAGCCCCGATAGTGGCCTGGGCAAAGTTGTACCATCAAAAGCACAGGACTGGTTGTTTGAAGATATTGTGCACCTGGATACCATGCGCCGCAACGAGTACGATTACTATGTAAAATTGTTACTCTATTTTTTAGATCCGGATAAGATAAAAGGCAAACTCCGCCAGGTTGAAAACGATTACGACCGCCTGTTTTTTAAGCCTGATAACGAAAACTTCCATGCATCAAGCAACGTTATTGAGATACAAACCCTATTGGCCGATATTTTAGAACAGGCCGATATTCGCAAAAAGCTGGTGGCATCTGTTTGTGCTATTGAAAGCTGCAATTACCGCCTGCAACAACAACTTATAGATACCGACCCTGTTGAACTGGCTAAAATATTCATATCAGGATCATTAAGTAACGAGGAAATGATCTTCGCCCCTATTCCAAATCTTATTTTTTCGAGGGATTTAGGGATAGCGGTTAACAATTTTATGCTGCTCAATAAGCCGGCAAAAAAAGCCCGTTTCCGCGAAACCTTGCTCATGAGGTATATATTTTTCAATCACCCATTGTTTGCTGATTATCAGAACAACATTTTAGAAATTCCCGAAACAGCCCAGCATTTTTTACGCCCCGGCGAGGATAACCAGGGAAAAACCACTTTAGAGGGCGGTGATGTGATGATGGTTAGTCCGCAACATTTGTTAATAGGTTGTAGCGAGCGTACTTCCATTACCGGCGCCAACGAAGCCATTAAGTTGCTGTTTGAAAATGATGTGGTAAAAAAGGTAACCATTGTAAAAATTCCGCATAAGCGCGATTATATGCACATTGATACGGTATTTACCCAGGTTAAGCGTAATACGTGGGTATTGCTGCGCTCGCTGGCTGTTGCCGAAGCGCCGTTGGAAGAACAGGAGCCGATGTCATGGTTTACCGATAAAAAATCAAAGGACCGTACCGAGATAGTTCAGTTCAGAAAAAACAAAAAAACAAAAATATTTAACTGCCTGGAAGATCTTTTGACTGATATTAGTCAAAGAGATTTGGAAAGTACCACAGAAACTCAATTCATTTATTCGGGCAATAACACTTTCCCATTTGATGCACGCGAACAGTGGACAGATTCATGTAACCTTTTAGCATTAAAAGAGGGTGTGGTTTTAGGCTATGACCGTAACGATAAAACTGTTGAAGCCTTTAAACAAAAAGGCTTTGAGGTGATAAAAGTGAATGAGCTGCTGCAAAAATTTGAAACCGGCGAACTTGATCCGCAAACTTTAAGTGATACCTTAATTTTAATGCCTTCGGCAGAACTTTCACGGGCACGTGGTGGTTTCCATTGTATGAGCATGCCGCTTTTAAGGGATAAGGTAGTCTGAACCGGAATTAAACGAATTTATGAATGACCAGAATTTTAACTGCATTTGAATTGGAGAAATTTCTTAATCCACTCCATTCCTGTTCAGAAAAAAACTATAACCAATGACTAATCAACAATCAACCAGCAACATATTAATGATAAGGCCGGTAAACTTCGGCTTTAATGAGGAAACTGCCGAAAGCAACGCTTTTCAAAAACGCAATCCAGATCAGCAGGCTGTGCAGGATAAGGCACTGGCAGAATTTGATCACTTTGTAAAAACGCTTCAGCATAATGGTGTAAATGTTACTGTGGAGAACGATACACCACAGCCTTATACGCCCGATTCTATCTTCCCAAACAACTGGGTGTCATTTCATAATGATGGCAGCGTTTTTCTGTATCCTATGCAGGCAGAAAACCGCAGATTGGAACGCCGGGAAGATATCATAACCGACCTGGAAGATAAATTTAAAGTTGCCCATGTAATTGACCTGAGTCGCTTTGAGGCTGATCATAAGTTTTTGGAAGGTACCGGGAGCATGGTATTGGATAGGGAAAACAAAATTGCATATGCATGCCTTTCGCCCCGTACAGATAAAGAGGTTTTGGATTTATTTTGCGAACAGACCGGTTATCAGTCTATCAGTTTTGAAGCAGCCGATCAACATGGCCAGGCTATCTACCACACCAATGTTTTAATGTGCATAGGCAGCAAATTCGCGGTGATATGTGCCGATAGCATTCCAAATCCACATGAACACATTGTGGTTTTAGAATCACTTAAATTAACAAAAAAAGAAGTTGTCACCATCAGCTTTGAGCAAATGAACCGGTTTGCAGGCAATATGCTGGAGGTAAAGAATGATAAAGGCGAAACGCTTATTGTGATGTCGAAAAATGCTTTTGAAGCATTAGATGAAGAACAAAGAGCAACACTGGCAAAATATGGCAAATTGGTTTATGCCGATATCAACACCATTGAAACTAATGGCGGTGGCAGTGCAAGGTGCATGATGGCGGAGGTACATTTACCCTTTATTTCGTAGTTAATGGTTTCTATATTATAGCTAATTTTCGCTTTGCATCCTCAAGGTTCAGGTTCTGTGAACCATCAACTGTGAACCATTAGCTATAAGCAAAAACAAATTACATTCAGACTATAAATTTTATCCCAACAAATAGCTGTTTATTCCGTTTAAAAATCACATTTTTGCCCCAAATTTTTAAAGGATGCAGAGTTACCAGGAATTTCTTGATTTAAGTGTGGGTTTTCCGCAGGATGGTTTTGAGATCATCGACGATGAACTATACTTTCAGGACCTTAATTTAATGGAGATGATTGAAACGTATGGTACTCCCCTACGCTTCACCTATCTGCCTATGATATCTAAAAAGATACAGCAGGCAAAGCTGCTATTCCAGCAGGCTATTATTAAAAACAATTATCGCGGCAGTTATAAATATTGCTATTGCACCAAAAGCTCGCACTTTAAACATATTGTTGAAGAGGCGCTTAAAAACGAGATTCACCTGGAAACATCATCAGCTTTTGATATGCCGATGATTGATGCCCTTGAAAAAAAGGGATCTGTAAACAAGGATGTAACGGTAATATGCAATGGTTTTAAAACCTTCCAGTACAAAACATATATTATTGATATGTTACATGATGGTTTTAAAAACATCATCCCGGTATTGGATAATAAGGAAGAATTTAACCTATACGATGATGAGATTGAGATGGATACCCCTTGTAACCTGGGTATCCGTATAGCGGCTGAGGAGCAGCCCGACTCTCAATTCTACACCTCGCGTTTAGGTGTGCGGATGGAAGATATCATCGATTTTTATCATAATAAAATAGAGGATAATCCCAACTTCCAGGTAAAACTGTTGCACTTCTTCATCAACTCGGGTATCTCGGATACGCCATACTACTGGAACGAGCTGGAGAAATATGTAACCCTTTACTGCAAATTCAAAAAAATAAATCCACACCTGGATACGCTTGATATTGGCGGAGGTATGCCATTTAAAGATTCACTGGTTTTCGATTTTGATTATGAATACATGATCAACGAAATTGTGAGCCGGATTAAAGAGATCTGCGCCGAGCATGATACCATGGAACCGGATATCATTACCGAATTTGGAAAATATACCGTTGCCGAAGCATCTGGAATTTTATACAAAGTATTAGGCCGTAAACAACAAAACGACCGTGAAAGGTGGTTGATGCTTGATGGATCATTCATCACCAACCTGCCGGATGTTTGGGCGTTAAATCAAAAATACATCCTGTTACCGATTAACAACTGGGACAGTGAGTACGAGCGTGTGAACCTTGGCGGTATTACCTGCGACGGCCAGGATTACTACAACCAGGAAGCGCACATGAACAGTGTGTTTATGCCTAAAACCCGTAAGGTGCAGTATTTAGGCTTTTTTAACACAGGTGCCTATCAGGAAGTATTAAGCGGCTACGGTGGTATACACCATTGCCTGCTGCCATCACCTAAGCACGTGATAATTCGCCGCAACCGCGATGAAACATTCAACTTTGAAGTTTTTGGCGAAGAGCAGAATAGTAAACAAGTACTGAAGATACTGGGTTATACCACTTAATCAATTAGCAGTTTTTAGTTAGCGGTTCGCAGCAAAAATATTATAGCGATGGGTTTATACTCATCGCTTTTTTTGTTACCTTTTTGTCTGAACCGGGATTAAACAGATTAATCAGATTACAGGATTTTTGATTGTCGTTTTCATCTCATCAAAAAGCCAATGTGCAGATGATGCCTTGCCTTGTTTTTTTTCTGAACCGGAATTTTTCGAAAAAAGAACCCTGTCGCATTTACTTTAACCCCCGCTGCCTGTTGCGGTTTTTATTTTATGACAATTGGTAATTTATTGATTGTTAGATAGATGTTTTTTTTGCTGTTTCACCTGTTGCGAACGCAACAGTTTCGGATCACATTAAAATACAATTTAAGTTTGATAAAATTCTTTTCATTCTTTAATTCCAAAAATCCCGGCTCAAACAAAGCCATCTGCACATTTAAAATCTGAAATCTGCACATTTATCATCTGCACATCTGTAATCTGCACATTTGCACATCTAATCTCACTTCCCCGATGCCACTCCCCAATAGCAACTGTTACGGATCTTTTTCAGCAATTCAGGGGTGATGTTTGATACAGCATGTTCCAGCTTGTTTTGGTTATTGATGAGGTACATGGTGCCTTCGGCATTGTTATACACGTATGAAAGCAGCATTTTATCCTCCCCATCTTCTATTCTCTTTAAATCAACCCGGATGGCATCGGTGCTCTTGCTGGTATCGGGCTTTAAAGCAGGATCAGAAGCCTTTACCCAGTTAACCGTGTAATTTATATCTTGCGGCGATAAACTGTATGTGTTTTCTTTAAAGCTTTTACTTTCCTGTATTACCTGCAACAAACATTTTACACAGGGCTCGGCAACGGTAGCGTTACCATAGTTCTTTTGCGGGTTATTAAACACACTATCTTTTTTGCCCGCCACCTGCACCGTTGTTTTTGAAATATCTTTTGAAACAGGACCAGGCTTGGCCTTAGGCTGATCACAGGCTATTAAAATTACACCCGTCATCCATATAAAAAAACAGGTTTTGAAATTATTCCGACTCATATTTAATTTCACAATAGTAGATTAATTAAATACATCTTTTTGACCCTTTTGTGTTAAATAATTATAAATACAGCTGTGGTAATTTGCTCAAAAGCCTGCCTGTTTAAATTTAAACATGGTTTTATTGCAATTTGTGGACAGTTTAGGGCGCGTATTCTTTAAAAAATCCTTAAAATTGTCTGATTTAATTTTCCCCTGCCATAAATAAGGCCGGCAGGCTATTGTTAGCATAACAATTTGGCAAAAATCAGATTATAACTGGTGTAATTTAATTTCAAAATACCTGTTACAGGGTATCATAATAAGATGACTAATAGCGATAAAGTTTCGGGCACAACGGTTGATGTAGTATTAATAGGCGCAGGTATCATGAGCGCTACACTGGGTATGATGCTGAAGGAGCTACAACCAGATTTGACCATCGAAATTTTTGAACGCCTGGATGTCATCGCTGCAGAAAGTTCGGCCCCGATGAATAATGCCGGCACCGGGCACTCGGCCTTTTGCGAGCTGAACTATACCCCAGAGCTTCCTGATGGTACAGTTGAAATTAAAAAAGCTATCAAAATTGCTGAGCAATTTGAGATAACCAAAGAATTCTGGACTTATCTTATCGATCAAAAATACATCGCGTCGCCTCAAAGCTTTATCCGCAAGGTGCCTCACATGAGCTTTGTTTGGGGTGCCGATAATGTAAACTATCTTAAAAAACGCCAGCAAGCCCTTATCAAACATCACTTTTTTAAAGGGATGGAATACTCTGAGGATAAAACCCAGATAAAAAAATGGATTCCCCTGGTGATGGATGGCCGTGATGAGCAGGAAGAGGTGTCTGCTACTTTTATGGATATTGGTACAGATGTAAACTTTGGTAGCTTAACAGGTAGCTTAATAAACAACCTTAAACAAAAACCCGGGGTTAACCTGCATCTTAATCATGATGTAAGTAATCTTAAACGCAATAAAGATGGTAGCTGGCTGGTTACCGTAAAAGATAAAACAGGCGGCGAAAAAAGAAAGTTAAACGCCAAATTTGTATTTGTTGGTGCTGGTGGCGGCGCTTTGCCTCTGCTGCAAAAATCAGGCATCCAAGAGAGTAAAGGTTTTGGCGGTTTCCCGGTAAGCGGGCAATGGCTGGTGTGTAGTAACCCGGATGTTATTAAGCGCCACGAGGCCAAAGTATACGGTAAAGCATCGGTAGGTTCGCCGCCAATGTCGGTACCTCACCTGGATACGCGTATGATTGATGGCAAACGCGAATTACTTTTTGGTCCGTATGCAGGTTTCTCCACACGTTTCTTAAAAAAGGGTTCATTGCTTGACCTCTTTTGCACTATTAAACCAAACAACATACTACCCCTGCTTGCCGTAGGGCGCGATAATTGGCCTTTAACCAAATACCTCATCAGCCAGGTATTACAATCGCCTGCAGACAGGCTTAAAGCCCTGCAGGAGTACCTGCCAACGGCTAAAGCCGAAGACTGGACGTTGGATATTGCCGGTCAGCGCGTACAGGTGATCAAGAAAGATGCTAAACATACTGGTGTGCTGGAGTTTGGTACCGAAGTGGTAACATCCGCAGATGGCAGTATTTCAGCATTATTAGGAGCTTCTCCGGGCGCTTCAACATCGGTACCAATTATGGTTCACCTCATTGAACGTTGCTTTAAAATCCATATCAAAACACCCCAATGGCAGGAAAAGCTAAAGCTAATGATTCCATCGTATGGGCAATCGCTGGCTAAGGACGAAGCTTTGAGTGTAGCTACGCGCGAGCGCACAAGCAAAGCGTTGGGCTTGGATTAGTTAGCAGGTGTGATAGAGCTGTTATCGTTTACCATGGTAAAGCTTACTGGTATCATGTACACTACATCTGTTTTGATTCCATATTTATAACCGGGCAACCAATTAGGTGATTTCTTTAAAGCTTTTAGTGCTTCCAGGTCCAGACTCGGATAAAGAGTTCGAGCAACTTTAATGTCCGACAATGTGCCATCTTTCCGAATAACGAACCGAAGTATTACCCTTCCCTGAACCCCATTTTCTCTGGCATCAGCTGGATAGCTAAGCGTTTTACCAAGGTAAGCGCCGAATTTTTCCACGCCGCCAGGAAACTCTGGCAAACTTGCAATTTGTGTAAAGTGGTATACCTGTCCCGTTGAGCTAACACTGCTACCTTTCTTTAAACTCCCCATACTATAAGTGCAGGTATAATTAATGGTGTCATTAAGCCGGCCTCGCCATTCACCATCTTCAACACCTGTTTTCACAATACCTTCTGCGAATGGAATATTGGATCCGTGGTATTCTGCCCACTTTCCGTTTCCTTCATCTGTCATTATTTTCCCTAATGAATCAAGGCATTGTTTTAAGATTATCGGCGGCATTGCATCTGCCCCTATCACACCTTTGTCGACTACCGTCTTGACTGTATTTAACCTACCGTTCGGGAAATATTCCATTACATCGCCTGTTAGCGCACCTTTATTATAATTACAAATTTTCTTTTTGTGTCCGTTCTCAAAATACGCCACGCATGTACCGTCCAGCTGCGTATCCCAGGTGGGTGATAATGATTCCCCGGAGAACTTAAGTTTTCCATTAAGATAGTAATCGTTCACCCGATAAAGTCCATTGCCACTTACGGGTGACATTAATACCCGAACGAAAGTAGCCTCTTCCTTGTTCAGAGCCGGCTCACCTTCCCCGGTATTAAATACGTTATAACCTTCAAAAGAGTCTTTCATATATAACAACACGGTATCTTTTTGGGCAAACACCCTACCGATACCAATAGAAAACATCATTATTAATCCAAGTAAAATTTTCTTCATAGTCAAATAAAAAGGGCGCTGATATTAAATACCGGCGCCCTAAATATAAAAATATTGATGAGATAATTACTGGAATGATACCGCCGGCATATTGCTGTTCACCGCGGTTTCTTTAACCTTAAAATCGGCGGGGTGGCCCAGCACAACTGTTTTTATAACAAACGGGATCTTCACCCCTCCGTTTATGCCTTCATAATTACTCCATTCGATGATGGAATTTACCGGACCATCCACTACCTGTTTCACTTTCAACCCGTTTTTTTGATCATAAAAATTCCTGATCACAGCACCATCAGCAATGTTTACATCAATTTCATAAGCCATCTCATTATTTACAACCTTAAGGGTTGAATCAAGCACCATGGTATTTCCATACTTTTCGTAGTCCAGTTCGGGGAATGGTCTGCTTTTTTCTTTCACCAGTTTTTTTGCCACGTCATCTAACGGAACATCATGGTTTACCTGCTGTACACTTATATTATTATCATTTACCAAAATATGGCTAAGTACCAGGTTACTGTATGATGGTACCGTAATTTGCTGAAAAAACATCCCTGGTGTACGATACCTGGTCACCATTTGCACTTCAGAACCCTGCACACTTGCCGTTGATGAAATTTGCAGGTCCTTTATATTTTTCAGTTTATCAACACCACCAATGGCCTCCAGGTAGTTTTTAATAACGCTCGCGGTAGTTACCCCTTTTGGTACAGGCAAACCACTAAAGGAATTATTCTCCGTATTTACATCCGGCAGCCTATGATCAGGATCGATGGTTGCCACAGTTATTTTCGAGGTTGACTTATAAGGGAATGTCCATACGCTGCCACGTTGCCAAATTTCGGCAGGGAGTTTTACTATAGCTGTTTTGCCGTTTTCTTCTTTTATGCTGATAGTAACGGGCAAAGCCATTTCTTCCAAATTCTCAATGGTAATAAACGCCCCTTTGGTGGCGTCGCCATTAGGATAGTTAATAGCGGTAATACCCTGATCAAGCTTCCAGGTGGTAAAAAACCACTCATTCCAAAACCAGCTCAGGTCTTCGCCAGCAGCATTATCCATAGTATGGAAAAAATCCCAGGGCGTTGGATGTTTAAAGGCCCAGCGTTTAATATAAGTCCGAAAAGCATAATCAAAGCGCTGCTCGCCCAGGATCTGCTCCCGTAAAATCGTCAAACCCAAAGCTGGTTTTTCATAGGCGGCTACGCCCAAAAAGTTTTCCTGTAATACATCAGGAATAGTCATAATCGGTTCCGCATCGGCACTAAACAAACCCGACGCTGCCTTTTGCTGATCGGTAACCTGGTAATATTCGCCTTTATTAAACGTGCGGGTATCCACATCATTTAAAAACGTGTTAAAACCTTCGTCCATCCAGGCATATTTACGCTCGTTGGAGCCTACAATCATCGGGAACCAGTTGTGCCCAAACTCATGATTGGTAACCTCCCATAAGCTGCCGGCTTTATTTTCAGATCCGCAGAAAACAATACCGGGATATTCCATCCCCCCCACTGTACCGGCAACATTGGTTGCCACAGGGTAGGTATATTCAAACCATTGGTTTGAATATAGTTCAATAGCCGCTTTTACGTACTCTGTCGACCGGCTCCAGGCTTCATTACCTTTTGCCTCAACCGGGTACACAGATTGCGCCAGGGCTTTTTTGCCGCTGGGCAGGTTAATGCGCGCGGCATCCCATATAAATGCTTTTGAAGCTGCCCAGGCTATATCACGGGCATTTTTGCAGGCAAAGTGCCATGTTAGCGTTGGCTTTTTAGGATAGTCGTTATTATGCAAAATATCAGCCTCATCCCTTATCATTACCGTTTTATCGCTATTGCGGGCAGCGGCAAGCCGGGTAACCGTTAACGGCGAATAGACCTCCGCAGGATTAAGCAACTCGCCAGATCCGGTTATTACTAAACTTGCGGGCGCGGTAATGGTATAATCAAAATTGCCATACTCCAGGTAAAACTCACCTGCACCAAGATATGGTAAGGTGTTCCATCCGGCTACATCATCATAAACCTCCATTCGTGGGTACCATTGCGCCATTTCATAAATCCACCCGTTTTTGGTTTGCAGGCGGCCCATACGGTCGGTACCGTATTTGGGAATCTCAAAACCATATTCAATTTTTAGCTGCAGCTTGCCGCCCGCCGCTTTTAATGAATCTTTGAGCTTTATCTGCAGGCGTGTATCAGTTACTAAGTAATCAGCCTTTATGGTTTTGCCATTTTTGATAATATAGATGGCTTTTATTTCATCGCCCTTGGTGTAGGTTTTGTTAGCGAAACGGCCACCGCTCACATTACTGGTAGCCTCGGCCCTTGAATCTTCGCGATAAATATTTTGATCGTCCTGCAGCCATAAAAATGTTAGCGCATCGGGACTGTTATTGGTATAACTGATAACAACGGTGCCATCAATCCGTTGCTTTGCAGTATCTAATGTAACATTCAATTTATAATCGGCCCGGTTTTGCCAGTACTTTGCGCCGGGCGCCCCTCCCGCGTTCCTGAATTCGTTGCCTTTTTCGGGATAAAATAAAGGATTAAACACTTTATGCTGATCGTACTTTGCACTCTGCTGATCGCCATTTTGCGCATAGCTTAAGGCCGAATAAGTACACAAAAGCACAAAGAGAATTGCTTTATTCAATTTCATAAGGGTTTTATTTATAGTGATGGGCAAGTTATACAAATATTTTCAAGTGCTTTTAACGTAATTGAGACTTTACATAGTATAGTTAGGATGTTAAAGAACGTTAAATACCAACAGTATCATCTACCTGAAAAATCATTATACAAACCATTACCTATTTTTTATATTTTTGCGGATGATTGCGGGCAAACATTATTTTAGCCCAACGTCGCATCCCGAATAAATGGATATATCAGTAGTAGTACCGCTTTATGACGAAATTGAATCATTGCCCGAGCTTACCTCTTGGATAAGCCGCGTAATGGACGACAACCGTTTTACTTATGAGATCATATTGATTGATGACGGCAGTAAGGATGGTTCCTGGGAAATGATCAGGAAATTAAGGCTAAACAACCCTTTTATAAAAGGGATAAAATTCAGGCGTAATTATGGCAAGTCTGCCGCTTTAAATATGGGCTTCGCAGCTACCCGTGGGGATGTTGTGATCACCATGGATGCCGACCTGCAGGACAGCCCGGATGAGATCCCGGAGCTATATCGCCGTATTGTTGAAGAAAAATACGATCTGATATCGGGCTGGAAAGCTAAACGTTACGACCCGCTCAGCAAAACTATCCCAACAAAATTATTTAACGCCGCCACCAGGAAAATGAGCGGCATAGATAATTTGCATGATTTTAACTGTGGTTTAAAAGCTTATCGCAGCACCGTTGTTAAAAATATAGAAGTTTATGGCGAAATGCACCGCTATATACCTGTATTGGCCAAATGGGCTGGTTTCACCAAAATTGGAGAGCAGGTTGTTGAGCACCGGGCACGTAAATACGGCAAGACAAAATTTGGCATGAGCCGATTTGTTAACGGCTTTCTTGATCTGCTATCTATATTTTTTGTAGGTAAGTTTGGCAAACGCCCCATGCACTTTTTTGGCACCCTGGGAACATTGAGTTTTTTTACCGGGTTGGTAATAGCTATCTGGATGATCGCTGATAAACTTTACCTAATCGCGCACAACGAAAAATACAGAGATGTGACCTCGAGCCCCATGTTCTACATAGCGCTTGTTGCCATAATTTTAGGCTCTCAACTATTTTTAACCGGCTTTGTTGCCGAACTGGTTTCCCGTAATTCAAGTGAACGTAATCATTACCAGGTAGAGGAGACGATTTGATGTACAAATTTCGCATGTGCAGATATGCAAATGCGAATTGTTTAATGTGAGGGTGAAAAATTGTATAATGATTAACCTTATGAGCACATCAAAAAATCAAACAAAATTTAAGATCAAAAAAATCATAAAATCCGCAGCTTCAACGGCACATTTGAAATCTGCGCATTTGCACATCTAACAGTATGTTTTTTTCCATCATCATTCCACTATATAACCGCCCGCAGGAGATCAAAGAACTGCTGGATACCCTTGTACTGCAAACGTACCGGGACTTTGAGGTTTTGGTGATAGAGGATGGTTCTGTTAACGATGCAGAGGCTATTGTAAACAGTTTTATCGATAAGCTTGATGTTAGGTACTTTAAAAAAGCCAACGAAGGTCAGGGATTTACCCGCAACTTTGGTTTTGAAAGGGCCAAAGGCGAGTACTTTATCATATTCGATTCGGATTGCCTGATCCCCGCTAATTACCTGGAGATAGTGAACAGCTCTTTAGCCACAAACTACCTGGATGCTTACGGCGGACCAGATGGCGCACACGCTTCATTTACACCAACACAAAAAGCCATAAGCTACTCCATGACCTCCCCTTTTACTACCGGCGGCATACGTGGTAATAAAAAAGGAATTGGGCAGTTTCACCCGCGCAGCTTTAATATGGGCGTATCAAGACAGGTATGGGAAAAGGCAGGCGGGTTTATCATAACACGCCTTGGCGAGGATATTGAGTATAGCATCCGCATTCATTCTATGGGTTTCAAGATCGGGCTGATACCTGATGCTATTGTTTTTCATAAAAGGAGAACTAATTTTATCCAGTTTTTTAAGCAACTACATTTTTTTGGCCGGGCGCGGATCAACATTTATAAATTTTTCCCACGGGAATTAAAGGCCGTTCATTTCTTCCCGGCAGCCTTTACACTTTTCATTCTTTTCACCCTCATTTTCAACCTGCTTGGCTGGCAAATAGCCCGATTAGGGAACTTTATACTGGCTATTATCATTTTGTTAATATTTTTTCACGCTTGGTGGAAAAACAGATCGGCAAAAATCGCATTTTTGAGCATTATAGCTGCCTTCACTCAACTTACGGCCTACGGAATAGGATTTATGCAGGATTTTTGGAAGCGGGTAATTTTTAACAGATCATAACCACCTATGTACCACTCATTTTCTGTTGCAGAAACCATTAAAACTGCATGGAATATTTTAAAGAAAAATTTCGTTCCACTTATAGTGTACTCGGTTCTATCGTTGTTCATTAATGAGGTGGTTGATTTTTTCAAAACCTTTTTTCTGATAGGTGATTATGTAACCAAATTCATTTTCATATTTATACAGTTGGTTATACAATGTTACATTGGTTTAAGCTTTTATAAACTCATATTAACTCTTATGGATAGGCAGTACTATGAGTTTGAGCTTAAAGACATATTGCCTTCATTTAAAATGACCTTCAATTTTGTAATAATAGGATTGATTACCGGTGTGTTTATCCTCATATTATCATTGATATATTTTTTTGCAGATAGGGTTTTAGGCATTTCAAGCATCATTGAAGTAGTGGAATTATTGCTTATTCTTTATATCAGCTTGCGCAGCATTTTTTGCATTTGTTTTATTGTTGATGATGACTCGGCCCCAATAGAATCATTAAAACAAAGCTTCGAAATCACTAAGGATAACTTCTTTAAAACGCTTGGCATTTTTGCCATTATAATTTCTATTCTGGTGGTAACCTTAATACCACTTGTAGCTGTAATAAGTTTGCTTGGTCTTGATGAGGGCAAACAGGGCTTTATATTTCGCCTGGCTTCTTATTGCTGGGTGCTTTTAACTTTTCCTTTTATACAGGTAATAATTATGGTAACCTACCGTAAATTAGTTTACAGCCACAAGGATGTTGATGATGATATTGCCGAAACCAATTAAACAATGGGTTTAAAATCTGTATTGAGCAAAGCGTTTGCTGCACTGGTAAACAAGGAACTTAACCACTTGCGCAAAAATGCGCCCGCCCTGCAACAAAAAACATTCAGCGAACTCATTTACCAGGCAAAGGATACCACATTTGGTAAAGCGCACAATTTTGCGCAGATCAACAATTACGAAGACTTTAAGAAAAATGTACCCATTCATGACTATGAGGATCTGCGCCCTTATATTGATAGGGTTGTAAAAGGAGAAGAAAACGTGCTATGGCCGGGCAAGCCTGCTTATCTGGCCAAAACATCGGGCACTACGTCTGGTGTTAAGTACATCCCAATATCCAAAGAGAGCATGCCACAGCATATCAAAGCTGCCCGTAATGCCCTGCTCAGTTACATCCATGAAACCGGCAATGCCGATTTTGTAGATGGCAAAATGATATTTTTACAAGGCAGCCCGGTATTAGCCGAAAAGAATGGCGTTTCTACCGGCAGGCTCTCGGGCATTGTGGCGCACCACGTGCCGGCTTACCTGCAAAAAAACCGCCTGCCCAGTTATGATACCAATTGTATCGAAGACTGGGAGCAAAAGGTGGATGCCATTGTTGAGGAAACCTATAACCGGGATATGCGCCTTATCAGCGGCATACCACCCTGGTGCCAGATGTATTTCGATAGGCTCTCGGCAAAAGCAGGAGGCAAAAAGGTGAAAGACATTTTTCCAAACTTTAAGTTATACGTGCATGGCGGTGTAAACTATGAGCCCTACCGCGCCCGGATGGAAGAGAGTATTGGTTTTAAAATAGATTCTATCGAAACGTATCCAGCATCTGAAGGTTTTATCGCTTTCCAGGATTCGCAGAAAGAAACCGGGCTGTTGCTGTTGGTTAACTCAGGCATATTCTATGAGTTTATTCCATCCGAAGAATATTTTAACGAGTACCCTACCCGAATTAACATTAAGGATGTGGAGCTGGAAAAAAACTATGCCCTCATCATGAATACCAGCGCCGGTTTGTGGGGATATAGTTTGGGCGATACTATTAAATTTATTTCCAAAAACCCTTATAAGATCATCGTAACGGGCCGTATTAAACATTATATCTCGGCCTTTGGCGAACATGTAATTGGCGAAGAAGTAGAACACGCGTTGATGACTGTTGCTAACGAAGAGGCGGTTGATGTAATTGAGTTCACCGTAGCGCCGCAGGTTAATCCACCAGCCGGTCAGTTGCCCTATCATGAATGGTTTGTGGAGTTTGGCACGCCACCTGCCAACCTTCATGCATTTGCCATAAAAGTTGATAAAGCACTGCAAAAGAAAAATATTTACTATTTTGACCTGATTGAAGGTAACATTTTGCAACCTTTGATCATCCAAGCCCTGCAAAAAGACGCATTCATCAATTACATGAGATCGGAAGGTAAGCTGGGCGGACAAAACAAAGTACCCAGGCTATCAAACGATAGAAAAATAGCTGACGGTTTAAATGAGTATATTAGCAAATAAGAAAACACGTTATTGCGAGTGGTAAAATTTTGCAAAAACCTGGAAAGGAAATAACATTTTAAAAAAGGGCTGTCATGCTGAGCCTGTCGAAGCATGTGGGCAAAGGCCTCTGCGCGCGACCCTTCGACAGGCTCAGGGTGACAGGCCAATTTAGAGTGTACTTACGTTAACAAACACGTCATGGCGAGATATGAAGCACTGGCGATTTTAGAAATATTTAAAAGTTACATTGAGTAATCAACACAAAAACATCGCCATACTTGGCTCAACAGGCAGTATAGGTACACAAACCCTCCAGGTTATAAAGGGTAACGGCAATTTGTTCAGGGCTTTTTTACTTACTGCACATTCCAATGCCGATTTACTTATTAGCCAGGCCATTGAATTTGAGCCGGAGTATGTTATCATATGCGATCAAAGTAAATACCTGCAGGTAAAGGAAGCATTGGCTCACCTGCCGGTAAACGTACTTGCCGGGCATCAGGCAATTATAGATACGGTTACCCATCCTGATATTGCCGTGGTGCTTACCGCTATGGTTGGCTTTGCCGGACTGGAACCTACCATTGCTGCTATTAAAGCAGGCAAGGATATTGCCCTGGCCAATAAAGAAACCCTGGTTGTAGCCGGCGAAATTGTAACCGCACTCGCCAAACAATACGGTGTAAAAATCCTTCCTGTTGATTCAGAACATTCGGCTATATTTCAATGCCTTGCAGGCGAAAGCGCTAACCCTATCGAAAAGTTGATCATCACTGCTTCCGGGGGACCATTCCGCGGTCGGGGACTTGATTTTTTGGCCAATGTAAGCCGCGAGGATGCGCTTAAACACCCTAACTGGGTAATGGGTGCCAAAATTACTATTGATTCGGCTTCGCTGATGAATAAGGGCCTGGAAGTGATAGAAGCCAAATGGCTTTTTGATATAGAAGCCGACCAGATTGAGGTAATAGTTCATCCGCAGTCAATCATCCACTCGATGGTGCAATTTAAAGATGGATCTATTAAAGCACAAATGGGTTTGCCCGATATGAAGCTGCCCATTCAGTACGCGCTTACCTACCCTTCCCGCGTGCAAAATGATTTTAAACGTTTTAGTTTTACTGATTATCCAAATCTCACTTTTGAAAAACCAGACCTGGATACTTTCCGTAATCTTAATTTAGCATATCTGGCCTTAAAACAAGGGGGTAACATGCCTTGTATTATTAATGCGGCCAATGAAATAGCTGTGGCTGGTTTCCTAAACAACAGTATAGGATTTTTGGCCATGAGCAACCTTATTGAGGAATGCATGCAACATATAACTTATATAGCACAGCCAACCTTAACTGACTATTTGAATACTGACAAAGAAACACGCATCTTTGCGCAAAATTTTATACAAAAATTGCCGTTAAAGGCAATACACTACTAATAGATAAATATAAATAATGAGTATAGTGATCATGGTGGGCCAGCTTGTACTGGGCCTTTCAATTTTAATAATCCTGCATGAGCTGGGGCACTTTTTAGCGGCACGCGCCTTCGGGATTAAAGTAGAGAAATTTTACCTGTTTTTTGACGCATGGAACATAAGCCTGTTTAAATTTACATATAAAGGTGTTGAGTACGGTATTGGCTGGCTGCCTTTGGGTGGTTATGTAAAAATTGCCGGTATGATAGATGAATCCATGGATACCGATCAGTTGGCCGGTCCGCCGCAGCCCTGGGAGTTTCGCTCAAAACCAGCCTGGCAGCGTTTAATAGTAATGCTTGGCGGTGTTACCGTAAACGTTATACTGGGTATCCTGATATTCTGGATCCTGACCATGCGTTTCGGCGAAAGCTATATACCAAACTCAAGTGCTAAATACGGTATTGTACCCGGCGTAGTTGGTAAAAAAATTGGGTTAATGGCCGGCGATAAGATCACTGCTGTTAACGGCAAAGCTGTTGAGCGTTTTGATGACCTTACCAGCCCTAAGGTATTACTTGAAAATACGGTTTTTACAGTTCAGCGCGGTGTCGAAACGTTAAGTGTAACGGTACCACACACTATATTAAATGACCTGAGCGATAACGGTATTGAAGAATTTATAAGCCGTGTGCCAAGGATGAAATTTGTGGTTGATTCTTTATCTCCAAATGGAGCAGCACGAAAATCAGGATTGCTCAAAGGGGATAGTATTGTTGCCATTAACAATGTACCTATAGCTTTTTATGATCAGGTAAAACCCGAACTTCAAAAAAACAAAGGAAAGCTGGTTGATTTGACCATAAAACGCAATAGCAACCCTATGGTGATAAAAGCCCAGTTAGGCAGTGATGGCACATTGGGTTTCTATCCATCTAAAAACGACCTTCCCGAGATAAGAACCATTAAATATGGTTTCTTTGCATCCTTACCAATAGGTGCGTCAAGAGCCATAAGCACCTTTACCGATAACGCCAAAGGTTTAGGTAAAATATTTAAGGGCGATGTAAAGTTTAACAAAGCAGTAAGCGGTCCGGTTGCAATTGCCAACCTGTTTGGCAGCACGATAGACTGGGTTCACTTCTGGAGCCTGGTAGGCTTTTTATCAATGGTATTGGCCCTGATGAACTTGTTGCCTATCCCGGCGCTTGATGGCGGGCATGCTGTATTCCTTATCATCGAGATGATTAAGGGTAAGCCGCTAAGCGATAAGTTCCTGGAGCGCGCCCAGATTGTTGGGTTTGTAATACTGGTTACTTTAATGGTATTTGTTTTTGGTAATGATATTGTAAAGCAAGTAATGAAGAAGTAAGTACTTCTTTCTGCATATAGAAACAGCCCGGGGATTTACCTCCGGGCTGTTTTTGTTACCGATAGTTTGTACTAAATCAGGCGTTCAAATACCACTGCGAATGGCATGCCAGCGCCCCCCCTCCCTGCCATTGCGCGCATTTGCAGCCGCACCCCTCCCGTTGGGAGGGAATAAAAAAACCGTTAACAAATATTCCTTATCCCCACAGTTTGTGYCCCCACAAACTGCTGCTACCAAATTAATCGTGCAGGCTGTTTGTGAGGACACAAACAGCGGGAAAAGSAATTAAATCAGGCGTTCAAATACAGCTGTAGATRGCATGYCRGCGAAACCYCYCCMTGCCATTGCGCGCATTGCAGCYGCMCCCCTSCCGTTGGGAGGGAATAAAAAAAGCCGTTAACAAAAAGGCCCAATCTTATCAGAAAGGGCCTGTAATATTATAAGGTTAATTTGCTTTAAACAGCTGGATCAATTGGTGTTGAATCATCATAACCGGCTACATCAAATGGTGAACGCTCTTTTTTAAATATGGCTGCACCTATAAGCGCTATAACAGCTCCTATAATCGCCGAAATGAAAACAGCGCCTACAGCGCCGAACACCGCGAAATATTTACGAGTAATGTTCATGGCCGAATCTATCTGTTCCTGCGACATGTTTTTTGCTTCCAGTTGAGCCTGTGTAGAGGAGATCATTTTTTCAACCATTTCCGGGCTCAATATGGCATAATACACATAGGTAAATATTGCAGTTAATACGCCGGTAAAAACGGAATATAAAAAACCCGATAAAAAGCCTTCTCCAAAGGTTAAATAACCATCCAGTTTGTCCCGGTACTCCTTTTGTGTTAAAAATAGAAAAGCTATAAAAGGCAGAAAATTAAGGTATTTAACAGATGAATTAGGATCTACATTAAGAAACTGGAATGCATAAGTTATGATTATTGACGTAACCAGGCTGATTAATGCCCACTTGATTGCGGGTTGTGATGGACTTGCTTTTTTTGCTGTCATGATTTTAGGTTGTTTATTGAACTAAATTAACTAATATTTCATAAATCAGCTATATCACCAGATGTTTATTTATGTAAGCCTGTGAACAATACACACTTAAGCCATCTTTATAAAAAAAACAGGCCTTTTCTTTTCAGAAAAGGCCTGTAAGATCGAGCTATAAAAGCTTATGTTATACCGATGAACCATCAACCAGCGGACTTTGCGCCTGTCCCTCGTTCTTATAAAAAGCGGCGAAGATGATTGATAACACAAATAAAAATATGATGCTAACAGCAAACGTCTGAATTTGCTGACCAACGGTGATGTTTCTTTCACCTTCAAATGCCTTACGCATCTCGGCTATTTTTAAATCTGCTTCTTTTGCATTTTGCGGGCTGCTTTCCTTTAATTTATTAAGTGCATTAAGCATTGCCGTTTCTGTTTTATGAACCATATTGGGCTCAATAACTTTTGCAAACAACTGGTCTTTTACGATATACACCATGAGGTACGATGCAAAAAACATAATAAAGATACCTGTAGTAGCTTGCCTTAAATTCCAAAAACCACCAACGCGCTTCTTAAGATAATTACAAAATAAAATTGATATCCCAATGGGCAGTACGTATGAAAACAATACCGAACCAATGGTTATGGAAACAGCCGATTTTGCAATCAAAATCATAAAATAAAAATAAAGGATGCTTGTTACAGATAATATGCCACCTAATAGCAAACCATTAATAAGCCCTTGTTTTTTTATCTTTCTACCAATCTCTTCATTCATGTTACGTTAATTAATGGGTGTAAAGCTTATTGAAAATTAACCAATATCTCTAACACAGCCATATCAAAATCCTTTTCCAAAGCGTTTTCGGCTATGATAGCTTTTGCTTCAGGTGATGGATCAACGTTCTGGAAAAAGCACATCATCGGATAAAACAGTTCTGCAAGTTCAGAATCTTCGGGTAAGCTGTTTGCTACATTAGCAATTTCTTCAACCGGGCTTTCCATCAGGATCTGGTTAGAGATAACAGGCTCGTAAATGCGGTATTCATCCTGAAACTCGTCTTCATCAACCAACAAAAACTCTTTAAGGTAATCTTCCAACTCTGGCTCAATATCTTCGTCTTCGCACTCATTCAGATACAATAACAGGTTCAACAGTTCGGTACCGCGATCAAGCGTTTGCTCTTCAATATCTTCCCACTCTGGGGTATCCAGGTAATCTTCTTCCAGTTTCTTTACATCAGCACTAAAGAAGTTGATCATCAATAAATCAAAAAACACTTCTCTAAGTACCTCAACCTGGGGGTTATTATCAAATACCGCATCCAAAGCATCTACTTTGGTTAAAAAATCTTCGTCTGATGAGAAAACATCACCAAAATCACCGGTTAGTCCTACAGCATCAAAGCTATTATATTTAGAAAAAGCCTCTAAGGCTGCCTGGAAGGCTGTTTCTATTTTTGGATCAATCATTTTTTTCTATTTAAGTAATTGTTGATTATTATAAGTTAACAGCACTTTCCCCTTTAAGTTCTGCCCCATAAAGGGAGAGTTTTTTGATTTTGAAAGGTTGCTTTTGCTATTATATTCCCATGTAGCATCTACATCGAAAAGCACGATGTTAGCTTTTTCTCCTTCAGCGATAACGGCTACCTCTACTCCCAAAATTTCCCGGGGATTGATGGATAGCTTCTCCACCAATAGCTCAACCGGTAATCCCGATTGCAGGGCCAGCGCTAACGTTGTCTGGAAGCCGGTAATACCATATTCGGCCACCTCGAACTCCACATCTTTAAACTCAATTTCGTGCGGGGTGTGCTGCGATACAATGGCATCAATTGTGCCATCCTTTAAGCCTTTTATAAGCGCCTTGACGTCATCTTTGGTGCGCAGCGGGGGCTTAACCTTATATTGACTATCGAAACCCAGCAGGGCCTCGTCAGTAAGTACCAGGTGGTGGGCGGCAACATCGCAGGTAACTTCCAGCCCTTTACGTTTAGCCTCCCGGATAAGCTCGACAGAGCGAACGGTGGATATAGTGCTGAAATGTATTTTAGATACGGTGTATTCGGCCAGGTAAAGATCCCGGGCTATCATCAGTTCTTCGGCCAGCGAAGGAATGCCTTTCATACCCAGCAACGTGCTGATCTCGCCCTCATTCACCTTCGCTTTTCCCGCAATAGCGGTATCTTCCGGGTACGAGAAAACCAAAGCGTCAAACCCCTGGGCATACAACAGGGCACGTTCCATAAGGCCGGCATCCTGTACAGGGCGGTTACCATCAGTAAATGCTTTGGCGCCGCTTAAATACATATCATACATTTCGGCAAGGTCTTTACCCTCACGCTTGTGCGATATGGTACCCAAAGGATACACATCTACCAGGTTACCCTTTGCGCGGTTAAGCAGGTATTCAATTTCGGCTTTGGAGTGTACGGGAGGTACTGTATTCGGCATCATTGCCACACCAGTAAAGCCACCGGCTGCGGCAGCCTGGGTACCTGTACGCATATCCTCCTTAGTTTCCAGCCCTAATTCGCCAATATTGCAATTAAGGTCAAAAAAACCGGGCGATACATATTTACCTTCGGCCTCAACCAGTTCGGCATCGGCTTCAATATCGTCGCCAATACGGGTAATAACGCCGTTTTCAATTAAAATATCGGCAACTTGTTGATGAAAGGGTGATCCGGGATCAAGGATAGTGGCAGATTTGATAAGCAAATTCATTAGCACTGCTTTAAGGGATTTTTGTTGATTAAACCGGTTGCTTTACAGCCTGCATATCGGGTTTAAAATACCTGATGAGCAAAATTTCGGCAGCCAGAAAAATCAATGCCAAAATTATACAAAGTTTCCATAATTGTGTACCTAAATTTGTTTCGGTAACAATACCTTTTAAAGAAGCATTACCACCTGTAATTAAGGTGGTTGCCTTTGGCATGATTTCTTTTAATACCGATGGGCTAAGGTAACTCATGTCAGATTCGCTCCTGTTATCATTAAAAGCCAGCGTAGCTACTGTGCTATCCTGCTTTTTTAAAGTGTAAATTCCGGGTTGATGCAACTGGTCTGATACATAGATCAGCGTACTCCCCTCCTGCTGCCGCACATCGGGAATGCTGCTTTGATCGCCTTTGCTTAGTTTGAGTAATTGTTTCCCGGTGACCTGCACAGGTGCTATCTCTAAAGTTTCGTCCTTCCCCAACGTGTAAAACAGCGGCAGATCATGCCCGCTTAATAAAGCGATCCTGAATAACACAGGCACAAAAAGCGCGTGGCGTGGCAGGTTGCTAAAATCTTCATTAAGTGGCACGGCAGATACGTAAACCTTGCCCCGGCCGCTACTATATCCGGCTAAGAAAGGATCACCACCCGCTAAAGTCATCAGGTTATCCGGGGTGCCTGCAGAAGTACTTAACTGAAAATATTTTTTAACCGTGGGCAGATCCGGATTTGCCGGAAAGTTCTCGAACACATTTTTAAATACCGGGCTTTGGCGGTTAAGGCCGGATACTTTGCCTGTTTCAGTAATAAGTTTCAAGGGATATGCAGCATTCATCGCCTGTAGAAACGAGCGATAGTTTGTCAATTGGGCATCGGCCGACGGAAAAACCATCAAAATACCACCTTTGGATACATAGTTTTTTAATTGTTGCGCCAATCCGGAAGATATGGCTTTAATATCGCTTAAAACAATTAATGGGTAGCTGTTTAATGCTGCGTAATCAACATTACCGTCGGGCGTGCGCCGAGCCTTAAAAAACGGGTCGGCCGCAAAAACAGCCTTAAGATATGGATCTGGAGTTCCCCCATCTATCAGCAAAACGGGCATCTGCTGTGCCACGTTAAAACTAAAGTAAAATTTATTATCAAATGTGATTGGGTTATCCTGCAGTTGCACTTCGCCCTGTTGCCAGCCGGCCTGCAAGCCCATAAAGGATAATGTATCGTTTTGTTTTGATCGTGCCGCAATGGTATAACTGCCTAAAGCTTTTTGTGCGCCGTTGATCAGTACTTTAAGCGGGATTTTCTGCGCCTTTTCATCGGCATAGTTATGTAGCTGAATAACCAGTTTCTCACTTTCGCCGGGGCGATGTATGGCGCTTAATAGCCAAACTGAATCAACAGCTACATTGGGCAGGTTACCGGCTTTAAGTTGAATTAAACTAAAGGCAATACCACTATCGGTTTTTAATGGCTTATCTGCCATGTTTTTTTGCAGATCGGAGATGATATAGGCCGATCTTGTTGCGCCGGGCTGCATTTTTAATAGACCCTGTTGCCTGCTGATGATCTGCTGCAGTGTACGGGTTTGGGGGCTGATCTTTACCTGGTCAACGGCATCATTAAATTCATCACGACTTAGCAAGCGTTGATGCCGCCCTTCAAAATCCTGAGTAAGTAATTGGAAACGATCATTTATATTATAGGCTGATGCTATTTCCCTGGCTTTTTGTTTTGCATCATCAAGTAAGGAGCCCTCCCGGTTGAGGGTTTGCATGGAGTATGAGTTATCTACAAAAACACTCACGGCATTTAGCCTGCCTGCGCTTACCGAGTTTTGGGCGGGAATAAATGGCCGGGCGAAAGCGAAGACCAAAAAGGCCAATGCCAGTAACCTGGAAGCAAGGATGAGCCGCTCCTTTAAATTTCTGCGGGACGATTGCTGCTCCTGGATCTCCTTTAAAAACTGAACATTGCTGAAATTAACCTTTTGAAACTTACGAAAGTTGAATAAATGAATAATGACAGGAATGGCCAGCGTAACTAATGCAAATAAAAAGGCCGGGTAGATGAAATGCATATGTGCGGATTTCAGATGTCAGATGTGCAAATATGCAGATTTCGAAAGCCAAACGTGCAAATCCCCCATCAGATGTGCAAATTATTATAAAGGTTAAAAAACAATAGCCTCATTTTTTTAAAATGAAGCTATTGTTTTTTAGGTGGTGAGTATTTGACTACTCATGACATCTGCACATCTATTTCGTTTCGTTATAAACACCAAATTCTGTAATGCTTGGCGCATCGTTATATGTTTGGATAGACATGCGCACTTTATCTCCCTTTACCTGGTTAAAGCGGTTAACTTTAACACGGCTAAGGTTTTCGCCCTCAAAAATTGTTTTCCAGGTAGTGCCATCAAGGTACTCCAGTTTGTATTTTTTAATATTGGCTTTACGCTCAAAAATCACCACGGTATTAAATGGCTGCCCTGGTTTTAAGGTAACCTCATACCATGGGCTTTTTACCCTTGGGTTTGATTGCCATGATGATTCAAAATCATCGTCGTTGGCAAAATCCATAATATTTGAGTCATCGCTCCAGCTTGAATTAGCCGGTACACGTTTAGCCAGGTTATGCGATATAATAGGAGGACCTGTTTCGCCCAATTTAGCCACCGGACCTTCATTTTTCCATAACTGCCCTATTTGTTTTAAACCAGCAAGTGCATTATCATCAAATAAGCCATCACTGTTTGGCGCCACATTAAGGATAAAGTTACAGCTGGCATTATTAAGAGGGATCAATACATCATTTACCAGCTTGGTTACATCACGTATTGGGGTTGTAGGGAAATCAGTTTTCCAGAACCAATTGGCTTGAATTGGCAAACAAGCCAATGCCGGCATTTTGTTGGTTTCTTTTGATACCCGCTGACCGGCACCCATTTCATAGGTTTTAATATCTGTATAGTATAAACCTTCGGCTGGGTATTTGGCGCCATTAAGATCCATCAATAAGCAGTTTGGCTGTATTGATTTTACCAGCTTATAAATTTCTTCAAACGGAACATCGTCATAAGAAATTCTTGACCATGGGGCATCCCATCCATCAATTATAAGTGCTTCAATCTGACCGTAGTTGGTAAGCAACTCTGTAATTTGCTTTTTAACCATGTCAATATGCTTTGGCTGGATCATGTTTGGGCGCAAACGGTGGTGTGTATCCAAAATTGAATAATACAACATCACCTTTAAACCCTGATCCCGGAATGCTTTAGTGTATTCCTTTACCACATCCCTTTTCAGCGGGCTATGCATCACGTTATAATCGGTAGTTTTGGTATCCCAGATACAAAAACCGCTATGGTGCTTTGTGGTAAGGCAACCATAAGTCATATTTGCTGATTTTGCAGCCTTTGCCCACTGTACACAATCCAGTTTTGTTGGGTTAAATAAAGATGCAGGTGTTTCCGGATCAGGCCAATCAGCGTCCTGGTAGGTTGGAATGTTAAAGTGGATAAACATTCCAAAGCGCAGGTCTACAAATTTTTGCTGCAATTCAGATAAGGGGAGCGGCGTTTTTGAAACACTCTGTGCATTTAGGTTGGAGGCACTTAAAATTAAAGCGCACAATAAAAATGAAAGTAGCCTTTGTTTAATTGTATTAATATACATAATTAGTAAAACGTTTTATCGATTTAAATCAATTTGATAAACAGCTAAGTTTATAAAAATTTATCAACCGACATCTATTCATTTTGGCATATTATTCAATGATATTGACAAAGGCCTCCAATCAAATTATACACGCGTTAATTTTACCGGCGCGGTATGGTAGGCATTCCACTGGCATACGTACACGTTTTTATCCTCATCAACACAAACATCATGACCATGCTGAAATACCGGGTTTGTAGCCTGCAAGGTGGGCTGTAAAACGCCATTCTTATATACAGGTGCCGATCCGCCGGGATTGGAAACTACTTTGTTATCCTTATCAAGCACGGTTACAAAACCCGAATAATCAAACCGCTGCCCAGCCGCATTTTTTGACCAGCAAACACCGGCATAAATATTCTGCTCATTCATTACCGCCCGGCAAACATACATTCCCGGCATATCAATGCGTTTGATGAACTTACCATCCATGGTGAATACTTTAAAGCAGTTTTCCTCGCGGGAGGTACAGATTAGTGTGGGGTTATTCTTATCCCGGGTATCTACCGTGATGCCATGCGCGTTAACCAGGTTATGATCTTTATTGGTATTATTATGCCCGCCAAAATGACGAATATACTGCCCCTTGCTATCATAATGAATGATATAATCAGATCCGTATCCATCGGCCACATAAATATCACCGTTGGGTGCAACAGCCGTTTCGGTGGGTTTAAAAGGCTCATTATCCTTGTAAACACCGATGGTGCGCGGATGCCCAATGGCAAAGATCAGCCTGCCATCAATTGTAGTTTTCAATACCTGGCCAGATTGCCCGTAGGAATTACCGGTTTTGTCCTGCGCCCAGCCGCAATCGGTCAGCAACAGGAAATCTTCGCCGCCTTCCTTGCTGATGGTTAAACCATGCCCGCCCGGTAAGGCTGTGCCCCAGTAATCCAACAGCTTGCCCGACTTATCAAATACAAGGATGTTGTTTTGTGTATGATCGCCCAGCATGATCAGGCGGCCCTTGCTGTCCTGTACCATCTCATGGCAGTTGGCCAGGGGGTTACTATTTACGCTGATTTTGGCCCATCCCTTATCAACTTTGTAAGTAAAACCACCATGACCTATGGTTTGCACATCGGGTTGCAAATCCTTATGCAGGATTGCAAAACTGTTATTTACCGGCCCGGCAGCTACCAAAGCTGTTGCTATGGCTGATTTTTTTATAAAATCTCTTCTTGAATTTTCCATGGTTTATAATTGTACATACATAATTACAAAGTTTATATGTCTTTTACAAATCTTACCGTAATAAAGCGTTTTAAAATGTAACAGATGGCTATATAAATAATCTATATGTTTATTAAATTCTGTTTAGTGCAAATAAAATATTAGTTTTAAATTGTTTGCTTTACACATACAAAACATCACAGGTGACACCTAATACTTTATGAGCATTACATTTGAACCACTTATAGCAATTTTAATAGCAACCCAGCTACGCAAGAAGATAAAGGCCGAAGGCACCAGGCCCGATTTAGCCCAATATATGCTTTATGCCATGTATGCCGCCGTTGCATTGTTATGCCTTGGGTTTACTTTTCATAAAACAACGTTAATTCTTTGGCTTGATCACCTCCTGATATTCGGGCTGGTAGCATTACCTTATGCTATAGATGAGTTTAAAAGTAGCCGTAACCTTAGTAATGCTATAATACCCTATGCTATAGCATCTTTTATTTCGGATGTGTTTGAAAAACTTTTCCCTAAGGTTTTTGAAAGCACTGAGGACTTTTTTCAAAGCGCCGTTGCGTTTGCTTTTTTATGGGCCTGTGCTATGTGGTTTATTAATCGTAAGCAAAATAAAGCTCTGGAAGTTGAACGCACCAAACGCAGAAATGAGGAAGAGCAAAACCGCATGATGGCCGCAATGAAAGTAAACCTGGAAAGCCAGGTTAAAGAACGCACGGCCGAGCTTACTCATCAGAAAGAAGAATTGCAGGGCGCCCTGGCCGAACTAAAAAGCACCCAGGCACAACTGGTACAACAGGAAAAGATGGCATCGCTGGGTGAGCTAACTGCCGGTATTGCCCATGAAATTCAAAATCCACTAAACTTTGTAAATAATTTTAGCGAAGTAAGTATTGAGTTACTGGAAGAACTTAAGGACGAAATATTAAGCAAATTGCCGGATGACGTTAAGCAGGAAGCGGATGACATCATGAGCGATATTACCCAAAACCTTACCAAAATAAACCAGCATGGCAAGCGCGCCGATGCCATTGTAAAAGGGATGCTGCAACACTCACGCACTACAACAGGTAAAAAAGAGCCCACCGATGTTAATGCCCTTGCCGACGAATACCTGCGCTTAAGTTACCATGGTCTGCGTGCTAAAGACAAAATGTTTAACGCCGGTATGAAAACCAGTTTCGACGAAAACCTGGGTAAAATAGAAGCTATTCCGCAGGACCTGGGCCGGGTATTGCTCAATCTTTTTAATAACTCCTTTTATTCTGTTGCCGAAAAGAAAAAGCAAAACATACCGGGTTATGAACCTACTGTAAGTGTAGTTACCAAAAAGGTTAAAAACGCGGCAGGCCTAAGCGCTGTTGAAATTACCGTAAGCGATAATGGCACCGGCATCCCTCAAAAAGTGCTGGATAAAATATATCAGCCTTTCTTTACCACCAAACCTACCGGGCAGGGAACAGGGTTAGGCCTATCAATGAGCTATGATATCATTACCAAAGGGCATGGTGGCGAGTTGAAGGTGGAAACAGCCGAAGGGGAGTTTGCCCGGTTTACTATTACCATTCCCGATATAAAAACTAATTAATAGTATACAATTGACAAGAATTGCCTTTCTTAACAACTTGTACAATAAACATAAAATTTAAATTGGAATAATACTTACTTATGAAAATACTTGTTGTTGACGATGAGGCTGATGTACAGCCGTTGTTTTTGCAACGTTTCCGCAAAGAAATAAAAAGTGGAGAAATTGGGTTTAACTTTGCGCAATCCGGAGAAGAAGCCATGACATTCCTGGCTGTTAACCATTCGGAAGTGGTATTGATCTTATCAGACATCAACATGCCGGGCATGAGCGGCTTAGAGCTTTTGGATAGAATAAGGCATACTTACGAAAAGCCACCGCCGGTGGTGATGATGATAACTGCCTATGGCGATGACGAGAATTACAAACGATCAATGGAATTAGGCGCGAATGATTTTTTGACCAAGCCGCTTGATTTTAATAATTTAAAAGAAAAACTTAAACATATAGAACAATAATGGCCAAGATACTGGTGGTTGATGATGAATCGGATCTGGAATTTTTGATAAAACAAAAATTCAGGAAGAAGATACGCGAAAAGGTTTACGATTTTGTATTTGCCCATAACGGTTTTGAAGCATTAGTTAAACTTGCCGAGGAACCTGATATTGATGTTGTGCTAAGCGACATCAACATGCCCGAAATGGATGGCCTAACCCTGCTCACAAAACTGCCCGAGGCTAACCCTATACTAAAGGCTGTAATGGTGTCTGCTTACAGCGATATGGATAATATTCGTACCGCCATGAACCGTGGCGCTTTTGACTTTGTATGTAAACCGGTAAATTTTGATGATTTGGATATCACCATCGAAAAAACCCTGCTACATGTAATTGAGCTCAAAAAAACACTCCAGGCCATAAAAGAGAACAATATCCTACGCATGTATGTGGATGAGAATGTTTTGAATTTTATGACCCATAAGGAGTTTGAAGCCAGTCTGCTATCTAACGAATCCATTGATGCCACGGTTATATTTATTGATATATGTGGTTTTACAGCGATATCGGAGCATGTACCTGCCAACACTGTTGTAGGCTTAATAAACAAGCTTTTTGATTTGATGGTGAAAGAAATTATAGCGCAAACCGGGCATATTGATAAGTTTATGGGTGATGCTGTCATGGCGGTTTTCAGGGGCGAATACCACCTTGACCGTGCCATAGACGCCGCTTTGGCCGTGAGAGAAAAAATGAACGCAGCCGAAGCCATAATTTATGGCGATAAAACTTTTAAGCCCGAGGTTTCTATTGGTATAAATTCCGGCGAAATGATATCGGGCAATATTGGTTCGGCATCTTTAAAACGACTGGATTATACTGTAATTGGCGATGCTGTCAACCTGGCCCAACGCCTGCAATCGGTAGCCAAAGCCAACCAGATCATTGTTACTGACGAGGTGTATGAAAAAGCAAAAGAATCGTTCGCTTTCAGTAAGATTGGAGAAGTAAGCCTGAAAAACAAGTTGAAACCTGTGGAAATTTATGAAGTAGTGAGTTAGTGAATGGTGAATTGAGAGTGGTGAATGGTTGCATCATTCATACTTTGCTTGAACGCTATTAACTACTCACAATTCACTACTTAACCATTCACTCAACGTTAATGTTCCCTTACGCGTTTCTTTAAAACTCCGCCGGCAGCTTCTTTAATACTGTTGGTAAATACAAAAGCCTTAGGATCAATACTGTGAACCAGGTTTTTTAGTCGGCGTACCTCAAAACGGGTTATTACGGTGAAGATGATATCAACAGGCTGGTGTACATCAAAGCTCCCTTTTAAAAAACCGCGTTCACCTTTATAAATGGTAATGCCGCGCCCCAGTTCCATTACCAGTTTTTCTTTGATGATCTCGCTTTGGCCGGATATGATGTTTACTGCAGTATATTCCTCTAAACCATCAATAACAAAGCTGATAGTGCGCGAAGCCGTGTAATAAGTTAATATAGAATACAACGCGGTTGGAAGCCCCAATTCAAAAGCTGCTATTAAAAAGATAATGATATTGATACCTAAAATAATTTCGCTGATGGTAAAGCTGCTGCGTTTTAGGGTGTAAAGAGCCAGTATCTCGATACCATCAAGGGCACAGCCTCCACGGATGGAAAGCCCTACTCCTAAGCCCATAAATACTCCGCCAAATATAGATACCAGCAACTTATCAGATGTAATGACGGGGTAAGGCACATATAACAGGCAAATGCCCAATCCTATAACACAAATAAAGGTTTTAAGCGCGAATGCCCGGTTTACCTGGAACATCCCCATGATGATAAACGGGATATTGGCTGCAATGATGACGAAAGCTATATTAATATGATATAGCTCATGAATAAGCAGGGAAATTCCGGTTACCCCACCATCAAAAAATTGGTTGGGGACCAAAAATCCTTTTAAGGCAAAGCCGCAAAATAAGATCCCAATAACTACGGTAACTACATCCTTAATTATTTCAGGTAAACTATGCTCCGGTTTAGACATGTATATTATTTAAATTTAACGCTTCAATTATTGCTTGCAGGTGCTTTTCCTTGGCAGCCGCCCTTAAAGCTATAGCTGTTTTGGTAAAGTAATGATGGCTTCTTAGAAAGCTTACCTGTTGTTTATCCCATTCCTGTTCATTTTGCAGGTGATGTGTTATTACAAGTTCCGAAAATAACCTTTTGCTGAGTATAAAAAAATCATTCCGGCCTAAATAATCCAAATCGGCATCACAAATAATTTCACCCAGTTTATTGCGTGGACTTTGCGGCAGCTTAGTCGCCATAATAATATCACAGATCGTCGCTATTTCACCAGGCGAATAATCAAATTCCGGCAAGTATTCACGCGCAATTTTACAGGAGCTTTTTTCATGATCATCATGCCCATACAGAAAACCGGCATCATGAAACAAAGCGGCGGTTAATAACAAAACAGTTTCATTTGCGCTTATCCCCTCACCTAATGCAATTTGTTTTGCCGCTGTATAAACATCTTCGGCATGTGTAACATTGTGGTAGTAAAAATTGGCAGGGAGTTCCCTTTTTATTTTATCCAGTATAAATTCCCTGGCCTTATCAATCTGCATTTTAATTAAATAGGCCGCTAATATAATAAATTGCCCTGCCAGGAACGGCTGAACGTAGAAAATTTAGGACTAATACAACAATGTATTAATAATTACAATATTAGTATATTTACATACAATAGAGGTGTATGGATTTTATAAACAAAAATATTTTAGTAGTTGGCGGCAGTTCAGGTATAGGATTCTCGTTAATTAATTTACTCTCTTTGGCTGGTGCAAAAGTTTATAATGCATCAAGAAATCCAGCAATTAATTGGCCTCAAGGAATAAATCATATAGCACTCGATGTTTTAGGCGACATGAGCATGTTGGCATCTCAACTCCCCGAACAATTGCATGGATTAGTTTATTGTGTTGGCAGCATTACCCTAAAACCATTTTTACGTGTAACTACCGATGATTTTTTAAATGACTACAAGCTTAACGTTATTGGCGCTGCAGGAGTTATTCAGCAAGCGCTTAAATCTCTAAAAGCTGCACCATCATCCATTGTTTTGATAAGTACCGTTGCCGTAAAAACAGGCATGAGCTATCACACCAGTATCACGGCAGCCAAAGGCGGCGTTGAAGGCTTTGCCATATCACTTGCCGCCGAACTTGCACCCCAGCTGATCCGTGTTAATGTAGTTGCGCCCTCATTAACAGATACACAACTCACACAAAATTTATTAAACACACCAGAGAAACGGGAAAGTGCAGCCAAAAGACATCCTTTGGGAAAATTTGGCCTACCGGGCGATATTGCATCTGCTATTGCGTTCTTATTATCAGACGAGAGTTCCTGGGTAACCGGACAGGTATTGGGTGTAGATGGTGGTTTGGGTAATTTAAAATAAAATGATCAATAAACTGATAACCGATAACGCTTTTTTATCGTCACAACGGCACGTTGGTGATGTGCCCGCCGACGAGTTCATTGCCCGCGTTTTTAATGAAGCCACGCAAAAAAAAGATCTTTACAATTGGCTAAATGAATTAAATAGCAACACGCAATTATCATTACCATCACTTTTCGCGGATGAGCAACTTGTTAAAGATACGTGCCAGCTCCCATTTTGGGCAGATAGTAAATTGATGGCCAAAGGTTCCGCCTTTTTTACCCGCCATGCTACTTTGAT
Source organism: Mucilaginibacter sp. P2_A4 (assembly GCF_056405015.1). Lineage (NCBI taxonomy): Bacteria > Pseudomonadati > Bacteroidota > Sphingobacteriia > Sphingobacteriales > Sphingobacteriaceae > Mucilaginibacter > Mucilaginibacter sp. P2_A4. Next base: position 277,706 of record NZ_JBFUCX010000005.1, on the reverse strand, counting down.
CATGAATTTACTTGGGCTACTATCGCTGCCCTATTGCTACGCTGCAGCAGATGGTGCAATGGTATTATATTTATCAGATAAGATACGCAATGATACAGGCAAACGCCTTTATGATACCGCTGAGTTTGTATGGACCGTTATGGCGCCCGGCGCCTTTGAACAAAATGGCAGAGCGTTTGCAGCTATATTAAAAGTAAGGTTAATGCATGCGGCCGCAAGGTATTACACCTTAAAATACAATACATGGGATAGTGCGTGGGGCAATCCAATAAATCAGGAAGATATGGCAGGAACAAATCTTGCTTTTTCATTAATAGTGATGAGGGGACTGCGTAAATTTGGTATTAATATCAGCGAAACCGACAGGCGGGCATTTTTACACTTGTGGCAAGTTATAGGTTATAAACTGGGTATTAAAACTGAATTATTGCCTGCAAATGGTAAAGAAGCCTATGATCTTGAACAAGCTATAAGGTCGCAGCAATTTAAAGCATCTGAACAGGGTAAGACATTGACAACCTCTTTAACAGATTTTTTTTCCAAACTGGAAAACATCACTCCTCTATCCCATAAAGAAACCGTGCAACTTATGCGCTATCTACTTGGGGATGAAGTTGCTAACCTGTTGGATATACCGAAAGGAAACCTACCCGATAGTACTATCCGGTTAATGCAGATCACTAATACTTTTAAAGATTTAAAACCGGTTGATAATCTTCATCATACATATCTGGACCTTTATTATCAATTTAAAAAAACAAACTTAACAGGGGCAAAATAATTGCACATTATTAATAAACAAACGTAATTGTATATTTACAAGTTAAAATAACTGCTACTTAAAATAGGCCCAATATGCTTATTTTAAATACCGGGTAAAATGAAGATATGAAATCGTACGAGCTGGCCCATCAAATGTTGAATTTAATAGAGGAATTTGAAAACCAAAATCCTGGGAAAGATCTTTCGCTCCAGAACTTCGCCGGCTTCTTTTTGAACCATGTAACGGAAAGCGTTAAGCCTATAGATTCTTCGGATGTACGATTTGGTGACCAGGAGCCAGAGGCGCAGCAATTGGCTTTTCAAATTGATAATGCCATAGGGCGCTTGGTGGTTTACATGAGCCGGTATGCAAAATTCTATATAAAAAAAGCGTTAGATAAAACACCTTTGCAAACGGCCGAAGACTTTACCTGCCTGGCCATATTACTTACGCACGATAACCTTTTAAAGGGCGAACTCATCAGCCGCAACATTCAGGAAAAAACATCAGGAACAGAAGTAATCAGGCGCTTAATTGCCGCCGAACTGGTGGATCAAACTGATGATGAAAATGATAAACGCAGCAAGCGCATTACTATTACTCAAAAAGGCAGGGAGCTTTTGTACGTAGTATTTAACGATATGAATAATGTTGGTAAAATAGTAACAGGCAACCTTAATATGCATGAAAAATTAACATTGCAATTTTTACTTCAAAAACTGGAAGACTTTCATTACGATGTTTATCAAAATAAAAACATCCACTCCAAAACCGACCTGCAAAAATTAGCGGAGGAAAATTCTTAATAGTTCAATACCATTCTAAATTTTATAATTTAATACAATATTGTATATTTGATTAATCGATCAAATATGCTGCATTTACAGGTTAGTATTGATAAAAATTCAGGTTTTTGCTTTGGCGTGATATATGCCATTGATATGGCCGAGCAGATCCTTGCCGAGAAAGGTTATTTATATTGTCTTGGCGATATTGTTCATAATGATGAGGAAGTAAAGCGTTTACAGCAATTGGGCCTTATTATTATTGATCACGAAAGGTTCAATGAACTACGTAATGAAGAGGTATTGATCAGGGCGCATGGTGAACCTCCTTCAACTTATCAAACCGCACTCAATAACAATTTAAAGTTAATGGATGCCTCTTGCCCGGTGGTACTCAAACTTCAAAATCGTATCAAAAAATCATATGACAGTGGTAAAGAAATATACATTTTTGGCAAAGAACGGCATGCAGAAGTTATTGGTTTGGTAGGACAAACCGGTAACCACGCAATTGTATTTGAAAAATATGACGAACTTAACGCTCATACACTCCCCGCAGAAATAACTTTATATAGCCAAACTACCAAAAGTACTACAGAATTATACCAGGTAAAAAACAGGCTTGAATCAAGGGGTATAAAAGTTGATCTCAAAGATACCATCTGCCGCCAGGTTTCTAACCGTGATGAGGAATTGAGAGGTTTTGCCTCGCGTTTTGATGTAGTGCTATTTGTTTCGGGCTCTAAATCATCTAACGGAAAAATGCTGTTCACAGCTTGCAGGGAAGCTAACCCGGCTACTTATTTTGTTTCGAGCCCTGACGATATTGATAATTCATGGTTTAAAGGAAAAGAGCAGGTAGGCATTTGTGGCGCAACATCAACCCCGATGTGGCTTATGGAAAATGTGAGAGACAAATTGCTTAAAATTTGAGCCGCGATACTTTAATGTTTTGCAAACGGCTATATTAGCTACATGAATAGTTGGTTCAAGAGTTACAAGGGCATTATATTTCTTATAGCAGGCATTACGGCGGGAAGTATCGCCGGTTTGTTTTTGGGTGATAAAGTAAACACTATTAAACCCATTGGCGATATTTTTCTCAACCTACTCTTTACGGCGGTTGTTCCGCTGGTTTTCTTTGCTATATCATCTGCTATTGCCGGCCTGGATGCCTCAAATAAACTGGGCAAATTATTGGGCATTACTTCGGTGGTGTTTATATCAACCGTACTTGTAGCCGCTGTTATAACCATTATTGCCATCTGGGTATTCCCGATACATCAACATTTAGTGGCCAGTCCTATTACCGAGGCCATCATTAAAAAGCCAATCGGCGATCAATTAACCAACCTATTTACCACTAGCGAGTTTTACCAGCTGTTATCCCGCAAAAGTATGCTGGCCATGATCATATTTTCTGTACTGATAGGCTTTGCCACCTTGCGTTCGGGCGAAAAAGGGGCCGCTTTTGGGCGCTTTTTGCATAGCGGCAACGAGGTATTTAAAAATATATTCATCCTTATTATGAAACTTGGACCAATTGGTTTGGGCGCTTATTTTGCCTACCAGGTTGGCGTATTCGGTCCGCAGTTATTTGGTGGGTATGCCCGTTCTATGGCTTTATACTACGGCGTGGGGGCGTTTTATTTTGTGGTGATATTTAGTCTTTATGCATTTATAGCAGGTGGGGTAGGCGCCGTAAAAAGATACTGGCGCAATAACATCATCCCATCGGCAACAGCGGTTGGTACCTGCAGCAGTATAGCCACCATACCGGCCAACCTTGATGCCGCTAAAAAGATGGGCATATCTGATATTATTGCCAACGTAACCATCCCGCTGGGTGCAACGCTGCATAAAGACGGTTCAAGCATCTCCTCTATTGTAAAAATGGCTGTAGTATTTGCCTTGTTTGGCAAAAGTTTTAACAGCGCCGAAACCATCGGTATTGCCCTGGCCATGACGGTTTTGGTGAGCCTGGTAGAAGGCGGTATCCCCAACGGCGGCTATATTGGGGAATTGCTGTTCATATCGGCCTATGGCTTTCCGCCCGAGGCCCTCCCTCCTGCCATGATCATAGGCACACTGGTTGATCCTATGGCCACATTGCTAAACGCCACAGGTGATACCGTAGCTGCTATGGTGGTTTCCCGCTTTGTAAATGGGAGAAACTGGATGTCATCCATAAGCCCCGGAGAAGAGGAACAATAAATTCGGATTTTGGCCTATGTATCTTGATTAAACCTAATAACTATATTTGTTAAATAAGCCTTAATACTTCACTATGCTGCACATCTTATACATCATAGCCATTATTGCCGAAGCCATGACCGCAGCCCTATCTGCCGGGCGACGGGATATGGATTGGGTAGGTGTTTGTATTATTGCCTGGGTTACCGCATTGGGCGGTGGTACTGTACGCAATATTTTGTTTAACCATTACCCCATGAGTTGGGTGGAGCACCCCGAATACCTGTTGATAACCGCAGGCGCTGCTATACTTGCAGCTGTAATAGCCAGGCTCATGACCAAAATGAAAACGCTTTTCCTATATCTTGATGCTTTGGGTCTGGTGGTATTTACCATTATAGGTTGCCAGATAGCGCAGCAAATAAACCTGCCTGCTACCATCATTTTATTAAGCGGCATGATAACAGGTTGTGCCGGCGGTGTACTGCGCGATGTGTTGTGTAACGAAGTACCTCTCCTATTCCGCAAGGAAATTTATGCAAGCGCATCAATTATTACAGGGGCCTTGTATTTGGGTATAGAATATTTAGGAGCACCTGCGGGTATTGCTATTGTTATTGCCTGTACCATTGGCCTTGCATTACGCTTGCTATCCATCAAATACAATTGGCAAATGCCCAAGTTTGTATATCGCGAGGAATGGCATTAACTAATTTAATTTCTTTTTATTCCTGTCATTTAAAAAGTTGCCCAGTTTCTCCACTTTATCGGTACCTATCACATCAACACCTAAGCCTATAAGGGCCTGCCATGCCGTTTTATTATCGGGCGTTTCCCAAAAGCGAATCATTTTGCCGGCATTGTGCACGCTATCAATTACACCAAGCAATTTGGCGGTTTCAACGGTGGAAATCTTGCCTGTGCCCTTCCATTGGCTATATTTGGTAAAATTATAACTCAACAGGCTAATCCGCTGTAATTGTTGCGTAGTAAAACCAGTTAAATGATCAACATCAAACGTTAACCAGGAGGGGTAATTAGCAAGCTCAACAGCCGGTGGCACCCCGCCAGTTATTACTACATGCAACCTGCCGGGCAAACCATTAACTGCAGCATAGTCCATTAATGGCTCCAACTCTTTTATAATCAATGGCATTAGGATGTGGTAATCCACTTTTAGGTCGATCAGAAGCCTTAACTGCCTTGCGGTATCCGCCTTTAATTTTTTTACCAAAGGATCGATATACATATTTTTTAATGTACGCTGTGGTTTGATATCTTTTTCTGCGTGTGCCACCATCGATTTTCCATCAACAGCAAACACGTCTGCTTCTATTGATCCGAAACCTTTATCGTAAGCGCCGTAAAATGGATTTTTATTGGCATAATCATTATGCGCATGGGCATCGGCCACGGTATAGATTTGCTTTTTTTGCGCAGAAACAACATTGGCAACGTTAAGCAACGCCGCCAATGTGATTGTTATTTTTAGTAGTTTGTTCATTAGCCCCCTACCCCCCTAAAGGGGGAATTAATAGTTAATTATTTTATTTATTAAAAGTTAAACCCACCATAGTTCCCCCTTTAGGGGGTTAGGGGGCCTTCTATTTTTCGTTCGATAACGAATATGGAACGTCACTGTCTTTTATCCCCCTTGTTTTATTAGGTTGGGGCGCCATGTTGAAATTAATAGTAGCACCTTTTAATAACTCCCTATGGCTTAACCAGGTCAAATCATAAGGCTTTTCATTAAAATTGATGGTATTGATGTACCTGTTGGCATAGTTGTTATTTGCCGCATTTATGGTTACAGTTTTACCATTTTCCAGCTTGAGTGTAATTTTCTTAAATAATGGTGCTCCTATTACATACTGATCGCTGGCAGGGGTAACCGGGTAAAAACCCATTGCCGAGAAAACATACCATGCAGAAGTTTGCCCGTTATCCTCATCGCCGCAATAACCATCCGGGGTTGCTTTATACAATTTGTTCATTACATCGCGTACGTGCAACTGCGTTTTCCATGGTTCACCGGCGTAATTGTACAGGTAAATCATATGTTGAATTGGCTGGTTACCATGTGCGTACTGCCCCATGTTCACAATCTGCATTTCACGGATCTCATGAATAGTTTCTCCGTAATAACTGTCGTCAAAAATTGGCGGCAGGGTAAAAACAGAATCCAATTTGGTTATAAATTGCTTTTTACCGCCCATCAGGTTAATCAAACCCTGGATGTCATGAAAAACACTCCAGCTGTAATGCCAGCTGTTACCTTCAGTAAAGGCATCGCCCCATTTAAACGGACTAAACGGCGTTTCAAATGAGCCATCTTTATTTTTACCGCGCATTAACCCTGTTGATGGGTCGAAAAGATTGCGATAGTTCATACTGCGTTTTTTGTAAACATCAGTTTCGGCAGCCGGCTTGCCTAAGGCTTTGCCCAATTTATAAATGGTAAAATCGTCATAAGCATACTCCAAAGTACGGGCTGCATTTTCATTGATCTTTACATCGTAAGGTACATAACCCAGTGTGTTATAATATTCAACACCCTCTCTGCCCGTGGCTGCAGGGCCCTTGTTATTGGCGCCATGAACCAGTGCCTCATACAGTTTATTAATATCGTACCCTTTACCGCCTTTTAAATAGGCTTCGGAAACTACCGAGGCTGAGTTATTACCAATCATTACGGCAGAATATCCGGGGCTCGACCACTCAGGCAACCAACCTCCTTCTTTGTAATCATTGATCAACCCTTCCTGCATCTCTTTATTGATAGAAGGATAAACCAGGTTCAGGAATGGATATAATGCTCTGAAGGTATCCCAAAAGCCAGTACCCGCAAATTTGTAACCCGGAAACACTTTACCTGTTGATGCACTGTAATGCACAATTTTATTATCGGCATCTATCTCATATAATTTATTAGGGAAGAAAACCATTCGGTAAAGGCAGGAGTAAAAAGTACGCGTTTGATCAATAGTACCTCCTTCAACAGTTAAGCGATTAAGCGTTTTGTTCCAAACATCTTTTGCTTTTTGTTTGGTAACATCAAAACTATCATTGCCTACTTCTCTTTTTAAGTTTAGTTCGGCTTGTTCTATACTAATAAATGATGATGCCACCCTTAAATGCACCTTTTCGCCATGGGCGGTTTTAAAACCTATCAATGCGCTTGCATGTTCGGCTTTCAATTCAAGACCATCGCTTAATGTAGTATCACTGTAGGTTTGTGCAAGGGTTATGGCCTTATCTACATAAATAACAAAATAGTTTTTGAAGTTTTTTAACGGCCCGCGGGCGTATTTGGTAGAGTAACCTACAATCTTTTTCTCTCCGGGGATGATCTTTACATATGAACCTTTATTCAATGCATCGATCACTATAAATGAGCTATCGGTTTTAGGATAGGTGAACCTGAACTGGGCCGCTCTTTCTGTGGGTGTAATTTCGGTTGTTACATCATGATCGGCAAGATATACACTGTAGTAATATGGCTTGGCTATCTCGGCTTTGTGCGAAAACCAGCTTGCACGGCCATTTTGAGAAACTTTTAGATGTTTGGTAACCGGCATAATAGCAAACTGCCCGTAATCATTCATCCAGGGTGATGGCTGATGCGTTTGTTTAAAGCCGCGTATTTTATGCGCATCATAAGTATAAGCCCATCCATCGCCCATTACACCGGTTTGTGGGGTCCAAAAATTCATGCCCCATGGTAAGGCAATGGCCGGGTAAGTATTTCCGTTCGATAAATCGTAATGCGAGTCGGTACCCATTAAAGGGTTTATATATTCAACAGGATCGGTCACTTTATTTACCTGCTGGGCAAATGAACTTGCAGCGGTAAAAAGGGAGGCAATAAGTACCAGGGCTTTCTTCATGCTTTTAAAATGATCTTTTTGGTAAAACGTTTAACCAGCCGTAAATATAAAAAGACTGGCACGTAAATGCCAGTCTTTTACAATCTTATTCACTAAATATAATTACCAGCCGGTATTTTGGGTTAACTTACTGTTTGTGCTTATTTCGCGCTGCGGAATAGGCCACAAGTAATACTGGGCTTTCATGGTAACATTCTGCTCGTTTTTAGTTGAGGTTGCGTCACCAAACGTATTGTTGATTACATCATAAACCTGGTGTGTGCGCTGAATATCAAAATAAGCTTTGTTTTCATAAGCCAGCTCATGATAGCGTTCTTTCCAAACCTCTTTACGGAAGGCATCCTGGGTTAAAGCGCCAATTGGGGCCAACTGTGCACGTGCTCTTATTTTGTTAAGTTGTGCAATAGCTACGGTATTAGGCGCGCCTTCCGCTTCGTTACTGGCTTCCGCGTAAATCAACATCGCTTCGGGCAGGCGTAAAAATGTCCAGTTTTCATCACATTGACCATTACCCAGAGCGCTCTCTACGTGAAAATACTTATAAAGGGCGTGTTCGCCAAAGGTTATAGTTGTACCGTCTTTATATGAAGGATAGCTTGAAAAATAAAACTGTCTTTCTTTGGTGCGTAAATCTCCGGCCTCATAACTCGCAACGAAAGCATCGGTTGGGATCATTGCGCCAAGGTGATCGTTATATGCGCCAACAAGTAAGTTGAACGGCAATGTCAGCGACGCAATTGAACTAGTAGCTACACCAACCAGGTAATTAGATTGAAAAATTAGCTCGCCCTGGTTTTTGTGTGCATTGTCATGCAGGTAATCATACTTATCAAATAAACTGTAAACTGTGCTATTTATTACCGGTAAAATTTCTGCAGCAGCTAAAGCATAATTTGCAGTCTTTTTAAGCGGGAAGCCCGCTGTAGTTAAATAAACACTGGCCAATAAAGTACGCACCGCAGTTAAAGATACCCGCCCTGTTTTATCTGATTCTGGTAAGCCAGATACCTCAGCAGCTTTAAGATCGCTGATGATTTGATCATATACGGCCGTTGTTGCTGTACGTGAAGGATAAAGATCAGGACTGTTGATGGTAACCGGGGTAGTAATTAATGGCACATCGCCATATAACCTTACCAGGTGATAATAAAAGAACGCCCTTAAAAAATAAGTTTCGCCCAATATTCTCTTTTTATCTGCATCGGCAAAAGGAGTAATTGCAGGAATATTAGCGAGCGCGATATTGGCATTTGAAATAGCGTTATAACTATTTTGCCATACATCCTCAAAACCCGGGTTAACCGCATCTGTACGGTTATTAATAACGTTGTTGTTGTTAACGCTTTGGCCTAATGATGTGGCGTGGCCGGCAAAAAGCTCCATGGTTATAAAAGGACTTTCGCCATAAGCATCGCCGTTTTGAAACATATACAGCTTTTGGTAAATACCATTAACAAAGGTTTGTGCCTGCGATGCAGTGGTAAAATAATTACTTTTCACAAAACCACCTTTATTGTCTTCAACAAGGTCTTTTTTGCAACTGCTTATTAATATGGTAAGAATCAGTAATGAGTAACCAATTCGGTATTTTTTTAAATTAAACTTCATAATAGTATGTTTTAACGTTTAAATTAGAAACTTGCATTTAACCCAAACAAGAAAGTTCTTGGTTTTGGATAATCATAAAACTGGATGCCCTGTGTGAAGTTGCTGGTGTTATTTTGATTTTGCGTACCTTGTGTATACGCGGTATTATTGTTGTAGGTAGAAACTTCAGGATCGTATCCGGTATATTTTGTGATTACAAACAGGTTTTGCCCTTGCGCATATATCCTTAGCCTGCTCAGTTTCAATTTAGATGTAATTGATTGAGGGAAGTTATATCCAAGAGTTACTGCACGGCCACGTATAAAACTACCACTCTCTACTTTCGTTGAATAGATCTCAGTTTGATAATAAACATAAGCTGGTCTGTCTTCTGCGATGCTGGTATTCTGATTGGTAGGTGTCCAGGCATTTAATACAGTTGCGTAGCTGTTGGCCTGACCTGTACGGTCCTGACCTGAGTGACGGGTTAAGTTCATGATCTGGTTACCATAGTTAAATTGCAGATCGATACCCAAATCAACCGCTTTGTAACGGAATGTGTTGCTAAATGTGCCATAACCGTCTGGTAAAGATTTACCTAAAATCACCTTATCGGCAGATGTAATTTTACCATCGCCATTTGTATCCTGTATTTTTAAATCGCCTGGCAATTTGTTAAACACCGATGCTTGTGATGCTTCTGCAGTTCCCCATGTGCCTAAAACCTTGTAGCCGTAAAAGCTGCCCGCAGGTAAGCCAACACGCATCAGGTTAAATTGCGAAAGAAAAGTTGGCGGAAGGAAGATATCATCATTAGATGCTCCTAATTGCAACACTTTGTTTTTCAGGAACGAGATATTGAAAGATGAGTTCCAGGTAAAGTTTTCTGATTTTACGTTAACCGTATTGATAGTTAACTCGAGACCTTTATTTTCTAACCTGCCGATGTTTTTGTATACGCTGTTAAAACCACTTGTTTCTGGCAGTGGGGCTTTAAGCAACAATGCCTTGGTTTTTTTCAGGTATGCATCTGCATCAATGGTAATACGGTTGTTGAACAGGCCGAATGAAACTCCTAAATCATATTCAGATGTTTTTTCCCATGATAAATCTTCGTTACCGATAGTAAATTGCTGGCTTCCGATTGCCTGCGCTCCGTTAAATACATAGTTAACGGTATTTATTTGAGCTTGTGACTGGTATGAGCCAATTTCGGAGTTACCTGTTAAGCCGTAGCTTAATCTGAATTTCAAATCAGATATGGTTTTGTTGTCCTTCAGGAAATCTTCCTGTGAAGCTCTCCACGCAACAGCTGCAGAAGGGAAAAAACCATTTTTTACATTTGTACCAAAACGAGACGAACCATCTCTCCTGCCTGTTAAAGTTAACAGGTATTTGTCATCGTACCCATAATTGATACGGCCAAATATTGATTCAAACTGATAGGCAAGATAATTTGACTTTGGTATGCCAGGTATTGAACCGGCACTTAAATTATAATACTGGTAATAATTATCGGCAAGGTTAGCGGTTGAAGCATACACCCCAGTTTGTTGAAAACTTGTTTTTTCATAACCTGCAACAACGTTTAATGTATGTACTTTGTTAAATACTTTATTATACGTTGCATAGTTATCCCATTGCCAGTAAGTATTGTTGGCCTCATCTATTGATGCAGAGCTGTAAGTTTGGTTTGCAGACGGCCCACCAACTAAACCACTTTGAAAATGTGGATTGTAGTTAGCAGATGTTGTTACACCAAGTACACTACGAAAATCCAGACCTGGAAAGATGTTAATGTTTGCATAACCATTACCACTAAATACCCTGGTTTTATACAGCGACTCTACCTCATTAGCTTGTGCTACCGGGTTATCACCACCTTCTAAATTAGGATAATCGGTACGCTTGCCATAAGTTCCGTCGGGATATTTAATTGGAATGAAAGGTACCATTTCAATTAACATACGTGGGATATTGTTACCACCTGCACCATCATCGGCCGTACGTTTATCCTGGTTGTTATAGTTTAATGTAGCGCCAACTTTTAACCATGGTTTAAGTTGGTTATCAAAAGTTAAACGCACGTTATAACGCTTAAGGTAGCTATTTAAAATAATACCTTCGTCATCTGCATAATTCAGGAACAAGCCGTAGTTGATATTATCTGAACCACCTGTAAATGCCAGGTTATGGTTTTGACTAACAGATGTGCGGGTTGTTGCTTTCTGCCAATCTACATCATATAACGGTTTCAGGTTTGAATCAAATAGTTTACCTATTAAAGCTGTACGTAATTTAACCGGATCCTGATCTGCATATTTACCTGATGCCCATCCTGTTGGATCATATTTTTTAATATTGGCGTAAGATAGGTCTTCAACAGCCATGAACTGCGCAGAGTTTAAAACCGGCAATTCTTTAGCCATATGGTTTATAGATACATAAGCATCATAACTAACCGTTCCGCCTTTTTTACCTCTTTTGGTTGTTACCAATATTACACCGTTTGCACCGCGTGTACCATAAATGGCTGTTGATGATGCATCCTTTAAAACGTCAATCGTTTCAATGTCGTTAGGGTTAATAGAGTTACCGCCTTCTGTCCAAACAACACCATCAACCACATATAAAGGGTCGGTATTGGTGTTGATTGAGCTATAGCCGCGTATGCGTATTTTAGTAGCACCACCCGGCGCACCAGAGTTGGTTGATACGTTTACACCGGCAATTTTACCGGATAGCTCCTGCTCAAGGTTGGTTTGAGGCCTATCTTGCAATTGCTTGCCACTAACACTACCAACAGAACCGGTTAAATCTACACGTTTAGATGTACCGTAACCAACTACTACTACCTCGCTTAATGTTTTTGGCGATTCTGCCAGTATAACGTTTAGGGTAGTTTTGTTGCCAACGGCCACTTCCTGCGTTGTGTACCCAATAAAGCTGAATACGAACGTTGCATTTGCCGGTGCGTTTAAGGTATACTTTCCGTTGATATCTGTCTGGGTACCAATTTCAGATCCCTTGATCTTAACAGATACACCCGGCAGCGGGCCTTTTTCATCAGATACTGTACCCGATACCTTTGTATCGGCAACTGCCGTTACAACAACATCCTTCTTTTTAACCACAATGGTTTCCTGGAAAATTTTGTAGGTTAAAGGCTGATCCTTAAAACATTGGTCAAGAGCTTGCTCCAAAGAAACACCTTCTACTTCAATGTTAATAGTACTCGCTTTTGATACATCCTGCTTATCATACATAAAATGATAACCGGTTTGTTTTTCGATTGCCCTCAGCACTTTTTCAACTGTGGTGTTCTTTTGGCGCAAGGTAACTACCTGGCTATAGGTTTTGGCGCTTACGTTGGTAAGTACCGCTACCATGATAATAACTGTTAGCTTCATAGCTAAAATTATTTTGGATAATTGGGGCCATACCAAAGGCGTGGCCTTAGAATTAAAATTCATAAGTTTGTAGAGTTTGGGTTAAACATTTACGTTCAATTCGTGGATTGTAATTTTGGGGACCCAGATTTTTAGCCGGGAAAGTACTGCGAATACTTCCCGGTATTTTTTTGGCTAATTTCTATATCATACATGATACGTTTCCACATATATGATAAACCGTTTTACCAATAGGATCCCGCCCTGGATTAACTTATTTTTTGTATTTCTTCCATCATATGGTTGTTTAAAGTGAACAATTGGTTGTTTATTGGTAGATTGTAATTGGGGTTCTTTATGTTACGGCAATACCGTAATGTGTTTATCTTCTATTTTGTAATTGATACCCATGTATTTAAGCATGCCCATTAATTCTGATGCTTTTACATTGCGCGATATTCTTCCTGTAAATTCTTTTATCGGCATCTTACCTGCAAAACTTACCTGTACATCGTACCAGCGGGCTGCCTGCCTCATGATTGTTTCAATTCCGGCATCCCTGAACTGAAAGATTCCCTCTTTCCAGGCAATGGCGTCATCTGCATCCGGGTTATCAATTACTTTTATAGGTCCATTTTGATTAAGCTGAGCCTGCTGACCGGGCTTTAGCATACTGAAATTCTGGCTATTGCTTATTTTTACCGAGCCTTCTAACAAGGTGGTTTTCATTACCGCTTCATCATTGTAAGCCATAATATTAAAATGGGTTCCTAAAACCTCCACCACTGTATTATTCACCTTCACCCTAAATGGCATTTTGGCATTTTTGGCAACCTCAAAATAAGCTTCGCCAGTGATTTCAACCTCCCTTGTTTTGCCTTTGAATACCGCCGGAAAGCTTAATGACGATGCGGAGTTTAACCATACCTTACTTCCATCATCCAGCACCAACTGATACTGGCCGCCTCTTGGCGTAGATACCGTGTTCATAGGAGCAGCCGAATTATCACCATTCTTGTCGGTTTCGTAAACCAACTGACCATCCCGGGTTTTATGAATACGCGCGGAGCCCTCGTTAACTAACAGACCATTTTTTGCACTATCAAGTGTTATGGTTTTGCCATTGGCTAAGGTCAAAATTGCCTTATTACCACCTGGTAAAACATCATGCGCCTGTTTTGCTTTGGCTATGTTTTTTTTTGCAATTACATTCTTATCCTGCCTCAATAATACATAGGCTCCAAAGCCAACAAAAACCATCATGGCAGCCGCAACCCCTAATTTTAGCCACAGCTGTTTTTTATTCGGCGGACGTATTGGATGAATATTATCATGGTCAGATTTACCCTGAAGAATGCTGTTTAAGATATCAATGCTTTTTGTACGATCAAAAAGAGGTCCATCAATTTCGAGGTTATCCCAGGCCTCATGAATAAGTGCAGCTACTTCCGCATCATTTGCAGATGAGTGAATGATCTCCATGAGTTCATCCTGCTCCTCTTGGGTAGCGGTTTGATGGTAATAACTATTAAAAAGGTAAGTAAGCCTCGCATTAACTGCACTCATACAGGTAGATGTTAGTTCATAATTTAAAATTGGCAAATGGAGTTGGGGTAAAACTCACATACAAGACAACAAAAGGGGTAAAAAAGGGGGTATTAGCTTTTAAAAAAAAATAAAAAAGTTTTTATTGTTATTAAAATAGCTGTAAAAACCTCCAGGTGGGTGCGCACATAATCGGTTATAGATGTAGTAGCTATCTGCAAATATTTCTTTACCGTTTCGCGGGAGAGTTTAAGCTGATCGGCAATTTCGGCATATTTGAGGCGGTTATGCCTGCTCAATAAATAAACCTTTTGCTGCTGAGGAGGCAGGTGGTCAATTGCCTCATCCAATAAATTATAATACATGCCGGGATCTTGCTCAACATTTAGCAGGTTAATACTGCTTTGTTCCAGCTTTTTTATCTGTATCCGTTCTTTTGCAAGTTTTTTAAGGCAATTAAGCGCGTAGTTTTTTGATATAACAAACAGGTAGGCTTTAAAATCTTCAATATTACCGAGGGTTTCGCGGGTCATCCATATTTTTAAAAACACATCCTGTACAACTTCTTCAGCCAGTTCGGTAGAGTTGGTAATGTGATAAATATGAGTACCCAACTGTTGGTGATACGCTGTAAACAATAAGCGAAAGGCATGCTCATCCCCTGCCGCTACCTTTAGAAGCAATTCGTTTTCATGATGAAGCTTCTTTGCTTTGGAAAGCAATTCGGGCTCATGGTCATAAGCAATATCCAACATAGGTAATGTATAGTAGTGGCAAATAACGATTAAAATTTAAACTTGCAACGCAAAATAATTTAGGCAAAACACTTCTATAACTACGAAGTTGCAAAATAGTTTATACTTTTTTAACAACAGAGCATCTATAAACGGCATTATTTCTGAAATTGAGGCAATTATAATTTATCTGTTGCATTAGTTTTCAGCGTCCGGATGATTGAGTTCCTTCTCAATTCTCCTATCGGGAATAAACCAGATGCCGGCAACCACTACATAAAGCGTAAAGGCGGCAATGGTATTTATCAAGCTTACACCAACAGCAATTGCGTAAATGCAAACCGATATTTTCCCTTTCCAATCCTCACCAAACGCCTGGGCAATCACAGAATGCTCACCATGGTGGCGGATAAGCTTTTTCACCAAAATAAGATAAGCGAAACTATTCATTATAAGCACAAATCCGTAACATGCTACCGGCCATTTGGCAAAATGATTTTCGCCCATCCAGCTTGTAACAAACGGTATCAATGATAACCAGAAAAGCAAGTACAGGTTGGCCCATAAAATGCCCCCGTTAACAGAGCGAACGGCCTGCAACATATGGTGATGATTATTCCAGTAAATACCAACATATATAAAGCTCAAAACATAACTCATAAAAACCGGAATGAGCGGCTTTAACGATTCAATGCTTTCGCCGTGCGGCACCTTCATTTCCAACACCATTATGGTGATAATAATAGCGATAACGCCATCGCTAAAAGCCTCTAATCTTCCCTTGCCTAATGCCATAGTTTTAGCTTAGCTGCTAATTTATTTTTTTTTATCGAATGCCTGGTATCTTTTCATAGCCTCAATAAAATAATAGTCGGCATAAGATAGCGGTACATCAATTTCTGTTCCTGCAGGGAAATGGCCTACGCTGTGTTGCAAAATAAAACCACCATTGGTACCAGCAGCAGCTTTGTAAGGCGGTGCAGAAAGTGTTTTTAATATTGTTTGAGCTACGTTAAAATACTCCTGCCCGTTTTTTGCATCGCTGTATGTGCAAAGTTCCAACAATGCAGAAGCCATAACAGCGGCTGCCGAAGCATCTTTAAGTGCATTGGGGATGTTAGTGGCATTATAATCCCAATATGGAATCTTATCGGCAGGCAGGTTTGGGTTGGTTAAAATAAAATGAGCTATATTTTGAGCCTGATCAAGGTATTTTTTATCATGTGTTTCGCGGTACAATACGGTGTATCCATAAAGCCCCCATGACTGCCCCCTGGCCCATGCCGATTCATTGGCAAATCCCTGGGCCGTTTTCTTTTCTTTTACCGCACCGGTTTGGGCATCATAATTAATCACGTGGTATGAGCTATAATCGGGCCTATAATGGTTTTTCATGGTAGTGTTGGCATGAGTAACCGCTATTTTATAATAGCTGGAATCACCTGTTTCACGGGTAGCCCAAAACAGCAATTCCAGGTTCATCAAATTGTCAATAATCACCAAATAATCGCCCGGTTTTGAATCCCATGATTTTATACATCCCACCACAGGATTAAACCTTGTTGATAAAGATTTGGCGCTGTTAACCAATATTTGCTTGTACTCCGGTTTCGGCTCAATTTTATTGGCATTGCCAAAGCTGCAATACATCATAAAACCCAAATCGTGCGTATGTGTATTAAACTGTTCCTTGGCCAGTACCCCCATAATGCGGTTAGCTTCAGTTAACAGTTGCTGATCTTTATTCTCCTGATACAAATACAACAAACTGCCCGGATAAAAGCCGCTACACCACCAGCCCGAATTGCTATTTTCCTGCTTGTTTACATCGGGATGATAGGTCTTAGGAAACTCATCCGGTCCTATCTGCTTTGCCAGCACTTTATATTGAGCATCTGCATCAGCAAAGTTTTTTTTAATAGTAGCTAAAAGCTCCTTTTGGGGTTTAAAGTTGGCCTGGGCTAAGCTTAAAAAGCTTAGCATGGTAAAGCATAAAGTACACAACAACGCTGGCAAGGTCTTGAATTTCATTAGGTATAGATTTGGCTGGTGCTAAAGTTGCACATTTTGGTTGAGATTTTAAACAGAATTTAATATCAACCTAAAAACAAGATCTGCTTCAATAGCCACTAAAATATTTCGTCAGCCAGAGCCAGGTAACCCACCCAACAACGCATTATATGATATGCTATTTGAGCGCCTTCACCACCAAATTTCTATAGGCCCCTAATGATGAGTTACCATGCCAGTAACCAACAGAGCCGTTTTTTAAGGATGCATCGAGCGGGATATATACCATTGATGGTTTGGCGGCATTGTTCACATACACTTCCATTTTACTGCCCATAACCACCACTTTTACATGAAACCAGCCATTGTGCGGCAGTACAGCTTTAGCCTGGTATTTTGTAGCTTCATAATCCCACCAGTTAAATTCGGCTTTCTTTTCGGGCATGTATTGTATGGCGTTGATGGTGCCTGATGATAAAGGCCGGAAGTAAACAGTTTCGTAATGATGGGCATCTTTGATCCTGAAGGCAAGGCCTATATAACCATTTCCCTTGCCGGCAAATGCGAGGTCGAACTCAATGATACCATCCTTAAAGTTCAGATTTTTAGGATAAGCCAGGCTACCCGATTTATAGTTGTCGATCTTCCTTTTTATCAACAATGCTTTTTGGCCCTGATACGCGCCAAATTCATAATCAAGTGTATCATTTTTGGGGATGATCCACTCTTTGGGTTTGATAACAGAAAGATCATACACCTGGTATTTTTGTTGGGCAGATACCTTAATGGATACAAGCAGAATAAATAGCAGTAATAGCTTTTTCATGATGATAAATCTTAATGAGGTTTGTATTGGTTTTTATTTAATCACAAGATTGGCAAAGTCGCCTGTTAATCCGTCTGCCCATAAGCCGATGAGGCCATCCTGCCTGTTGTTGAGCTTTTTAACTGTAAGGGAGGGGCTGGTAGAATGATCTACATAAACAACAATTTCATCAGCCCTTACTACAATACGCGCATGAAACCAGGCGATTGCAAGTGGGAATGGGTTTACCGCATTTTCATATACCAGGGGGTGTTCTTTTCTCAGCCTGTCCCAGGGATAATCGGGCATACTCATATATTGAACAGTATGCTTTCGCCTCAATGTATCCGGCGACTGGAAATTAAATGGCCTGAAATAAATGACATCGTAAGTAGTGGTGTCAATACCGTGAAAAGCAATTCCCAAAAAACTTTGCTGGAAAACATCCTTGCCTCTTAGATCAACATCAATTGTCCCGGTTTTAAAGCTGACCTCCTTAAGCCATACAATACCATTACAGGATAGGCCCTGCTTGGTGCCGTCGGTAAGTTCGGTTACACTTTGACGGGGAGTTACCACCAGTTTATGCTGCTTTAATAGGCTATTAAGATCATTGGTGCCATTTTGCTGTGCATAAACGGCTTTGTTAAAAAGAAAGGTGAGTAAAAAGAGCGTAAACAAAATATTGTTCTTCATGAGTTTAGATTTTAACTTTAGTCAAAAATTGCAAATTGTACTCAAAATAAAGCTTCATAAGCTTTTCAATTCTGTTCAAATTTGTTCAAACCTTTTTTGCATTTTTAGATACTGCATCATCACCTAAAAAATCAATGGAAAAAGAAAAACAATTGCTTTTATTATGCTGCCAGCTGATTGAGCAAACATTGAACTGGGGCGAGAGCAGTATTTGGAGCAATCACGATTTTGAACAACTGAGCAAGCTGATATTTGAAAAAACAAGAGTACAACTAAGCATATCAACCCTTAAAAGGATATGGGGAAAGGTGCGTTATGAAAGCTTCCCTACCTCGGCTACCCTCAACGCGCTGGCCTGCTTTCTAGATTATACCAGCTGGCGCGATTTCAGGCAACACCACCAGGTTAACGGCGTAATTGAGCAGGTAGCAATACCCCCGGAAGAGGAGGCCAAACCAGTCATAAAACCTTTAAAGAAAGGCTATAAATATCCCTGGCTCATTGGCGGTTTACTGATTGCCCTACTATGCTTATATTTTATCGGCACAAAAAAGAAAACAATAGTCGATGCATCAACAGTAAAATTCAGCAGCAGGTATGCCTCCGATGGTTTGCCAAACTCGGTAGTATTTCAATACGATGCGTCAGCCTTTCATTCTGATAGTGTTTATATCCAGCAATCCTGGGATCCGGGACGGCGCGAGCGGGTGCCCGGAAATGGTAAACAATATACATCCATCTATTACCATCCCGGTTATTTTTTAGCAAAGCTGATAGTGGATAAGCAGATTAAAAAAGAGACTACCGTATTCATCAAAACTAAAGGCTGGATAGGCATCGTTGATCATTTACCCGTGCCTGTATACCTATCGCCCGGCGAAATGACCGGGCATGGTTACATGGGTATTTCCGGAGATATTATGCAGAAAAAACTCGGCACCGGTGTTTTTAATAATACCTGGGTAAAATTCTCAAACGTGCGCGAGTTTCCCGGCATTAAGGCCGGGGATTTTACACTTGAATGTACTTTACGTAACACCTCAACCGCCGGTCAGTCCGTTTGCAATAAAGCTAACCTGACCATTTTAGGAGTTGGAGCAGCCATTGTAATCCCCATAGTAAACAAGGGCTGCATTGCCGACATAGGTGTTTTGACAGGCGAAAACTGGATAGGCGGGAAAGATCATGACCTGAGCGCTTTTGGCTGCGATTTTGCCCAATTTCAAAACCTTAAATGCAGCGTTAAAGATCATCGCCTAAAAATTTATCTCAATAACAAACAAATAATGGATGTTGAGCAAAAACACAACATAGGTCGCGTTGTTGGTATCAGATTTGAATTTGAAGGCCCGGGGCAGGTAAAACAATTTAAGCTGGAAACACCAGGAGCACCTGCCTATGAGGAGAAATTTTGAGGGCGGTCAGGATGTTAATTCAACCTTTTGGCTAAAATCCTCATAGCTTAATTTCCCTTTTCTTAACTGGCTGATATATTTAAATACACTCAACTTATCCAGTTCTTCCTGGTAACGTCCCCGTTCTATATCGGTTGCGGGATTATTCTGCAATTTTAAACGAATAGATATCCGGGATATATCCTCCTCTAATTTATCCAGGGGACAATTACGAAGATCATCAAAATTGCTGCGGGGAAACGGTATGCGGGGCATTAGTTTTTTACTTCCCTAAATTTACCGGGAAAGCATAAACATGAATTTAACTGCACATTATGTTTTTGTTATTTGATTAAGTTCAAAATAGCAACAGGGGTTAGCAAATGCTATCCCCCATCTCAATTGCAAAACTCCTCTGGGATATTATATCACGCTATTAGTTAAAACATTGGATTTAAACATCTACTACTCCCCCAACCCAAAACACACATACTGATCTCCGGATTTACTACCTATTTTGCCTCCACCACAAGCTATAACTACATATTGCTTACCATCTATGGCGTAAGTTGCCGGTGTGGCGTAGCCCGCCGCAGGTAGTTGAGCTTCCCATACTACTTTACCTGTTTTTTTATCAAACGCCCTGATCTTTTCGTCCTTAGTTGCAGCTATAAATACCAACCCACCTTTGGTAACAAGCGGACCACCATACAATTCTGTTCCGGTAACCGGGATGCCTTTTTTGGTCAATTCAGGATATTCACCTACGGGCACTTTCCAAAGCAGCTTACCGGTGGTGAGATCAACGGCATTAAGAGTGCCCCATGGCGGTTTAATGCCGGGGTATCCATCCTTATCCAAAAACCGGTTGTAACCGGTCATGGTGTAGGGAATGTCGTCAACCACTTTCTTTTCGGTTTTGGTACTGGCAGTACGGTCAGTTGTTGGTTCTTTGGCTAATGTTTTGGGGCTTTTCGCGTCCGGCAGTTTCAGTAGGAAAGCCAGCAACGCTTTTTTATCCTGTGACGCAAGCTGTTTAAATGATGGCATCATATTACGGCCGCTGGCGATGATCTGGCTTAATTGATCTTCCTTAAATTTGGCACCAATATTTACCAGCGACGGGTACGATGTACCGTTTCCCTTCAACTCCGGTCCGTGACAGCCTATACAGTTTTTATTGTAAACTACCTGCCCCATCCCTTTAAGCGAATTATCATTCGTTGCCTTTGGCACATTGATCATTACCTGCGCCCAGGGCATTTCGGAGCAGCTGATATACATGATCTTAGTTTCATTGTCAACCGCTGCACCGCCCCACTCGCCACCTCCGTCAAAACCAGGAAAGATCCATCCGCCTTCTTTAGCCGGCGGAGTAAACATGATGCGGTTTTTAACCTGATTATATTTATCCAGCATCTCTTTATGTACCTCGGGTGTGCGGTCGGTCACGTCCTCGGGGTTAAATATCTGTCGTGCAAAAGGCTGCGGCAAGGTAGGTATTGGCTGTGTAGGCCACGGCGCCTCGCCGGGCAAGGCTTTAGTAGGCACAAGTGTTTCCACTATCGGGAATACGGGTTTACCATTCGTCCTGTCGAACATAAAAATATAACCATGCTTGGTAATCTGAGCCACTGCATCAATCTTTTTGCCATCGTGGGTAATAGTTACCAGGTTTGGATTGGCCGGCAGATCGCGGTCCCACAGATCATGATGTACCACCTGGAAATGCCATTTTAGCTTACCCGTAGCAGCATCAAGTGCCAGTAGCGAATTGGCAAACAGATTTTGCCCCTTACGGAAACCACCGTAAAAATCGCCGCCTATGGATCCGGTCGGGATATAAACAACGCCTCTTTTTTCATCTAATGACATCCCGGCCCAATTGTTGGCACCGCCAAATTTCTTGTATGCAGCGGTATCCTGCCATGTTTCGTAGCCCTTTTCGCCGGGATGCGGAATAGTATGGAAGATCCATTTTAATTTCCCTGTAAGTACATCATACGCCCTGATATGTCCGGGGGCTGCATCTGCAGATTCGGCTACGCGGGTACCTACTATCAGCAGGTTTTTGTAAACTACGCCGGGAGTAGTGCCTGCTACAAATGATTTGGTATCACGGTCGAGGTTTTTAGTGAGATCTAAATATCCATTTTTGCCAAAAGACATTATGGGCGTACCTGTTTCGGCATCAATAGCGAAGGTTTTAGCGCCTACACTGTAGAACAGGCGTTTCTGTCCGACATCCTTATTTTGCCAGTAGATCACTCCCCTGCTTACTTTATAATAAGCCATCGGATCTCCGCTGTTGGTAGTATCAGCCTTTGCCGGATCAAAAAGCCATTTTTGCTCGCCTGTGCCTGCATCCAGCGCAAATAATTTCAATTTTGGACTGGTGCCATACAATACACCATCAACCATGATGGGGTTACACTGGTTCTGGCTTCTGTTGGCCGAGTCCTTATCATTGGTACTATAAGTCCACGCTACTTTTAACTTGCTAACGTTGCTTAGATTGATCTCCTGATCTGATGAATAACGATTACCCTCCTTTGAACCGGCGTAAGTGCCCCAGTTGCTGTAAGTTGCCCGTCCCTGGTGAGTTTTTGGATTTTTACACGACGCATAAATGCCTGCCGCCAAAAAAATGGCGGTTACAAATCTGTTCTTTATCATCATTGATTTATACTATTTTACAGTAAAAAGGTTCATCCGGTTCCAGAAATCCTGCTCCATAGCTTTAGCATCAATATTTTTATATACGGACACTTCACGCTGCTCGTTTTCGGGCGGACCAGTTGCTTGTATTTTTTCGGCTTTTGAAGGATCAAGGTAGGCCATTACGAGGGCCAGATCCCACATTACCCAAGTGTCTTTAGCCTCTACAAAATCCCAGCGGTTATATAACAGTGCACCTAATTTACCCTTGTCCTTTAAGTTAGTACGGCAAACGGCGCGATTAAACCTTAAGGCAATAGCGGTGTTGATGGGCATAACGGTAAGATCCAAACCTTTACAATTAAGTAACAGGTCAAAGGCATTCAAATCGTTACGCACATTAAACTCGCTTTTATCCCAAACCTTGCGGTCGCTGAAATAACGCGCGGCCAGTACATACACCCTTATTTTAGGGATGATAGTAGTATCCAGCTGAATAGCCGAGGCGATATTTGATGCTGCCCCGATGCACAGCACATCGAGTTTTTCGCCATCCTTAAGTTGGTGTACCGCTGCTATAATTCCTTTTTCGGCAGCAGAAATAACCGGATTTTTACCTCCCCATGAATGCCCTATAGTTCCCCTGCTACCCAAAGGATGGGGCACATCTGTTCTGGAAGTAAGTTGTAGTAATTGTTCATTCAAGTCCTGACTTAGTTGTACCGTATTGATATTTTTTGTGGAGTAATAATGCCATTTATCGCCAACCAGCATATCGGCATTATTGAAATGTGCCGAACTTAGGCCAACAACATTTACCTGCGGATCTTTAAGCAGGTAAGTGATGGCATACAGATCATCCATTTCATTACCCGTATCTGAATCAAGCCAGACAGCCTTTTTTTGAGCATAGCAGGTACACGCTATTAATATAGCTATTAAACTAACAGGGATGACTTTTTTGAACATGGCGGTTTATTTTTTGAGCAACTCTTCGGTGGTTACCTCATTGCTCAGCAATCTACCAAAAAGTTCCCATCGTTTTATCGGGTCTTTGGGCGTACCGCCATTTTTTTCTATGTAGTTTTTTACCATATCCAAACCGTAGTTATAATTGATTACGTAACTGCGGTATTTTTTAATAAAACTAATGGATTTGGCAGCCGTTTCATCATTCATCAAACAATATTTGGTAAGATAAGTGGTTGCTTTATCGCGCGACATGGTGTTGTTAATCAATCCCCTCGCGGCCTCGTTACGGGCATAATTTAGTGTACCTTTTATGGCAAGGGCCTTAAAATACAGGTTGATGCCAGCTGTATCCAAACCAGCTAATGGCAACAATACGTTTTTAGCAAACTTTACTTTTTCATCCCCCGGGAAAGCTACTTCAATACCGTAGTTAGCGCTCCCCTCGGCAACTAAACTTTGCGGGCTAAAAAGCGGGTACATGGATACTTCCACCCAACCCTTATCGTGGTACAGATTTTTCTCCAGCAACATATTGTACACGTGGTGACCGGGGTAGCTTTCATGGCTGCCCACATCAATTGCCCTGTCAATAAAAATTTTGAGATCGGTATTAATCTGTACCGTGCTTTTATAATTGCCCTTGTACCAGTTATAGCCACTCCATGGTTTATTAGTTACATACTCCAGCGTAAAAGCTTCGCCTGCGGGTAAAGTGTAGTGGGCCATAGTGCGTTTGCGGGCTTCGGCAATGGCAGCTTTAATCACCGGATCGAGTTTGTCTTTCGGGATGATGAATTTATTAGCCAGCTTTTGAAAACGGTCGTTCACCCGGCCTTTACCCGGCAAAATACTATCAAGCAAATTTACCTGCGCTTTAAAATAATCTTCGGTGTAAACAGGGGCAACTACGCCGAAAAGTTCCTTTGATTCTTCATCAAAGGGCCTTTCCTCGCCAGAAAAGATCCTGATGCGCCTGCTAAATGCTACCAGCTGATCCATAAGCCAGTTTGCACGTATTTTATTGGTATCTACTGCTGAGTTAGTGGAAATAATTTTCAACTCATTCATTAAAACATTGGTATTGGCCAGCAAACTATCCTTCGGAAACTCCTTTGCAGGCGCTTGCTTCGGCTTCAATGAATCCGGACCATAGTAGGCATCTACAAAATCAGTATCATATTGACCGATGGCAAGCCCCAACCTAACATACTCAATAGCAAGGCTATTAAGCTTCTTATTTTCCTGTTGCTGAGCCGGATCATGCCCGCATGACAGTATAAAAAGTATGGGTGTAAATAGCAATATTTTCTTCATGATAAATTGTCCTGTTCAGCGTAAATGTGGAACAAGATAATGATTACATTGTTTACGGAGGGAATTGAGTTCTGTATTTATGTTAATCAGAAACAATAAGACACTGATAATCTGAACGATAAAAGGTGAAAGGCGAATGGTGAAAGGTAAAAGGTGAAAGGTGAAAAGGTGAAAAGGTGAAAAGATTTACGAAGTTTTAAAAACTTCGTAAATCTGGGATTCTACAGTCTGGCTTTGAACGCGGGCAACCGACTCACCCCGGCTATGCTACGCTGGCCGACCCTCTCTTCACCTGCGGTGGAAAGAGGGTCGGGAAGTTTTTTTAAGCCCCTCTATGCGCAAAGCGGAGAGAGGGGTGACAAGCGAAGCGATGGTCGGGATGAGTCGACTCGACGCCATGCCTTGCAATTAAGCTAAGAACACTCTACGCCCAGTTAAACTCAACCAACTTACCATTCAGTTTCCATTTTTCGGGCAGCATGGTGTCCATCCAATCCAGTGGTTCGCCCAAGGGTTGTACTTTGGCGGCAGCGGCGAATGCTTTTTTTACGGCGGCCTTTTGTTCGGCGCCCATGGCCTCGGGTTGCCCCGAGACGAATAGTGGTGCACCACTTTCTGCCAATAGTTCAAGCCATTGTTTATTTCTCGCCCATTCAATTTTGGTGGTAAGGCCGACGCAATCCCCATCAACGGCATAAAACTTATTGTGCTGCGGCAAACGGAAAGCCAACGTATTTACGCCCATTTTGCGTGTTCTGCCCCATTCATTTCCGCTGGTATCGTCACCTATCCGGCACATTTCAAATATGCCTGCACTTAAATGACTCATCGTGTTACAACCAATCACATAAATACCATCACCCGCTGCCTCGCGGATGGAACGATATAAGTGGAGGATGATCTCGGCAGTGGTCTTACTCCTGTCGTTAAAATTCCAACCAGCCGATGTAATACTATCCTTCATATCAAAACCCCAGCGGCCAGTAATATCATAGGTGCTAAAATCATGCTTCACCATCTCATAGCCCCACTGCTTGTAAAAATCAAAGTTGCGTTTAACGCGCTCTATATTTTCGGGGATGGTTGGATCGAGGGTTGGATTTTTAGGATCGTCTCTGCCGGGGATCTTTGGAGCTAATAAACTTGCTTTTTCATCATGACGGGCACAAAGCGGGCGCATCCACAAACCGGGACGCATGCCCAGCTTTTTAATCTCATCGCCCAACAGGTGCATATCCTTAAATTTATCGTTGGGTTTAGAAAAATCATCATTCCAGCCGCCGTCGCCCGGTAATAAGGGCGAGTAGGTAGCCCAGCCTGCATCAATTACAGAAAATGGCTTGTTATTGGTATCAGTAACCAGCTCGCTCATCATAGCGGTAGTTTGCTTTATCAGGTCGAAATTGTTATTGCCATAAGCAAAGTACCAGTCATTGATACCATAAATTGGTTGTTTGGGCAAACGCGGCTTTTCGCACATGATACCACAAAACCGATGATCGGTACGGAAAGGTGTTTCGCCGGGCAAGCCATGTGAAGTAACAATATCCGCAGCATGCAAAGTACGATTACCCAGCAATACACCGTTACCGCCAGAATGTGTATCTAAATTAAGATCAAGACTATCGGCACCTAAACCCCACCAACAAATACTATTAGCGCCCGTTTTCACACCAAAACACGCTGTTTGTTTAGTATCGTGAATAATTACATACCATGGACTTTTGCTGCCATTAAACCCGGTTTTCCATTGCAGGTCGCCATAAGAGCGCTCCCAGTGATCGCCAAGATATTTTGCTGAAGAAGATGTATTGTGCTTCCATTTTAAACGCACCGAATTAAGCTGCTGGGTTGGCGATTGTATATATACCCCTTTTGCATTTCCATTGGCTTTAACCGTAACCTCGATATCCTTATAATTGAATTTGCTGCCGTTGGTACTCTTCAGCTTAAACCATTCCGTGCCGGATTGTGCCCAAACCTCATCGGGCAGATTGATGGCAGTTGTTTGGGTTGATGTTGCGTAAGTTAATCGACTAAATAATATAGCCGCGCCGGTAGTTGCTGTAAGTTTAATAAAATGTCGCCTTTGCATAGTAGATGTTTGAATTGGATATACAACATTACTAAAAGGATTTAGGGATTTAAAATGATTATATTAAAATTGGTTGAAATGGATAAAAAAACAGTCAATAAACCTTAAGGTTTACATGGCTTTCTTCCGGCTGGCTACTATCCGCTCGCGGTGCTGTAAACCCCATTTCATTAACTCCTCTATCACACTATTTAATGATCGGCTATATTCTGCAAGCTGATAGGTAACGGTGACAGGCCTGGTTGACTCAACTTTGCGGGTTAAAAACTCATTCAATTCAAGTTCCCGCAATTCCTTCGACAAAATTTTAGGGGTGATATCACCCAATGCGCGCTGGATATCATTAAACCGCAGGGGGCCATTTTGCAGGGCAACTATTAATGGCAGCTTCCATTTTCCATTCAGCACGTATAGGGTATCACGCACAGCGTTTATACTGGCGTTGCAGGCTTCGGGGGTATGAATGTGATTATCTGTAAGTGTTTCCATATTGATGAACTATCCTAAAGGATACCGCTATCCTTTGGGATAGTAGTATCTTATTGATAGCAAAGATACATAAGTTTGTATCACAAAATACAAACATGAAAGCTATTAAAATTACTTACTGGGTTACTACTTCTATTATTTCGTTAATGATGACCTACTCGGCCTTTGCCTACCTCACCAAGCCAGAAATGGCACAGGCATTTAAGCACCTCGGTTTTCCCGATTATTTCAGAATTGAACTGGCCATTGCCAAAGTGATAGCCGCCATATTACTTCTTGTTCCGGCTTTATCCAAAATAAAAGAATGGGCCTATGCCGGATTATTCATCGTATTTATATCCGCCTTTATCGCGCACTCAGCCTCGGGCGATCCTGTTGCTATGCGGGTGGCTCCGCTTATATTTTTGGTGATATTGGTGGTTTCTTATGTGAGTTGGGGGAGGAAGAATAAGGTTGCAGCGACAAAATAGTACTAATTGTCATCGCTGAGAATCCCCCAGGGATAAACCTAAAAAAATGGTGATGACCTATGGCAGGCAAGGCTTTTCGTAGAGACGCATATTTGCGTCTCCAGCTATACAGAGCGGATTTACATCGCCGATTTGCACGCGGGAGACGCAAATATGCGTCTCTACAAACAACACTAACAATCAGCGACTTACATAATCGTCATTGCGAGCGCAGCACGGCAACCTCGAAACATTACAAGGCGAATATGCACAGTTCGCGATTGCTTGCAATGTCATATTTGCAAAAAAACCTTTTGTCATCCTGAACGCAGTGAAAGATCTATTCGCAGACTTTACAGGGCGAAGAAGCATGGCGAATAATAGATCCTTCACTGCGTTCAGGATGACAAATCTTTTTAAACATTAATTGATCCTTTGCTGTCCCAGGATTTTATTCCTCGTGACATAACTTATTCAACTAATTAAACCACATCACAAACTCCGTTTGTTTCTCCGCAACAGTTTTTAAACTGAACTCAAAACCGTGATTCAGCAGGATTTCCCTTGTTAGGGTAAGCCCTATCCCCTGCCCGTCTTTTTTGGTGCTGAAGAATGGCGAAAAAAGATTAGTGCTTTGCTCGGCGGTTATGCCCTTACCGGTATCGGTGATGATGAGTTTTCTTTCACTGGGGATAAGTGTAAATTTCACCAAACCATCACCATCAATAGATTCAATGGCGTTTTTTACAATATTGATTAAAGCCTGCTCCAGCTGCTGTTCATCGGCCCGTATGTTTACGGCATCATCGGGCAGGTTAAATTCAAACCTAACTCCCTTTTCTCTGGCTTTAATGTCCATTAAGGTGGCGACAGACTGAATAAGCTTCTGAAGTACCATTGGTTGTTTATTGGCAGGCGGCAGCTTCACCAAATCGGCAAAGTTGCGCATAAATAAGTTGAGGTTTTGGTTACGGTCCATAGCTACCTGCAATGCATCTTTCAGGACATCAAACTCATGGCCCTCCCAAAGCTGGTGGGTTTTCATAGCCGATTGCATAATGGAATTAACAGGACCAATGGTGTTATTTACCTCGTGCGCCATCATCCTGATCACCTTGCCATAAACCTTTTTCTCGGCCGCCAGAATCTCGGCCGTCAAATCCTCTATCATGATAAAATGGCGAGAAAACCCTCTGTCTACAAAATGCGATTTCTGCAGTTTAAATGAGCTTACGCCATCCAGCTTTACTACCACGGTTTCGCCCGATTTTAATGCCCGCATTTGTTCAAATAAGGGGTGTTCCAATTCATGTATGGAGGTACCATGCAGTTGATCCTCTGCGATAGCCAATAACTGCAGGGCCTTGGGATTTATCTGCTGTATACGATCATCAAAATCCAATATAATGATGCCCGTTGGCGAAGTATAGATCAGCTTCTCTAAAAAGAAATGCTGCTGCTCCTGCCTTGTGCGTTCTGTTCTCAGCTCGTCCATCATCTGGTTATAAACATCAATCAGCGCATCTACCTCGTGTTTGCCGGTTGATAAAAATTTAACATTAAAATCCTTGTCCTTTATAGCTTCTACCCCCTGCATCAATAATTTTAAAGGGTTGATCAACTGCCGATAAAGCTGTACAGCTACCACAACCGAAATAAGCACAAACGCCTCTGAAGCAATAAAAAAGATCTTGTTTTGGTCAAAAATAAAATAGGTGAGCACAAGGATTAGCAGGTGCAGTATTACAACAAATAAAACATATTTAGTCCTCAGCTTCATCGTATGGTATCTGGTATTTGTCCAGCCGGCGGTATAGGGCACTTCGCGTAAGTCCCAGGGCCGCCGCGGCTCTGCTTATTTTATTTTTATGATGCTCCATGGCACGCTTTATCATCTCTACCTCAACTTCCTCCAAAGTTAAAGTACCTACACCCGGCAACTGCATGTTCCCTTTTTTTACCGGTGATAGTTCCAGTTGCGAACGAAAATCGTCAATACCAAGTTCGTCTTTTTTACTTACCAGTATAGAACGTTCCACCAGGTTTTTCAACTGCCTTATGTTGCCCGGTAAAGGTAAAGTTTGCAGCCACTTCATGGCCGATGGCGCCACAGATAATTTTGGCCTGTTATAGATCTCTTTTAAATTATTTATAAAAAAATCAACCAGTAAAGGAATATCCTTTGGCCGCTCGCGCAAGGCAGGCAGATAAACAGTGATGA
Source organism: Mucilaginibacter sp. P2_A4 (assembly GCF_056405015.1). Classification (NCBI taxonomy): domain Bacteria; kingdom Pseudomonadati; phylum Bacteroidota; class Sphingobacteriia; order Sphingobacteriales; family Sphingobacteriaceae; genus Mucilaginibacter; species Mucilaginibacter sp. P2_A4. Next base: position 247,720 of record NZ_JBFUCX010000005.1, on the reverse strand, counting down.
GATTTATACGATACAACAAATCCTCCCTGAAAGTACCGCGCGATACCATTTCATTAAGGTTTTTGTTGGTGGCACAAACCACCCGGGTATCCAGCGTTTTGGTACGGCTGCTACCCAGCATCTCGTAGGTTCTATCCTGCAATACCCGCAGCAGTTTCACTTGGCTGCTGGCATCAAGATCGCCTATCTCATCTAAAAATATAGTCCCCTTATTTGCCATTTCAAAACGGCCTACCCTATCAAACCGGGCATCTGTAAAAGCTCCCCGGATATGGCCGAACATCTCGCTCTCAAACAAAGATGTGGAGATGCCGCCCAGGTTCACCTTTATAAATGGCTTGTTGCGGCGCAAGCTATTCTGGTGAATAGCCTCCGCTATTAATTCTTTACCCGTACCGCTTTCGCCCATGATGAGGATAGATGCATCAGTGGTGGCTACCCGGCCAATGGTTTCCAGGATATCCAGCATTTTAGCATCTTCTCCTATTATGTGCTGAAAGTTGTACGTTTTATCTAATTGCTTGCGGGTACGATGCTCCGTTTTTTTATCCTGCAGATCAAGCAGGGTTTTAACCGACTGTAAAAGGTGCTCGTTGTTCCATGGCTTATTAATAAAATCATTGGCGCCCAGCTTCATTCCTTTTACAGCCAGTTCGATACTTCCCCAGCCGGTTATCAGCACCACCGGAATAGCGCTGTTAACCTGTTTTATCTTTTCAAGCAAATCCATCCCCTCCCGGCCCGAAGTATCGATAGAGAAATTCAGGTCGAGAATGATCAGTTCAGGACTTTTTTTCTTTACGATCTTAATGGCCTCAGCGGGCTCTTCGGTACTTAACACATCATAACCTTCGCTTTTTAGCAGCAACAAAAGCGAGGTACGTACAGCAATATCATCATCAATAACCAATATCATAATTGCAGGTTAATATCGTAATTATTCTTCGTGTAAAGCAACTGCCGGATAAATTGCCGCCGCCTGCCTGCCGGGATACAATGAGCATAAAAACACCAGCACATATATAAATAATACAGAGAATAAAATGGCCATTAAATAAATACCTGCCGAAAGATCAAACACATTTAACAACGGGAACTGTACGGCAAAAAAAGACCCGATGATGAGCGAAAACGTAGCCAAAATCATTGATTCTGAGATCAATTGCGTGGAGACAGAACCACCAGAAGCACCAACCGCCCTGCGCAAACCAATTTCGCCCCGCCTTTTATTAATGTTATACCACAGTACACCAAACAGCCCAAGCGCCACATTAATTATTAAAAAACCTCCTACTATTGATAAAACTATCATAGGCACCAAAGTAAAATAGTTAATATCCTTGCGTTTATTTGCCAGGTGCTCAATCTCCACGTTGGAATCTTTCATGTAGTTGGCCAGTGTTTTATACAAACGGGCTTCAAAGGCGGCATCGGCATTAGGAGTAACTTGTACCATGATCTTACCCATCCACCTGAATGTGCCGGTATCAACGCGGTGATAAATGGCGTCGCCGGGCTTTGCATAATCACCCTTCATTTTGATGGCCTGTATCACCCCTATTACTCTTTTCTTATTTTTACCATCGTCACTTTCGTCAAATATTTTACCTATTGCCTGGTCTTTTCCAAATAATTTTTCCCTTAACTCATTATTTATCACAACCGAAGGCACTTTAGAAACAATATCTGTTTTGTTAAACCATCTGCCTTCAAGTAAGGTTCCGGTCATGGTTTTAAGGTAACTATCCTCGGCATTGTACATATCAACATGGTCATATGTTTTATGATTGAAGGTTGCCGAACCATTCCATGTATTTTGCGAAAAAGGAATATTATCGCTGCAGAAACTAATTTCTTTAACCTCCGGCATCGCTTTTACGGTTTGGCGCAAAGTTTGGTAATACATATTCAGCGAATCGGTGTTTTTTGTTTGCAGGGCGTTGTTATAGCTAACCGCCCATACATTTTCATATTCCATACCCATTGTTTTTTTATAGTTGCTATAGTAATACACCATCAGCGTAAATACTGCGAACAGCACCAGGAATGAAAAAAACATTTCGGACATCAATAAAAAGTTCTGTTTCTTTTTATTCCAGATGAGCTTAAATAAATGCTTAAACATAATATCTTAATTTAATGGTAAATGATTTATTGCGCTTTTAACGCAGTTACAACGTTTAGTTTTGACATGCGCCAGGCCGGATATACGCCCGATAGCAGCCCAAAAAAGAAGCAAATAAGCAAACCTATACCCAACACCGTAAAGTTGAGGGAGAGTATAAGGTTAGGAATCAGTTTCATACTATTTAAAACCTGTATCGCTATAAATGACAATACTATTCCTATAAGCCCCCCTAACAAGGTGAGTATAATATTTTCAACAATAAATTGGTAAACCAATGTTCCGGATGATGCGCCAAATGCCTTGCGCACCCCTATTTCTGATGAGCGTTCCATAATACGGGTAATATTGATGTTCACCAGGTTGAGCGTTGGCAAAAGTGTAACCAATAACGTAAATATGGTTATCGCGGTAAGTACTATGGTTACACCCGAAAGATCGTCGTTCCCGGTATCAACATAGCTTACAATATAGGGGTCGGCATGACTGGATATTTTGTAAAAATCTTTACTCTCCATAGGCAACCTTTTTACCAATCCTTCATATTCATCGTGCATGCGCTGTACATCGCTTTTTGAATTTGCAAGTAGTATCCCAAAGTAACCGCCCTGGTATCCCTTATTCTTGGTTACATCTGATTTTGATACCGTGTAAGGAAGGAAAATATCGCTATAGGTCATATAACTGGTAACAGGTACATTTTTAACTACACCTGTCACCCTGTATTTCACGTTATCGGCTTCAATATATTTGCCTACAACTGATGGCACGTCGCCAAAATACTGTTTCTTCATGTCCTCAGATATTACCGCAACCTTATCGGCATTGGCTAATTGCTGCCTGCTAAAAGCTTTACCCTCAATAAAATCATAATCCATAATATCCCAGTAATCGTTGTTGGTGTATTTGTAGCTCACGGCTATCTTTTTATTGTTTACATAGGTATTAGTACCGTTAAACATAGATGATATCCCCAGCTTAACCGGAGTTTTAAGGGTGCGTACATAGTGGTCGAGATAGTAAAACGACATTGTACCAGAGCTTTGACCGTTTTTTGATTTTTGCTGAATGCGGGATATGTATAACGATCGATCCCGTTTCCTGTCGGGGTAACTATCCCCGGCAATTTTATCTAAAAAGGCGGTAAGCACCAGTAATATGGTAAGCGTAAAGCTGATACCAAACAGGCTGATAAAGGTGAAGAACTTTCTTCGGCGCAATACCGCTATGGCTATTTTAAAATAATTTTTAAGCATAACATTATATTTAAGCGGTTAATTATTGAACTTGCGAACCATCAAACAGGCGCACCAAACGGTGTGTTTTGTGAGCCATATTTTCATCGTGCGTAACCATTACAATGGTGGTACCTTCATTACGGTTCAGGTTGATCAGGATCTCCATAATCTCGTTACCCATGGCGCTATCCAGGTTACCGGTTGGCTCATCGGCCAAAATAATGTCCGGCCTGCCCACAATGGCTCTTGCTATAGCCACACGCTGCCTTTGACCACCCGATAATTGGGTAGGAAAATGTTTAACACGGTTAGCTAATCCAACTTTTTCCAAGGCCTCTGTTGCCAGCCTTTTGCGTTCTTTAGCCCTGGTATCGCGGTATAGCAGCGGTAACTCCACGTTATCCAATACCTGCAGATCATTGATGAGGTGATAACTCTGGAAGATAAAGCCCAGTGTTTTATTCCTGAACTGAGCCAGCTGCTTATCATTTAGATTTTCGGTTGATTTATCGGCAATTTTGATCATCCCTTTTGACGGTGCATCCAGCAGACCCATAATATTCAGCAAGGTACTTTTACCACAGCCGGATGGGCCCATGATGGATAAAAATTCGCCTTTGGCAATATCAAGGCTTATGCTGTTAAGGGCCAGGGTTTCTATAGTGTCTGTGCGGTACACTTTTTCAATGTTTTGTAAACGGATCATATCTTTTTTAATTAGTGATTTGTTGAGTTAATGAATTAATAATTCGGCTGGTTAATTATGATTGACTCTATTAGTGATTTATTGAATTTAAATTATCTATTGATATGTGATTTTTTTGTTGGTTTCAAAATCGTAAAGTGACAGGTAGCGCAACTGGTAGTAGGCTCCCCAAAAATCGCGGAGCGAAGCTACATAATCCCGCTTGGCCTGGTCGTTCTCGCGGAAGGCTATGCCCAAATCTGTGATGCTCAGATCGCCTAAAACATAGCGTTCACGGGCTATCTGGTATTTTTCGGATGCAATACTGTCAGCCTCGGCGGTGTATACCAGCTGCTCTTTCATCACGTTAAAAAGCGATACCTGGGTTACTATCTGCTGCTTAAAAGTTTGCTTGTCCTGCTCAACGGCATACTCGGTAAATTGCTGGTTGGCCAATGCAGTTTTGGCGCGCGATTTTGAACGGCCCCAATCCAATATCGGCACGGCTAACTGTACCTGCAACACCTGCTGGTTTTGTGGATTTTTATAAACGCCGGGGATACTGGTTGCCGTATTTGAATAGCCCAGGTTAGCATTCAGTGTAGCAGTTAAACCATTTTGACCCTTTGCCTTGGCCACATCCCTTTTAGCTTCGGCAACACGCCTTAAAAACGCAATGGCATCCGAGCGATTAGAAAATGCTTCTGCCAACACTTTATCTGATGATACCTGCATCTGGCTGATGTTCTCGGGCACAGCCAGCACTATCTTCTCCTCTCCCTCCAGCCCGGTATAACTGCGCAGATTTAGGGTAGCAATTTCCATATCGCGTTTAGCGGTACCTACCGCCTTTTTTGCGTTGATCTGTTCCAGCTGCAATTGCAATATCTCGTTTTTTGATACCTTGCCCAACTCAAATTTAGTGTTGGCAATGTTCATGATCTTTTGCGTATTTACATAGTTGGTTTCGGCAATTTTTAAATTAACCTGGGCCAGTAACAAGTCGAAAAAGAAACCTTCAACATCTATAGCAATCTTTTCCTGCGCCTCTATATAGGCCTGTTTGCTTTCATTATATTTTAAGGGCTCTATTTTTTTGTCCCATTTAAGGCTGTTAAACTGGAAGAGCGGCTGGGTATAACCGATCCCGTAAGGGATACCATTGTACAGGATATTATGCCTGTCGAAATCATCAAACCGCTGCAGTTGGGTAGTACCATAAACAGTACCTCCTGTAGCCGTAATGCTTTGGCTAAAATTAAGTGCCAGCGATGAGTTATCATTATGAATAGGCTGAAACCTGATGGTACCATCGGGCTGTTGCACCTGCGTAAAAGATTTAGTATAGCCAGGCAGGATGCCGCTTAATGACAGCTGCGGCTGGTAATTTGATTTATAGGTACGATATTCCCAATACTTGGTTTCGCGCACGGTGGCAGCTTGCTTGGCAGCTATAGAATTAGCCTTCGCCATTTCAACCACTTGCTGTAAAGTTAAGCGCAGCGTATCGTTGCTGCCGCCGGCAAATAACTTTGTGCTAATGGTTAGCAATAATATGGAGTATAAAAGTTTCATTTGGGCTGAGGCTATTAATTCGTAATCGTTACTTCTTTTGAGTTTTTATATTCGCTCATGTCTGTTGTAATCACCACATCGCCGGGCTTAACACCATCCTGTATTTCCACATAATCAAAATTAGTGAGACCGATGTGCACCGTGCGCTTCTCTGCTTTGCCGTTGTTTACCACAAAAATATCCTGAACAGTTGGCCCCTTGAACGCTGGTCCGTTAGCCACCCGCATGATTTTATTATGCGTTGCTGTCACCAAAAAAACATCCACTTTCATGTTTGGGCGAAGCAGTTTGTTAGCCCGGTCATCTAACTGGATATCGAAAGAAATGATGCTATTTTGTATAGATGGGGATACATTGGTTACATGGCCGCGCAGCTGATTGTCGTTAATACGGATAATAACCGGGATACCACTATGTAACTGATCCATAGAATTATCTGATATACTGCCCGATACTTTGAAACTGCCCAGATCGGCAATACGGGCAAGCGTTTCGCCTTCATGCACATTTGCTCCAATATTCTTATTTACATAGGTGATAACACCGGCACGGGTGGCAACTACATTAGCCAGGTTTAATTTGCGCTGCAATGCGTTGATATCATTTACCTGGATATCGGCCGCTATCTGCGCTTCTTTAATCTCGATCTGCATGGTTTGTTGCTTATTCCTGATCTCGTTTTCCAGTTGTTTTTTCTCTAACTGAGCAACTTTCAGATTAAGCTCGGCCTGTTCAATCCCTTCCCGGGTGCCTCCGCCAGCTTTAAACAACCGTTTGGCATTTTCAACAGCATCAGCCAGGTTGCTGATCCGCAGTTGTTTGATATCGTTATTGGATTGAATATCGTAAAAGCTCTTGCCCAGATCGAGCTTTAACTTGCTAATCTCGTTACGCTTAGATTCCAGCGTAAAATTCAGTTTATCAAATTCTGTTTGCGTAGCCGATTTATCAAGTGTGAGTATCGATTGGCCCGGCTTAATTTTATTACCGGCATCCATCAGCGCGCTTTTTATTGATGCATTTATAGGGCTGGTAATGATCTCTTCAAACTCAGGCAAAACCTCGCCTGTAGCGTTAAGGGTATTTTCTATATTGCCTACCTCAACAGTAGCCATAGTTATCTCAGATCTTTTTACCGATGATTTGATGAATCCGCGAAGTACAACTATTAACAGTACCAATACTGTGATGCTTATAACTGCTATCAACGCTCCTTTTTTTCTTTTTTGCGATGATACCTCGAGCGTTATTTCCTTATCCATTGTGATATAATTTGCATAAGGTTTTGCAAGAGCCATACCAATTGCAATTAGCTAATTATAAGATAATTACAAATTTAATACTTTAAAAAAGTGATCGATATCGGACAGATTTTGTGATAATGAACAGGGGGCTGAGAGACTGAGGAATTGCTGCTGAGATGCGCGCAATCGCTGGGATGGTTTTCGCCGACAACCATCGGCAACAGCACATGAACGCCTGATTTAACCCCTACCTCCCCTTCCCCGAGGAAGGAATCGCACATTGCCCACGCCTTTTTTAGGTCTTCAGAAGACCTATAGCTCTAAGATGAACTATACAGGTCCTGTTTTTAAAGACAAGAATTAAATAACTTGTTGTGTTGGAATGTGAGATATTCCCTTTATAAATAAAAAGACATGGATATATATTAGCCCAAGGGATGAGCTTTTAACTTTTCAATCTAATCTGTCAATTAAAACTTTACAGCAACCGCCTTATTTTCCCCAACAGATCATCAATTTCAAAAGGCTTGGCAAGAAAGTCATCAGCACCAGCTTCGTAAGCAGAGCGCTCGATATCGCGGCTGGCAGATATCATAATAATGGGAATAGCTTTGGTATCGGCTCGTTGTTTAAGTTCACGACAAATATCGCGTCCGTCTGATCCGGACATCCAGATATCAAGCAAAAGCAGGTCAGGAAACTCCGTTTTCATATCCAAAACAGTAGCTCCATTTACCGTCGACGAAACCTCATAACCTTCAAAATCCAAGATGATCTCTACCGCATCCACAATTCCCGGATCATCGTCCGCAATCATAATCTTCTTTATAATTCCCACAAGAAAAACATAGCAAAAATCAGGCCTTTAATATTAATTTTTTCATCAAAATTTCACCTTTAAAAATGTAGCGTTAGCTTCCATAACTTTTACACGGACTGTGCAGAGAAAAAAATAGTATTTCATCAACTTCTCTATCGGCTGATAAAATCCAGCACACAAAATATAAAACACTGAAAATCTGCAACTTTAAATTTTAAAATGGCAATACATATCAAGGCATCCTGTCAATTCAGATTGAAAAAACCAGCGTAAAAATGCTGAATACTTGCAATTCCATCTTTCTTTTCTAAAACTGATAAAAAATGTTCTGGTTGCATTCGGCAAACATTTTATAGCGTTTGCGAGGAAAACTAACTGGACACAGTTGTTATTTCTTTCTCAGCATACAGTTGTCCTGTTTGCTGCATATAAATAAAATCGTGAACTCTATTTAAAGAACGTTAATAGTCTGAATAATCTGCCGGGTAAAGAAAGGTGATATCAACATGTGATACATTGTTCTGAAATTCAGCTTTTGCAGATAAGGTTTTCCAATATGCATCTTTGCCAAATGCATCCCAATGCTTATCCCTATCATCCTTATTATTAAAAGTAGTCATGTACATCAAATTCGGCATGTGGGCGCCTGATACCACCTCTGAGTAAAAAACCGCGTTAAAGCCGAGCCTTTTAAAAAGGCCTATTTCATCACCATCATTAAACATGCGCACTTTGTTGAAGTTATACTTTTCGGTAGCGCTTTCATAACTCCGCAATTCATATATCCTATCGGCTTTGTTTCCGGTAAGTAGCGGTACCGCCGGGGCAGGCATACCAGGGAAGGCGTGCAATATCATTATTTCTATACGGGTGTATGGGGCATCCTTATAATCCGCGTTCATATAGTCTTCTCCATCGGTAAAATACTTGGTATCTGCCTGTAGTTTTTTATCAATACCGGTAAGTTTATCCAACGAAGTAAATGGAGTATAAACATAAATACGCCTATCGGCAGTATCCTGTTTTACCGGCTTAAATACACCAACATTAGCAATCCCGGCCCTGTGCAAGGCTGGCAAATAAGCATCTTTTAAATAATGTTCTATTCTATTTTCCTGTTCAAAGGTTTTGAAATGATAAACTTTGAGCTCGTAATAATATCTTTTGGGAGAAGCAGAAACATTCGAAGCAAAAAACAGGAAGCTTAAAAGCAAAGTAATTAAGCGAACAGATATTTTTTTCATGTGGGTTTAAAATTTCGTAAATATAATAGGAAATAGCGTCAGGAGATAAGAATCATGATAAAAGACAATGCACAAAGAATGTAACAATATTAAGCTTTCCGAGACAATCTATTTCGGCATAACAATTTGCTTTTGTAAAATTAAAAAAGCCCGCCAACTAACGCTGGCAGGCTTCCTAAATATCAAAAGAACTTATTTTACAATTCTCTAACCCAAATATTACGGAAACTAAGCGGTTCGCTTTTGTCACCATGGGCTTGTAGTTTTATAGGTGCTGCACCATGCTTCTTACCTTCGTAAGATGGTTTACCTATGTATTGGGTTGGACCAAGCAGCTCAAAGTTATTTTCAACCAGTACGCCATTGAAAAACACAGTTGCTCTTGCAGATGATTTTAGTGTACCATCCTCATTAAATACAGGGGCTGTCCAAACTACATCATAAACATTCCACTCACCTGGCTTGCGACCTGGATTTGCCAACGGAATAACTTGTTTGTACAAACTACCGGCCATACCATTAACATAGGTTTTGTTGTTGTATGAATCCAAAACCTGCAACTCATAACCAGCATCACCTTTACCTAATGAGGCTAAAAAGATACCACTATTGCCACGGGCCTGGCCTGTACCGGTAATACTTGCAGGTACGCGCCACTCAATATGCAACTGATAATTAGCAAATTTCTTTTTTGTTTCAATATTGCCTGTGCTTTTGTTTACAGTAAGGATACCTCCTTTAACAAGCCATTTTGCCGGGGTTTGATCTTCAACAGATACCCATTCGTCAAGGTTTTTACCGTCAAACAAAATAACAGCGTCTGAGGGGGCATCCCCTAATACCTTAGCCGGAGCAACAACTTTTGGAATTGGCTCCCAGGTTTCGGTATCTTCTGGTTTAGCGTTTTGTGCATTAGCCATAAAGAAACTTCCGGCTAAAATGGTGGTTAATATTATTGAATATCTCATCTTATAATTGGTTTTATTAAATATGAAGCGTGTTTTTTAAGTATGCAGCACTTTGAGCGATACTTACGTAAGGATCAATATTGGTGTAGTTTTCCTGCTCAACAATAAAGTGTTTTACACCGCCAAGTTTAGCTTTGCCCAATATTGCTTTAAAGTCGATATCACCGGTGCCAATCTCTGTGTTCAGGTTAGGGTTGGTTTTATCCCTGTCTTTAATATGCACAAAGGTAAAACGACCCGGATGCTTTTCAAAAATAGCTAAAGGATCCTGTCCTGCACGTACTACCCAGTAAAGATCCATCTCCATGTTTACCAGTTTAGGATCGGTATTGTTAAGTATCACGTCGTAAAAAGTCGTGTCACCAACTGGCGCCCACTCAAAATTGTGGTTGTGGTAGCCTAATTTTAAACCGGCTGCCTTGCAAATTTCGGCGGCTTTGTTCATTTTTTCGGCAACGCCTTTACAGTCGTCAACCGTTTTAATAAAGTTATGGTTTAATGATGGCACAATAATATAAGTTTGCCCAATGGTGTTAGCTACATCCATGTACATTTTCAACTCGTCGGTTTTACCTTCGCCAAAATACGAATCCAAACCATAGTGACCGCTTGGGCTGCTCAATCCATTATCTTTCAATAGCTGACCAAAATCCTTGCTTGGCAAACTCCAGTAGCCTGTATCTTTATTATAGCCAAAGGTTTCAACTTCTTTATAGCCTGCTTTGGCCACTTTACCTATTACGCCTTTAACATCTTTAGGTAACTGATCGCGCAGACTGTATAATTGCAGACCTGCTCCGTTTTTTTCTTTTGCCGATAATAAAGACGGCGCCAACATCACACCCGCCGAAAGTAGACCGGCCTGTGCTAAAAATGTTCTTCTGGTTGTCATGTATTTCTTTTTGGTTTATGCTTTGTTTGAGTGTATTCTGACCCGAAGGTTTAAACGTCGCAAATATGTACCGCTTTACGGAGTGACGCAACCTTATCTTTTTGCTTGGGAATAAATTCCTGAGCCACAAAACCTTTATGCCCTGTTTCTACAATAGCTTTCATAATAGCCGGATAATAAAGCTCTTGTGATTCATCAATTTCATTACGGCCGGGAACCCCACCAGTATGATAATGATTAATGTAGGGATGATACTGACGAATGTTGCGGATCACATCACCCTCATCTATTTGCATATGATAAATATCAAACAGGAGTTTAAAGTGCTCTGAACCTAACCGTTTGGCTAACTCTGCACCCCATTCTACCCTATCGCATTGGTAATCTTTGTGATCAATTTTGCTGTTCAGCAACTCCATTACCAAAACAACATTATGTTTTTCGGCAAGCTCAACCATAGGTTTTAATCCCTCCACACAGTTGTTCCAACCGGTTTCGTTATCCTTACCACGGCGACTTCCGCTAAAACAGATGAGGTTTTTATAACCTGCAGCAGCAACTTTAGGAATCATCTCGCTATAGTTTTTGTGCAACTGGGCATGAAACTCTTTATCACCAAAACCATCGGTGAGGTTAATTTCGGCACCATTACACATAGACGAGAACAAGCCGTATTTTTGAAGCGTAGGCCAATCTGCCGGGCCAACCAAATCAATACCTTTTATACCGATATCTTTAGCTGCGGCACAAAGCTGCTCTACAGACATATCGCCATAACACCAACGACATACGGCATGATTAATATTACCTTTTAAAGCAGTATCAACAATCATTTCTTTTTCTCCAGATTTAAATGACGATAACATGCCTGCCGTGGTAATTGCGGCAGTACCCGTAACTATACTTTTTATAGCCGATCGTCTGTTTTGATTTGAGGTCATAGTTTATAAGTGGTTTATATCTCGGTTTGCGCAGATGGTTCCTGGATATCTAAACCAGGTTTGGTAGCTATATCGTTAGTATCCTTAAATAACAAAAGGAAAAATATCAACACAACAGCAGCAATACCGGCAGGAATAAGCCATATAGTTTGCCAGTTGTGTGAGGTAGCGGACGTTTGCCAATGATCTACTATCGGCCCTGAAATATAGGAGCCGATAAGCATCCCTACACCGTAAGTTGCCAGAGTTATAAATCCCTGTGCAGCACTTTTAAAGCGCTCGCCAGCTAAGTTATCGGTATAAATTTGACCGGTAACAAAGAAGAAATCATAACAGATACCATGCATCACAATCCCGGCAATCAGCATCCAGTAATTGGCGCCTATATCGCCATAAGCAAACAATAAATAACGCAGCACCCAGGCTAACATGCCCACGGCAAGCATTTTCTTAACGCCCAGCCTTACAAAAAACAAAGGCATTAAAGCCATAAACAAAAGCTCAGACATTTGCCCCATGGATTGTTTACCAGCAGCAGCTGTCACGCCCACTTCATTTAAGAAGGGGTTAGTAAAATTGTAGTAAAATGCCAGCGGAATACAAATTGCCACAGATGCCAGGAAAAATGTAAGGTATGACTTGTTTTTAAGCAGACCTATAGAATCCAAGCCGATGATATCGCCAAAAGATGTTTTTTGACCTTTTTTTACAGGAGGGGTATCAGGCAATGTAAAACTCAACAAGCCCAATATTAAAGAAGCTCCTGCTGCCATTTTAAATGTAAGCACCAGGGAGCCCGATTTTTCCCATCCAAGATAACCAATAACTAAACCGGCAACTATCCATCCCGCAGTACCAAATACCCGTATAGGAGGAAACTCCTTACTTGGATTTTGCATTTGCTTAAATGAAACCGAGTTAACCAATGCCAGTGTTGGCATGTATATGATCATGTAAAATAATATATTAGGATAAAACTTGTCAAAACTGGCAATGGTAGTTGCATAAAAAAGTGAGGCAGCACCAAGCAAATGTAAAACACCTAATATTTTTTGCGCCGAAAAGTATTTATCAGCAATAAGCCCAATAACAAAAGGAGCAATAATGGCTCCTAATGATTGTGTTGCATAAGCTCCGGCATTTTGTGTACCTGTGGCTTTTAACGTAACTGTTAAATAGGTGCCCATAGTTACAAACCATGCCCCCCAGATAAAAAACTCCAGGAACATCATTGTAGAAAGCTTTGCCCTTATTCCAGCGGTCATAATTTTGGGGTTAGATGAATCTGATTAAGATTATTTTTTTAATGATAGAATGTATTTTACTAATTCTTTTGCATCGCTTTCGGCAAGCGCTGCGTGTGGAGTCATGGCCATGGTACCCCAGTTACCGCTTCCGCCTGATATTACTTTTTTGGCAAGCATGTCGATGTTAGCTTCTGACGCTTCATATTTTTTGGCGATATCCTGAAAAGCAGGGCCAATAACCTTAGTATCTACCTTATGGCAGGTACCGCAATCATTTGCCGCTAATAACTTTTCGCCTGCCGAAGCTGTAGAAGTACCAGCAGCATCGGTAGCTGTTTTGGCTACAACTGTATCTGCATCAGCGGTTGTTGCTTTTGTTGAAGCAGTGCTGTCGCCGCCAGCTTTACTTGATGAATTGCCACCGCAAGCAGTAACTACCGCACTGATGCAGAGAATAAAAAATACCTTTTTCATTGAATTAATTTTTTAAAGTTATCGAAGCCAAAACTTCAATAAATAGTTAGTTGGTTAATTGGTATAACCCGCCAAAACTCCACCTGTTTTGATGCGTATTTTGAGGGATTATACTGTTTTTTAGTTGTGTTGTTAATTATCGTGAAAAATACAATTTTATTCTAAAAAAATCGACTGTTATACTACTACTGTGGCTAAAGGTGCTGTTTTTTTCTTTGCACGCATATAAAATACAAGTCCTGTAAAGGCTACTATTAAAACCAAAGGTATAGCGAGTGTAAAATGCAGCACATCTGGCCCGGCAAGGCTTTTGGCACTTTCCAGTGCTTTGGCCATATCTGTTCCGGGAGCTGCCGTTAAATATTTAGCAGGATCAGAACCGGCAGGCAGCTTTGAAATCACAATGCTATCATAGTATTTACCCATAATAATTGTCCATATAGATACCGCGAACATACCAGCTCCACCCATCAGGTTTAAACCCAATGCGCCGGATTTGGGGATATTTTCAGAAACAAAACCCAACATAGTAGGCCAAAAGAAACAAACCCCCATACCAAATATGATAGCCGCAAGGAAAATGATATCACCTGTCATAGTACTAAGCATAAAAAGCCCTATGGACGCCACAATGGTTGACATTAAAATTACTACCTGGGGAGAAAATAATTTAAGTATAGGCTTCGCGAAAGCACGACCCAATACCATAACACCTGTTTCTAAAGTGAGCAAAAGCAAGGCGTTATTAGTTACATTTTTTAGCAAAACATCAATCCATTGCCCGGTAAATAACTCTGTTATAGCAGTACCAAACATGCAAACAAACATAAAAATGAACAATGGCGAAGCAACTGCCTTATACATTCCGGCTGTTGATACACCTGCTGCAACACGTTCGGTTACAGGAAAATCAAGCCTCGAGAACAAATAACCATATATAGCGGTTGGTACCAGCATCACTCCTACCTGAACTTGCCAGTTAAGACCAATTAGTTTAAACAGTGTAACAATCAATGTACCTATTACGATACCTCCGGGAAACCATAAATGGAAATGGCTAAGCTTTGTTGTTTTGTTTTCGGTATATAATGAGGTTACTAATGGGTTACATGCGGCTTCAACTGTACCATTTGCTATGCCGATAACCAGGGTTGAGAAAAATAAGGTCCAATAGCCGGTAGCAAAAATGGTAAGCAAAATACCCACCAGGTGAAAAATAAATGCCATTAAAAGCAAACGTTTCATCCCAATAATATCTACAATAATGCCTCCTATTACAACAGCCAGCGGAAAACCCCAGAAAGCAGTTGCTGTAATTGTTCCTAATTGTGATGCGTTAAGTTCAAATTTTGTCCCCAGGTCGCCAAGTATTCCGGCCCGGATGCCGAATGACAAGGAAGTTACCAACAAGGATAAACAACTGGCTCTGAAAAGCTGTGTACGGTTAATAGTTTGCATTTAAATTATTTTAGGTTTTGATAATTGGTTAATTGGCAATGTTAAATCACTTGTCATGCAGGGTATTTGTCCCATCTTTTATCTTGCACGTAGTATTCAGCGTTACGAAGTTTTAAAACTTCGTAACGCTGATTGTCATGTTGAACTTGTTTCATCCCACCTGTGTAGGTTAATACCTGCATATCGCAGGCTTGTCCTGTGGGATCCCGAAACAAGTCCGGGATGACTTCATTATAATGTTGACTTCATTATAATATTATATTCCCAGCGTTTTCCGGTTTAGCGCGTCATCAGCACCTGATGCGGCAAAATCGTCAAAAGCGCGTTCGGTAACCCGGATGATATGGTTCTTGATAAATTCAGCTCCTTCGCGGGCGCCGTCTTCAGGATGTTTAAGTGCACATTCCCACTCCAACACAGCCCATCCAGGGAAATCATATTGCGTTAGCTTACTAAATATTCCTTTAAAGTCAACCTGGCCATCGCCCAGTGAGCGGAAACGCCCGGCACGGTCAACCCAGTTTTGGTAACCGCCATAAACACCTTGTCTCCCGGTAGGGTTAAACTCGGCATCCTTCACATGGAACATTTTTATGCGCTCGTGATACAGGTCAATATATTCTAAATAATCCAAACATTGCAGGATAAAGTGCGATGGATCATACAGCAGGTTTGCACGTTTATGTCCTTTTACTTTATCTAAAAACATTTCAAAAGTAATACCATCATGCAAATCTTCACCGGCATGAACTTCGTAACAAAGATCGATACCATTGTCCTCATAAACATCAAGGATAGGCACCCAGCGTTTAGCCAATTCTTCAAAAGCCGTATCAACTATACCGGCAGGGCGTTGCGGCCATGGGTATAGCATTGGCCAAAGCAGCGCGCCACTAAAGGTAACCGATGCTGCCAAACCTAAATTCTTTGAGGCGATTGCTGCATATTTCAATTGCTGAACAGCCCATTTTTGTCTTTCGGCCGGATTGTTACGTAATGGTTCCGGAGCAAAGCCATCAAATAAAGTATCATATACCGGGTTTACCGCTACTAACTGGCCCTGTAAATGGGTTGATAGCTCGGTGATCTCCAATCCGTGGCTATTAACTATACCTTTTACTTCATCAGCATAAGTTTTGCTTTCGGCAGCTTTTTGCAGATCAATAAAACGGGCATCCAGTGTTGGCAGTTGAACGCCTTTGTAGCCCAAGCCTGCAGCCCATTCGCAAATGGAATCAAGGCTGTTAAATGGTGCAGTGTCACCAATAAATTGTGCTATAAATATTGCAGGTCCTTTTATGGTAGTCATAATTTTTATTTAGATAGAAAATTCAGTCCACTTTTTATCTGATTTACCCGATGCTATTACATTTTCAATAAATGCCATACCACGTACCCCTTCCTGGATACCGGGGTAATCTTTTTCTTCGGGGGTAGCTTCCCGCCCATCTAAACCAGCTTTAATAGTTAAAGCAAAGTTGCGGTACAGGTTAGCAAATGCCTCCAGGTACCCCTCAGGGTGACCCGCCGGTGTGCGGGCGTTATGCTGCGCGAAAGAACTGGTGTAACCACCGCCTGTACGCCATACTTCCATAGGTTTATCAGTATACATCAGGGTTAATGAATTAGCATCGCTTTGGTGCCATTCAAGACCGCCCTTTTCGCCATAAACCCTTATTTTAACATTATTTTCTTCGCCGGCAGCAATTTGTGTAGCAGTAAGCACACCACTTGCACCGTTGTTGAATTTCAATAATGCAGCGCCGTCATCGTCAAGTTTACGACCCGGAACAACTACATTAATATCGGCACAAATTTGTGTTACCTCCAGACCGGTAACATACTCAGCCAAATTAAAGGCATGAGTACCTATATCGCCCATGGCACCTGCAATCCCGCTTTTACCAGGATCAGTACGCCATGAGGCTTGCTTGTTATCATCACCTTCTAAAAAGCTGCTTAACCATCCTTGCGGATACTCCACATAAACTTTACGGATGGTGCCAAGTTTACCTGCTTTTATCAATTGTTTGGCTTCCTTCACCATTGGATAGCCGGTATAAGTATGCGTTAAGCAAAATAGCCTGTCGCTTGCTTTTACCACTTTATCCAATTCTTTAGCCTCGGCCAAAGAAAAGGTCATTGGTTTATCCAAAACTACATGGAAGCCATTTTCCAAAGCGGCTTTGGCAGGATCAAAGTGTACGTGATTTGGTGTAACAATACTAATTACCTGTACACGCTCATCTTCTGGCAGTTGTTTTTCTTTTTCTATAAGTTCGGTATATGAACTGTATACACGGTTGGCTTGTAAACCCAGCAGCACACCGCTTGCTTTTGATTTTTCGGCATTACTGCTAAAAGCGCCACAAACCAATTCATATTCACCATCTATGCGGGCGGCGATACGATGTACGGCACCAATAAACGCGCCCTGCCCGCCGCCAATCATTCCTAATCTTAATTTCATTGTTTTTTGAGTGAGTGGTTGATTGGGTTGATTAAGTGAATGGTTAAAAATCCCAAGAACCAATTTATAAAGTGAATGGTTGATTACGTTAATTAGGTGAGTGGTTAATAAGGTAAAAAATTACCCGATACAACAACCACTCACCTAATTAACGTAATCAACCAAAAACCAATTCTTTAGGTTGCCCAGGCTTTATCGCCTTTTTTGTATGGCAAATTACCATCATATTTTCCGGGTACTGCAATATAGCGCAGGGCTTGTGTTGCACCGGGTTTTGAGGTGAAGAAACCCAACAGGGTTAATTCCTTCATCATCCTGAAATAATGGTTAGGATCCTCTGGCTTTTTGGTTTTAGTATAGGCTTTTTGTTCAATGTCAAGCGCTGTAAGTAATTCGGTGCGCTGATTTGCATCAGCCTCCATGAACTTCTTGCCAAACTTCTTTTTACTGGCTTCATCCAAATCAGAAATACCTTTTATAAAGATCTTCTGATCTGCCGGCGTATAACAATCCTGGACCATTACAGTCATAAAATTGCCTACATCGGCCGCTTTTGCACCCGGTGAAGAAGTAGCTGGCAAAATAGTTTCGCCAACCTCGTTCAGAAAAGCAACGTTGTCTTCATCAAACAGTTCGTTTACTTTTTTTGAAGTTGATTTACATCCTGAAATGAAAAACTCGGCGCCTATCACCGTGCCTCCCAGTATCAAACCAACCCTGGTAATTGCATCTCTTCTATTCATTTTTCTAATTATTGGTTTAGTGAATTAGCGATTTAGTGATTTTTTATTTGTTGATTTTGTGAGTTATTGAGTTTATGATTTCTGATTTACTGAAATTTTCATTCTTCAACCAATTCACTAACTCACTAATCCACTAATAATTAATTATGCTTTCAGTTCAAATCCCTGACGGTACTCGCGTTTGATGTATTGGTTAACATCTTCAAAATTGGTAACCTTCATTAATGAATTATCCCATACCAATTTTATACGTCCACCTTTAAGTTCATGACCACGTACTGCAAGGTTTGCCATTAGCAAAGCTTCGGTAAGCGGACCAGCATTATCAAACGATGAGCTAAGTTCTGTTTTACCGTAACCGGCTAAACAACCTTCAACCCATTGCGCGTAGTGACCGTTTGCACCGCCTTGTACACGAGCCCATTTCTGAGGCGCTTTGGCATCCTTAGTCCGCTCTGTTGGTAACAGTGTTGGAGCATCAGAATAAGTACTTGCGTACATTTTTCCTTTTGTACCAACAAACAGTGTTCCGTTACCTTCTTCGCCGCCAAATTTTTCACTTGGTAAAAGCTCTATCGGTCTTTCGGGTTGGATACCACCATCCATCCAGTGCAGGGTAACATCCCCCTTAGTTTTATCAGTTTTAGGGAATGTTAATGTAATGTGGCTTGATGGAGGGCAGCTCTCTGGGAAATGACCTTCTTTAAACTCATCAACATAAACACTACCAACACTTGCCTGTACATCCTTAGCGTATTGTATACCCAATACTCTAAATGGCGCTTCTACAAGGTGGCATCCCATATCGCCCAGGGCGCCGGTACCGTAATCCCACCATCCGCGCCAGTTAAACGGCACTAATTTATCAACGTAATCTTTTTTAGGTGCAGTACCCAACCACAGATCCCAATCTAATTCTTTTGGAATATTTGGTTGTGGTGCAGGCCATTGTATGCCCTGAGGCCATACCGGCCTGTTTGTCCAGCAATAAACTGTATGTACATCACCAATCAGGTCGGCATCATACCATTCAGATAGCAAACGGGTACCATCATTTGATGATCCCTGGTTACCCATTTGTGTAACCACTTTATATTTTTTTGCTGCTTCTGTTAATAAGCGGGCTTCCCAAATATCATGTGTCATTGGTTTTTGCACATATACGTGCTTGCCCAACTGCATGGCGCGATAAGTTATAATCGCGTGGTTATGATCCGGGGTAGAAATAGATACGGCATCAAAATGTTTGTGTTCTTTATCATACATCTCGCGCCAATCTTTATAGTACTTTGCCTTAGGGAAATCAGCACGTGATCTGGCCGCCCTTCTATCATCAACATCGCATAAAAAACCAATCTCGGCTTTACCGCTTTTATAAAAGTTAGCGATATCGCTTTGGCCTTTACCACCTGCTCCAACGCCAGCAATAACGAGGCGATCGCTTGGAGCTGTATAACCTTTACCGCCCAAAACAAAGCGCGGAACAATCATGAAACTTGCTGCAGCTATTGTACTGCTTTTAATAAAATCCCGCCTTGATGGTTGGGGTGTAGTTTGATCTTTTTCTTCAGACATAGGTATTTGCAATTATTAGAATTAGATTTCGTTTTTCTTTAAAGCTTTAACAGCATAGTCGGCCGCACGTGCGGTTAATGCCATATAGGTAAGTGATGGGTTTTGGCAAGCAGCTGATGTCATACATGAACCATCAGTAACAAACACGTTTTTAGCATCCCAAACCTGGTTCCACTCATTAAGTACCGATGTTTTAGGATCGCGGCCCATACGTGCTGTACCCATTTCATGAATACCACGGCCTAAGTATGGATTGCTGCTGTGTGTTTGCACATCTTTAGCGCCGGCTGCCTCCAATATCTCTCTGGCATCCTTTTCTATAGCAATACGCATCTTCAACTCATTTTCCTTCAATTCGGCATCAATAGCTACAACAGGCAGTCCCCACTTATCTTTTTTGGTTTTATCAAGCGTAACTTTATTATCATGGTAAGGCAATGTTTCGCCGAAGCCGCCCATACCTAATTGCCATGAACCTGGTTCGGTTAACGCATCTTTAAACTGTCCACCTATATTTAGTTCGGCAATATCCCTGCTCCATCCTTCGCGGCTTGCACCGCCCTGGTAACCAAAGCCACGAATAAAATCGCGCTTATCATTGCCAAGGTTTGCAAAACGTGGAATGTAAAAACCATTTGCACGCCTGCCGAAATAATATTTATCCTCATAACCTTCCATACGGCCAGATGCACCAACACCCAAGTGATGATCCATCAGGTTATGGCCAAGCTCGCCGCTGCTACTACCTAAACCGCCATCCCAAACATCAGTTGCTGAGTTCATTAAAACCCAGGCCGAGTTAATAGTTGAAGCGTTAAGGAATACAACTTTAGCAAAATACTCATAGGTTTGGTTAGTTTCGGCATCCAATACCTCTACTCCTTTTGCTTTTTTAGTGTCTTTATCGTACAATATTTTAGTTACGATGGACCATGGGCGAACGGTTAAATTACCTGTAGCCATAGCTGCCGGTAAAGTAGCCGACTGCGTACTAAAATATGCGCCGAAAGGACAACCCAACCAACATTTATTACGATACTGGCAGTTTGTACGATCATTATGTGGTACCGTGATATTGGCTGTACGGCCAATGATCATAGGGCGTAAATCTTTATAATATTCTTTTAAGCGCTTGGCAACGTCTTTTTCAACAACGTTCATATCCATTGGCGGCATAAAATCGCCATCGGGCAATATGGCAAGACCATCTTTATTACCAGATATACCTGCAAATTTCTCTGCATAGCTATACCATGGCGCAACATCCTTATACCGGATAGGCCAATCAACAGCGATACCATCTTTTAAGTTGGCTTCAAAATCGACATCGGCCCAACGGTATGATTGCCTGCCCCACATTAATGAGCGCCCGCCTACGTGGTAACCGCGAAACCAGTCAAATCTTTTTGTTTCGGTATAAGGACTATCCTTATCGCTTGCCCAATAATCAAGATTAACTTCATTCAGCGGATAATCGCGTTTTAAAACAGGATAATCCTCAATCATTTTTTGCGTACGCCCGCCCCTGTGAGGAAATTCCCAGGGATCTTTATTAGCGTTTACATAGTCTTTTATATGCTTGATATCGCGGCCGCGTTCCAGCATGATGGTTTTCAAACCTTTTTGTGTTAGTTCCTTGGCAGCCCACCCGCCTGAAATTCCTGAGCCAATGACTATAGCGTCATAAGTGTTTGCAGACATACGAATATATTGATTAGTTGTTTTGTTTATTAATTGGTTACTCCGCTAAATGTATGAATAAAAATTATTTTACAAATGGTTCATTGTGTTTTTTTCACACGATGTCGTCAGTTAGCAGTTTTCCGTTCATTGTTAGCAGTTCTTGTAAGTTGACGTAAGTACTTACCGGTTCTCCGAGTGTCGTTTTGCTAACTGCTAACTATTCTGCGTCCAACTGCAAACCGCAAACTGCCTACTGTAAACTGCCCCACTATATATTCCCCTTTTTCATCTCACTCACTGCATAGTCAACCGCCCGGGCCGTAAAGGCCATGTAAGTAAGCGATGGGTTTTGGCACGAGGTTGAGGTCATGCAAGCGCCATCTGTTACAAACACATTTTTAACGGCATGCATCTGGTTCCATTTGTTAAGCACCGATGTTTTAGGATCATTACCCATGCGGGCACCGCCCATTTCATGAATATCCAATCCCGGCGCGCGGTTGTCTGTACTGGCTTTTATATTGGTAAAACCTGCGCTGGTGAACATCTCCGTTAACTGCTCCACATAATCCTTCTTCATCTTCTCGTCGTTATCATCATACTCAACAGAAATTTTTAACTGCGGGATCCCCCACTGGTCTTTCAACGTTTTATCAAGAGCTACATAATTGCTTTCTTTAGGAATAGTTTCGCCCATCATATGCGATCCTACTTTCCAGCCGCTAAGGTTATCCTTCACTAAATTATCCTTCAGGCTGCTACCAACTCCATCCCATGGGCGTTGTTGATAACGGTACGCACTAAAGCCGGATGCATAGCCCCGTAAAAAGTTGGTTTCCTGTTTATATACATTACGGAATCGCGGAATGTAACCGCCACCTGCAGGATTACGGCCATCAGTTGTCCATTCTTTGAAACCATCATACTCGGCGCCAATATGTGCCGAATAATTATGAAAAGCCACATACTTACCCAATACTCCGCTATCATTACCTAACCCGTTGGGGAAGCGGTTTGATGTGGAATTAAGCAGTACTAAATTAGTATTTAAAGCCGCCGCATTTACAAAAATAATTTGCGCGTAATATTCAATTGTTTCTTTTGTGTTTGTATCAACAATGCGCACGCCGGTTGCTTTACCCAGTTTTTCATCGTAAATAATAGATTCAACCACAGAGAACGGCCGCAAAGTACAATGGCCAGATTTAAGGGCCCATGGTATTGTTGAGGCGTTGGCGCTAAAATATCCACCAAAAGGGCAGCCACGCTGACAAAGGGTACGTTCCTGGCATTGTACGCGCCCCTGATCCAAATGAATTTGGTTGGGCTTTGACAAATGCGCACAACGCGCGCTGATCACGTGGCGGTTACTGTATTTACTTTTTACGTGCTGACTAAAATACGTTTCGACGCTATTTAGCGGGAAAGCGGGTAAAAACTCACCATCGGGAAGTTCTGCCAGGCCATCTTTATTACCAGAAATGCCGGCAAATTTTTCAACATAGCTGTACCAGGGCGCAATATCTTTATAACGGATAGGCCAATCAACCGCGAAACCATCTCGGGCCGGGCCTTCAAAATCAAATTCGCTCCAGCGTTGGGTTTGGCGCGCCCAAAGGAGCGACTTACCCCCTACCTGGTACCCACGGATCCAATCAAACGGTTTTTCCTGAACATAGGGGTGCTCCTTATCTTTTACAAAAAAATGAGCGGCATCTTCACCAAAGGCATAGCAGCGGTTCACTATAGGGTTAGCTTCCTGCACAGCCATAGGCATTTCGCCGCGGTGCTCAAACTCCCAGGGGTACATGTTGGTTGTAGGGTAATCCTTAATGTGCTTTACATCGCGGCCCCGCTCCAATATCAGGGTTTTAAGGCCCTTATCTGTAAACTCCTTAGCAGCCCAGCCACCACTCATACCCGAACCTATAACAATGGCATCAAATGTTCTGTCCTTTACGCTATCTATATTTAAATTGGCCATTATTTATACTGCTTGCTTTTGTTTATATGGAAAATGCGCATTATACCGGCCAGGTACCAGTTCATAAATTACCTGCTTGGTCATAAAATATTGTGAGTTGGTGTAACCGTTTACGGTTTGCCCTTTTACTATGCCGTAAAACGTTTTTAATTCTGTAGGTATAGAAATACTTTTAGGGTCTTTATCTTTTTCAATGCTCAACAGCATTTCTTCGCGCTGCTTAGTATTTAGCCCTGCAAATGAATTATCGTATTTCTTTTTAACAGCATCTGTAAACTGCGCCATACCGCTCATAAACGCCTGCTGGTCTGTCTTTTTATAACAATCATCAAGCATCTTCAACACAAATAAATGCAGGTTTAAATCTTTTGCACCAGGTGTGTTTGTTTTAGGGATAATGGTCTCGGCCATATCACCTATCAGCTTTTCCTGATCCGTACTGATTTCAACATTTTTAAGGGCAATGGATGCTTTACCTTTTTCCTGCATACAGGCAGGTAATAAAGCAGCGCCCCCAATAATTAAAGCCAGATTTTTGATGACCGTACGCCTGTGCATATTTAGTAAATTGTTTTAGCAATACTAATTAAATTACCTGTGGTGTTTACAGGTTAATTTAACTTATCAGTTTGCTTGGGTTTATAAACGATTGTCAAACTTAATAATTTTCGTTTTAAAAGTAATGGAGGCAAAAATTAAATCTTTGGTTAATTTACTTCTTTACTATTAATAACCCCATTTTTTCATGATTTGTAAATCAATTTTTACACAATCAACCGGATCTTTGCCCTGGTATGCTTCCTGCTCAATGATAAAAAGTGAAGTTCCCCCCTTTTTGCTGGCTGCTTTTACTATTTCTTTAACAGGTAATATCCCTGAACCTAAAATGGTGCTTTCGGTATCATCTCCATCATGCACAGGTACTTTTATCTCGTCTTTTACGTGCATTGATTCAAAACGACCGGGATATTTGTTAATAAAATCGAGTGCATGACCACCGGTGCTCAGCATATTACCAATATCTATTTGCTGGGCTACCAAAGCTGGGGCAGTATTCTGGATGATATAATCATAAAGGGTTATATCACCAACTTTGGTGCTGATCTCAAAGTTATGGTTATGGTAACCAAATTTCATGGAAGATTTTTGACATAGCTCGCCGCATTTGTTAAACTGCTCCATGGCACGTTTCAGGGCATCAGTATCGGTCCTTACCTTTTCATCAAGCCATGGGCTGATCACAAATTTCTGTCCCATGGTGGCAGCATCTTCCACAGTATATTTCCATGCATCGGTAAAATCCTTTTTTGAATCATCCCAATGCTGGGCTGTCATTACGGTATGCCCACTCGGCATTTTTAGCGACAGATCGTCCAGTATCTTTTTAAATTCCTTTGCAGGATAACCATAAAACTTGCGGTCGACATAGTTGGCATGCTCTACGTGATAGTAGCCAGCATCCGCAATTTTCTTAAGCGTCCCCTTTGGATCAACTTTCATCGCATCGCGCACGCTATATAGCTGCACACCTACCCTTTGAAGTTTCTTTTCCGCGGCAAATAGGCTATCAGGTAATAAGGCCGCGCCTGCAACTGCTAAAGCGCCGGTTTTTAAAAATGATCTGCGTGTGGTTTGCATATTGATTTATTTTGGTTCGTGATTCGTGATTCGTGTTGCGTGATTCGTGTTCCGAGTTTCCTGTTGCGTGTTTCGAGGTTCGTGGTTCCTGTTGCGTGGTTGGTGATTTGGTTTCAATTGCGCGAACCTCGTAACCCGCAACCCGAACCTCCTATACCTCTACTTTTCTATCGGGAATACCGGGAACAGCAGATTTGAGTTGCTTACAAAAGCGATATGCTTACTATCAGGCGACCATGATGGCGTGTTGATAGTACCCTGCCCGCCATATAAATAGGCCACCACTTTTGAGGGGCCACCATCTACCGGCATCAATCTAAGAAATACGTGCTTATAAAAGGGATGATCGCCTGGTGCAACTTCGTTTTTCAGGAAAGTAATATAAACTATCCATTTACCATCGGGCGATACATGCGGAAACCAGTTGTTATAATCATCATTTGTTATCTGTGTTTGCTCACTACCGTCGGCTTTCATACGCCAAACCTGCATTAAGCCACTCCGTACCGAGTTAAAGTAGATGTATTTGCCATCGGGGGTATACTCCGGGCCATCATCCAAACCTATGGTTGTTGTCAGCCTTTCTTCGGGGCCGCCGCCAGCAGGTACGCGGTATACATCAAACTCTTTATTACGCTCCCCGCAAAATACAAGATACTTGCCATCGGGCGACCACCCATGCATATAGCTTGCACCAAGCCCCAAAGCGGTCACTCTTTTAGCGGTCCCTCCAGATGAAGGCACGGTATATCCTATAGATGGCCCGCCATCTCCACTGCTAATAACTAACATTTTGCCATCAAAAGAAAGCACATGATCGTTATTGCTATTTTTTGCAGGATTGGTATTTAAGACGGCAGGCTTGTTGGTTTTAAGATCATATTTATATAGCGAACCCTCACTGTTATAGATAAGCGATTTACCATCTTTCATCCAATTGGGCGCTTGTAATGAGCGCGGCGATTGATAAATAACAGTGCTGTTTTGAGTTGCGATATCAAGTATCTCGATACTGCTGCCAAGATATTGCTTATAAGGCACCAATGATGCCGGTGCCGGCGTAACTATCCGCACATTACTGAAGGTGGCTTTTTCCGTAACATCCGCATTGTGCGAGCAGATGAAGATACCAACATAAACCTCATCGCCAAGATCAAGGTCACTTACTTCTTCGGTAACAAACAGATCGCCTTTGCGTGCTACCGACATGGTATAAACATTGCCTTTACGTTCCAGCTGAATAACATCGGCGGCGGTAATACTTGCTTTTTTTTCTTCGGTAATACCGCTAACAGTTTTACGGTATTGCAACGAGGTTAATCCATCGCCATGTACCACAGCGTTGATATGTTTTGAATTAGAATCGAGCGATGTACGGATCATCAAACCAACCTTGCGGTGAAGCTCTACCCCTTTACCAATAAACGCGGCATTAGTACGAAGTATAAAATCGCCTTTTATCCGTTTCCATACAAAGTGAAAATCATCATGGGTAGCCCATATATTTGATCCTGAACCGCTGAGCTCATATTGCTGCAATTTGGCATCATATTGGGCACTGCCCTTGTGCTTAACTGTACCTACATCTGTTTGGCTATCAAAGATACCCAAGTCCTGTGCTTTTACTCCTTGATTAAAAAGCGCAAAGCACAACAAGCAAACTGATAAACAGAATATTTTAATACGCATTGGTTTTTGGTGTTTAAGTTACACTATAATTGGGTTCACTAAGATATAAATTCAGTTTGTAATTAAAATAATACTATTTTAACATTTACGCTCTTGTTGAACAAAAAAGGAGCAACCTTTTAAGTGTCGCTCCTTTTTTATTCGTCCAATTTTATGTTGAACTTCATCAATCCTCATCAGCAAAGCGTGTTGTTTGCAGGTAATCTGAATGCCCGGTAGTAACCGGTATGATGTCTTTTTTACTTTGCTCTCACCATCACGGGCTTTACTTCGGCATATTTAACCGCCGCTATTTGCACAATGGGTGTTTTAGGAAAATAGGTTAATAAAAATTCTTTTTTTGAGTCACGATATGAACTTACGGCGCCCAACATACTCATTAACTTTATGTAACACCAGGCCAAATCAAACTGATGTGGTTTGAAGCCGGAGCGCGCGCTTTTTGGATATAGGTGATGGTTATTGTGCCATTCGCCTGCAACGTAGCCCGGCCACAATTGGTTTATTGACATATCCTCCCGGTTATGGTCAACACCTTCCCTGCGTTTATCTTCTCCTTTACCATGGCCTTCATAATTAAATGTGCGTACGCCTACAGCCCACACACCAGCCGAACCAAATACAGCACAAGCCAGCGGGAAGCCACCCAACAGGTAAAATGCCCCGAACCAGAATCCCCAGTTAAGAATGATACCTGCGACGGTACGGTACGGATTGGCAATGGTACCCCACTTTTGATATTGTTTGTAGGTATTTGGTGTAACACCAACGTGCTTCATTAAGTTAATGCATTTTTTGTAGCTGGCCTCGTTCATGTTGCGTGCTATTGGCTGGTGATTTACATCGGCCAAAAAGCAATACAGAAAACCACCCTGTGCATTGTACGGGTCGCCCGGCTGATCAGATAAAGCATGATGCACATGGTGCGATACTGCATAGATCTCCTCAGGAATAATTTTAAGCGTAAGATTTTGCGTAAAAAAACGCCAAAAATTATTACGGAATGTATAAGCACAGTGCGTACAATACCTGTGGTGCCATATAGTACCATGGGTACCCATAATGATCATGCTGTAAACAAAAGCTACAATAAGCCCTGTTATACTAAAATATTTAAAAATGAATAAAAACAGGATTGGCGCCAGGCAAAGCACCAGGAACCAGCTTAAAAATGAAAGCCAGTTTTTTTTATCAGCAAATACATTAAGCCTGGAAAAAAATTCTTTTACGATTGTAGCATTGGTAGGTTTTGAAAGGTTACCATCCTTATCAGTCCAACCATACGAAGGTGGTTCGAGCACAGTGTTTAAGAAAGCCATTAAAAAAAAGGGGAGTTTAGTTTAAATTGATCGGGCGTTAATTAGATTGTCACAAGATAGTAAAAAACTACTATTCTCATCATTTTATAAAGATATAGATGAGTTTGCCAAATCCACCAATAAACTTAAAACGTTTTCGGAATAATTAAATTACTTATCAGTAGGTATATATTTTAGATTTTATACGTATTACTTACTATTTAAGATACAATAACATGTTAATTAGATAATAAAAAAAGGAATAATTTTTGTTTAGCCGGCCAACGGGAGGCTAAAACTAAAGGTACTTCCTTTATTTACTTCGGATGTTACCCATAGCCGACCGCCATTAAACTCAACCAATTCCTTACATAAAAACAGGCCAATACCTGTACCTACTTCTCCCATGGTACCGTTCTCGGTAAAGTGCGAATTAAAACCGAATAATTTGAGCTGCTGTTCATGGGCAATACCCTTGCCTGTATCGTTTATATTGATAATAAGTTCATTTTTATCAATACGGCTGCTTAAGCTAACAGTGCCATTATCATCTGTAAACTTTATAGCATTGCTTATAAGGTTACCAATTACAACCTTAATATGCTTTTCATCGGCCTTTACAAAATCGCCCGTGATAGCCACGTTTTGAAACTCGATATTTTTTTGAAGCAGCTGGTAACTATAAATTTGCGCCATCTCCTGGCCTATCGCATAAATATTAATAGCTGATGGGCTTATATTGATGCCCCTGATCTGGCTACCGGCCCATTCCAATAAATTGGATAAGGTGAGCTCGGCCCCTTTTATTACGGGTTCCATTTTCTTCATCAAACCATGCATGTCTTCCAGGTTTAAATCATCATCTTCAAATAAACCCATTATGTTACGCAGGTTGGCAAAAGGTGTGCGCAGATCATGCCCTATAACTGCCAGTAGCTTGTCTTTTAGTTTATTTACTGCAGCCAGGTTTAGGGCTTGCTCTTCTATCAGGTTTTTCTGAATTATCAGGGCTTCCTGCTGTCTGCACAGCGATTTGCTCAGTAACTTCTTTTGATTATAGTTATAGTAAGTGATATATAAAGCAATAAGCACTACCAATAACGAAATTGCCAGTGTTATGATGATGATAGTTTGAAAATGAATTTTTTCTTTTGCCTCTCTACCCTTTCGTTCAATAGCGGCTATTTCATTCAGCCTGGCATTAAACGTAAAATAGTTTTGTATGAGCTCGGTATTATGCCTTTTATTGTAAACATTTAAGCTATCCAATGCCGCGCTGTATTTCTTTTGATAAGCCAGCGCATTTAAAAGATCATGCTTTTGCTCAAAACTAACCACCATTGCTTTGTAAGCTGACGATATGCCCTCCATCAAACCCAAACTATCAGATAACCTTGCTCCTTTTTGTGCATACCCTATAGCTTTATCGTATTGTTTAAGCTCATTATAAAGCACAGCAAATTCAATGGAGGTTTTTGCACGCAGGCGCTTATTACCTGTTTTAAAGCTCATCCTAACAGCTGTATCCGCATAAGCAATGGCTTTGGGGTAGTTTTTTTTATAGTGATGGATGGAACCAAGACGGGTATAAACAATGCTGATATTACCATCATCCTTTGCCTGCTTAAAATAGGTTAATGCCTGCATACTGGCAGGTATTGCATTATTGTAATCCTGCATCCTGATCAGGATCAGTGCCTGTTCGCTATAAAACTCACCTAACATTAGCGCATCCTTACCAGCATATTTTGCCGAGATATCGACATTGCTCTTAGCTTCTTTATAATTTTTAAGTTCGAGGTAAGTGCGACCCAGAGAATTGTAGCATTCAGCCAATATAAGTGGCTTATCCTGCGGAATATATGTTAAGGCGGATTTTAAATAGAATAAACTTATAGGATAATAAGACTGTGCCCAATAAACGTGCCCCAGGTTTAAAAACCCATACCCTATACCATAATTGTATTTTATTTTTTCAGAACGGAGCAGCGCCTTTTCGGCCATGCGGCGTGCGGAATCAGGATTACTTACATAAAGTTCATCTGCTGCTATATTTAACTTATCAATACCAGCTCTTTCTGCCGCGGCATTAACAGGTTGTACCTTAGAAACTTTGTTTTGGGCATAAGTTACGCCGCCTGGTAACAGTAACAATAATAATAACTGGCCAATAATTTGCCTCATTTATACAGGAGTTGGGAAACCTTAGTTCTTAATTTATTAATATGGCGTTACCCAAAACTTGCTGCAAATTAGCGGATAACTTAAAGACGTTACCCAGCCACTAAGCATCTTTCGCCCACAAGCAGCTGAATACAATGCTCATAATTATCAGGCATTTGTATTTGCTCAACTTCTTTCATATAACTCTGTTTGATTTCTTTACGGCGGCGTGCCTCTATAAATCGCCTTACCTGCTCGCGATGTTCCAATATCAATCCCGGAACTTTGGCTGGTTTGTTAGCATCATCCTTAGCTACCATGGTAAAATAGCTGGTATTTGTATGCTTTACAGAGTTGTTCTTGATGTTTTCTGATATTACCCGGATACCCACTACCAACGATGTGTTACCAACGTAGTTAACCGAAGCCATTAATGATACCAGCTCGCCCACCTCAACAGGGTGCAAAAAATCAACCGTATCAATAGATGCTGTTACGCAATAATTACCCGCATGTTTAGCAGCGCAAACATAGGCCACCTTATCCATCAGCGACAGCAGAATACCTCCGTGGATTTTTCCGCCAAAATTAGAATAAGAGGGGATCATCAGTTCCGTGATGGTAGTTTCAGAAAAGCTTACCGTTTTATAATCGGATTGATCTGTAAGAGCTGTCATGTGATAAAAATTGTGCTTACAAGTTTAAGCATCCCATGCTATTAATGCAACATTAGTATTACATAGTTAAAACAGATTAAACTTTAGCAAACTTAAATAGTCAATAACCAAACCCAATTATCTTCAAATGGTTGATATTAATGGCAACCTGTTTTATATTTACCCAAAATCAATATCACAATTGAAAACTATTATCCTGTTAATTGTCTCCCTATTTTGTATAAACAGTGCCTACTCACAGGAAACTGTTGAGCGGAGCCATAAAATTAACGATCATATTACAGAAAAACTGCATGTGCTAAAAAGCGACAAAAGTACAAGGCAGGGCTTGTACCAGGCCGTGTATAACAAATCAATCGCTATCGCGAGCGGTCAGTTTGATAAAGATATAAAAACTGGTGTGTGGCATTTTTATGATCCAAACGGCCATCTGCTGCAAAATTACGATTACACTAAAAAGGATCTCTTGTACGAGGCCCCGGAAGATACTACTTCAAACCTTCGTTATTTTGTAGATAAACAACTTACAGATACCGACCGCACCACTAAACCCATTAAACCAGGCGGAAGATACTATGGATACCTCCCTTATTTAAAACTATTTAAATTACCGGCAAACCTAATGGATATTAATAGGGATGTTTCCATTGCCGTGGTTGAATTGCTGGTTAGCCCGGGTGGGCGGCTGGCCTATTTTAAGGTAAGTATATACAGTGGCAACTACTCCAAAACTTTTAATGTAAACATTGATGCCCTGAATGATGAGGATAGAACATTTATCCCCGCAACCTTAAACAACGAACCTATTGGCTGCAGAATATTAATCAAATGCTTTATTGATAATGATGGCACTTTGATTTTTTAGCAAAAAAAAACACCTTCCGGTGTTTCATGCAGGCTAATAATTAGTAGCTGGATCTTTGATTATTTCTCCGCTATCCACTTAACAGCTTCGTCCAGCTCATCTATGGAGTAGCCTTTATATTTACCTGGTAATATATACTTAAACAGGTGGCTAAACTCCCGCACGCCGCGCTGATCTGTCACGATGGCCAACTTGTTCCACTTGGTAAAGTACTTAAGGCCAATACTTATATTGCCGCACCACGCCCCTGCATCAAAATTTTTTATATGAGTTTCCAATACCAATAGAAAATTTATTTTACCATTTTCTTTAATATGATCATGGATCAAAGGTTTCAACGCATCTTCATAATCTGTATTCGTGATTTCTCCAACAGCGTGTAAACCTAAGATATGTTTTGGCAGGAAATTTAAGTGCTTAAGCATTTACATACGATATATTTTATCAATAGTTACAAAAACCACACCATTAATTAACAAAAACGTCATTTTAACACTTATATTATCATTTTAAGCTGAAATGCCCTGAGAACACGTATATTTTTTGACTTTCAATTTATAGTATCTTTGTGGCAGATATGCAAAACAGAAAACCATATAGCCAGTTGATTAAAGACGAAGCCCAAAAGCTTGGTTTTTTGTTTTGCGGTATATCCAAAGCAGAGTTTCTTGAAGAAGAAGCCCCCCGGTTAGAATCATGGTTAAAAAAAAACATGCATGGCGAAATGCAATACATGGAAAACCATTTCGACAAACGCCTTGATCCGCGGCTGTTGGTGGATGGTGCTAAATCTGTGATTTCATTGGGTATTAACTACTATACAGATAATAAACAAACCGATTCATCAGCACCCAAAATTTCAAAATATGCCTATGGTATAGATTACCATACCGTTATAAAAGATAAGCTGAAGCAGCTATTACAGCTCATTAACGAGAAGATTGGCGAAGTTGGAGGCCGGGTATTTGTTGATTCGGCACCGGTATTAGATAAGGCCTGGGCCAAACGGGCTGGCATGGGCTGGATAGGCAAAAACTCCAACCTGCTAAACAAAAAGGCCGGTTCTTTCTTTTTTTTGGCAGAATTGATCATCGATCTGGAACTGGAATATGATATAGCCCCAACTATGGATCATTGTGGTACTTGTACCAATTGCATTGATGCCTGCCCAACAGATGCCATTGTAGGCCCTTATGTAGTTGATGGCAGCAGGTGCATCTCTTACCTTACCATCGAACTTAAAAACGAGATTCCACCGGAGTTTAAAGGCAAAATGGACAACTGGATGTTTGGTTGTGATGTTTGCCAGGATGTATGCCCCTGGAACCGTTTCTCCATATTAAACACTGAACCGGAATTTGCCCCACACCCCGACCTGCTTAATTTAAAAGCCACCGACTGGCAGGACATGACCCAGGATGTTTTTCAAAAGGTATTCAAAAACTCGGCAGTAAAGCGTACCAAATTTGCAGGGCTAAAAAGAAATATTGATTTTTTGAAGGAGATATGAGATATTCAAAAAGCCCCATATGGGGCTTTTTGAATTAATGAAATTGTACTTTCCTAAAAAGTCTCATATCTAAGAGGCTGTCTAAAAATAATTTATTAAATATTGTTAGACTTCTAATGAAGCATATATCCACGCGTCATTGCGAGGCACGAAGCAATCTCTAAGCTGCACAGAGGGACTCATAAGGTCGATCTGTCTATGGGGAGATTGCTTCGTTCCTCGCAATGACGACCTTTTTTTTATTTTTAGACAGACTATAACATCTCAAATCTAAATTAAACACTACCCTTTTTTAAATTTCAATGCCAGCTGGGCCAGCATATCATCATTTACAGGTTGAGCAGGTTCATCCTTCTTTTTAAATGGCTTGGGTGGATATTGAGTTTTGGTATGATCGGGCTTGTGAAACTCTTTTTTAGGATAATCCGCTTTGGGAGCTTCCGGCTTTGGAGCCTGGGTTTGCTCGGCAGGCTTTGGCTGTTGAGCAGCATTTTTTGCCTGGCGTTCCGCATTTCTTTTAGCATTCCAACGGGCGTGAATCTCTTCCAGCTTGCGTTTGGTATATAAAGGAAAATCGCCCTGCATCATCCATGAATAATAGCTCGGCTCGGCAGTTAATACATCTTCCACTCTTTTGCCTTTGTGCTTGCCAAAGTTGATGGTTTCTTCGCCCTGCTCATTATAAACCATGCGGCCGGCAAAATCAACCGGCTTACTTAAGTTAGTAAATTTATGCAAAGCCTCTACATCGCCCACAACCGGAACGGTGATATTGCCTTTTTTATCTTCCCATTGCATATTTTCATAGCGCTCAATCTGCGCCAGCAAAACTTCCATGGTGGCGCGGGTATCAGCCTCGGCCGAGTGTGCGTTCTCTATTTTTTTATCGCAATAAAACTGGTAAGCGGCTTTAAGTGTGCGCTGCTCCATCTGGTGAAATATATTTTGCACATCCACAAAATGGCGATTATCCAAAGTAAATGCAACGTTAGCACGCAAAAACTCTTCCATCAGCATAGGGATATCAAACTTGTTGGAATTGTAGCCGGCAAGGTCGCTATCGCCAATAAATTCGGCAATGGCCTGGCCCAGGGCGCCAAATTGCTGCTCGTTCTGTATATGCTCGTCATAAATGCCATGCACTAATGATGATTCCAACGGAATAGGCATACCAGGATTAACGCGCCACGTTTTAACTTCTTCGCTACCATCAGGCTGCAGCTTAATAACAGATATCTCAACTATGCGGTCGGCCCCTATATTGGTGCCCGTAGTTTCAAGATCGAAAAAGGCAAGCGGACGTTTTAATTTTAGTTTCATGGTAAAAAATCAGTAATACTGTAAAGGTCGCAAATGTCTTAAAAAGAATCAGCAGAATAAATTTTTTAATTTAAATAATATTCGGTTTTATGTATTAAATTAAAACCATCCTAATTATCGCAATTATTGCATGAAAAAAATACTCCTTATTACTATTTTATTTATTGGTATTCAACACTTTGCAATCGCTCAGGATTTTGAAGAAAGTGTAACCACCGAAGACCTCAGCCTAAAAAAATACGCAAAAGATACATCGGCCCATGCCTTATTTTTAAATGAGTTTGGTAAAAGCAGAATTGATATTACCGGGGACGACCATGTAAGACTAATTTTCAATTATCATGCCCGGATCAAAATCTTTGATAAAAAAGGACTTGAAAGTGGCACCATCGAGATACCTATTCAACATAGCGGTAATAATGAAACTACAGAAGAAGTTGAAGAAATAGTTGGCACTACTTATTACCAGGATGATGATGGCCTTATGCGAAGTGCACCATTTGATGCAAAAAAAGTATATACTGTAAAGGATCATAAGTACCGAAGTACTGTGAAGTTTGCTTTACCAGCTTTGCGGCCAGGTTGTGTAATTGATTTCAGATATAAACTTATATCACCTTACCTTGACGAATTCAGAAATTGGGATTTTCAGGATTTTATACCCAAGGCGCGGTCAAAGTACGAGGTACATATCCCCGCATTCTGGACGTTTAATGCCATATTGCGCGGAAGTTTAAAACTCTCAAACAATACATCGGAGATTGAACGGGAATGCTTTTCATCTCACGGCGCTAAATGCGATTGTTCGTTAATAGTGTACGAAATGAAAGATATCCCTGCTTTTGTAATTGAGGACCATATGACCTCGCCCAAGAACTTTTTGGCAGCTATATATTTTGATGAGGTTGAATGGACCAACCCCTACACCAGTGCAAAAACTGTTGTTTCAAAAACATGGAAAGATATTGAATATCAGCTTAAAACCAATGAGTACTTCGGATCCCAGTTTAAGCGTAAGGAGCTGATGAAAGATAGGATTGCCGCTGTAATAGCTGGAAAAACAGATGACCTGGAAAAGGCCAAAGCCATTTACGCCTACCTTCAAAAATGGTTTAAATGGAATGATCTTACCACCATTTATAGTCCTGACGGTATAAAAAAGGCATATGAAGCACATACCGGTACCATTGGCGATATTAACCTGGCCCTTGCCGCAGCCTTAAGGGCGGCAGATATAAACACAGAAGTAGTAGTTTTATCAACCCGTAATAATGGCAATATTAATATGCTTTACCCGGTAATTAATGATTTTAATTACGTAATAGCTAAAGTTAATATTGGCGATAAAAGTTACCTGCTTGATGCCACCGATCCCTTACTATCATTTGGATTACTACCGCTCAAATGCCTAAATGATAAAGGCAGGGTGATCAGTTTAGATAAACCATCGTACTGGATTGAATTAAGCGGGCTGCAGAAGGAGTCAACAACACAATCACTGGACCTTACTTTGCTTGATAATGGTAAGCTTAAAGGCACCATATCCAACTATTATTCTGGTTATGATGGCTACTTAAAACGCCAGGCAATTAAAAAGTTCAATTCGATTGATGAATATGTTGAAAACCAGGACGAAAAATTACCCAAACTCAAGATCCTTAAATCAAGCATATCAAACCTTGATAGCCTTGATATGCCGCTTGGAGAGACCTTTGAAGTTGAAATTGACGCGTTTGATAACATGAACCATAACCGGTTGGTATTTAATCCTTTTTTATGGGATAAAATTACAACCAATCCATTCAAGCTTGCCGAAAGAGATTACCCTGTTGATTGGGGAATGGCCTCAGATAACCGGTTAATACTAAATATGCACCTGCCCGATGCTTATACTGTTGAAACCCCGCCACAGTCAATAGCTTTTAAAATGCCGGGCAATGGAGGCATGTATGCAAGCAGCTTTGAAAGTATGGGCAATACATTTACGTTCTCGAACATCACTAAGTTTACCAAACCTATTTACACATCCGAGGAGTACCCTTACTTAAAAGAGCTTTATAATAAGATCATCCTTACCCAAAAAGCCGATATGGTTTTCAAGAAAAAATAATGAAAGTATTTGTAACGCTGTTATCATTCCTGGCATTAAATATAAGCGCCGGCGCACAGGAAAATTATGATGTATCACTGATACCAAAGGATTTGTTACCC
Source organism: Mucilaginibacter sp. P2_A4 (assembly GCF_056405015.1). Lineage (NCBI taxonomy): Bacteria > Pseudomonadati > Bacteroidota > Sphingobacteriia > Sphingobacteriales > Sphingobacteriaceae > Mucilaginibacter > Mucilaginibacter sp. P2_A4. The sequence continues at coordinate 210,983 of NZ_JBFUCX010000005.1, read as the reverse complement.
TATGCCAGCGCCGTTGTGCGTAATGAGGAACTTAATATTGAGGTGAAAGATCTTGATAATACTTTTTATCATATAAAACAGGCTATAACCATATTAAACAAAAATGGCGCTGACGAAGCCGAAATAGTTGTGTTTCATGACAAAGCCAATATTATAAAAGGCATAAAAGGAATAGTATACAACCAGTTTGGTAAGCCCACAGGTAAATTTTCTGAAAGCGACTTTGAGGATGTTGACGCGGTAAGCCGGTCAACACTTTTTGATGATACCAAGGTTAAACATTTTAACCCGGCAGTATCGGATTATCCCTATACGGTGGCCTATGAATATGATATAAAATCAAAACAATCACTCAATTTCAGTGATTGGGTACCTAATTCATCAACCGGAGTAGCCGTTCAAAAAAGCACCTATACTTTCAGCTGTAAACCCGATTTCAAGATCAGGTATAAAGAGTTAAATGTACCGGTTGGTGTGGTTACAGGTACCAATAAGCTGGGAGAAAACACCTATACATGGCAGTTAACCAATTTAAAAGCAATAAAAGAAGAGCCATACAGCCCCAATCAAGATAAATATTTGAGCAGGGTAAAAGTAGCCCCCGAAAAATTTGAATACCTTGGTGTACCCGGGTCATTTAATGATTGGAATGGGATGGGTAAATGGATATATGATAAATTGCTCGCCAGCCGCACAACGCTCCCGATGTCAACAAACGAGCGGATGAAGGAGATCACTAACGGTATTACCGATCCTAAATTGAAAGCCAAAAAAATTTATGAATACATGCAGGGCAAAACACACTACATAAGTGTACAGGTTGGCATTGGCGGTTATCAGCCGTTTTTGGCAAGCGATGTAGACCAGCAAAATTACGGCGACTGTAAAGCACTGGTGAACTATACCCAGGCATTGCTTAATGCCGTTAATATCGACTCCTATTATTGCATTGTAAAATCGGGTTCACGTAAGCAGGGTCCACTGAAGGATTTTGCCAGTATGAACCAGTTTGACCATGTTATATTATGCCTGCCATTTAAAAACGATACCACTTTTCTGGAATGCACAAGCCAGCAAATCCCCTTTGGTTTTTTAAGTGATTTTACCGATGACCGTTATGTATTAGCCTGCACACCCGAAGGCGGTAAACTGCTGCACACACCTAAATACACAGCCCAGGATAACGTACAACATTGCAAAGCCAGCTTCACCATCGATGCAGATGGTATGTTAACAGGGAATATGCTTACTACTTTTAAAGGCACACAGTATGATAACCGCGAATATATCATCCAGGAAGCGCCAAAAGACCAGGTGAAAAGCCTTCAAAAAGAATATCCGATAAATAACCTCGAGATTGAAAAATTTGAATTTAAACAGGATAAAAGTATTAACCCTGTAGCCACAGAAATTATAAAGCTAAGTGCGCCTGATTATGGATCTGCAAGTAACGGTAAGATAGATTTTTTAGCTAATGCCATTAACCGTACAGACGGGGCACCCAGGGAAGTTCATAACAGGCATAACGCTTTTTATATCAACAGGGGCTATACTGATGAAGATGAAATTAGTTACACCCTGCCTAAGGGCTACCATGTTGACATGCGACCGGCAAGTGTATCCATTGACAAGCCCTTTGGAAAATTCTCTGTATCGGCCGTTGTGATTGGCGATCAGCTGATATATAAGCGTAAGCTGCAGGTAATTGATGGCACCTACAATAAAGATATGTACCAGGAGTTTGTGGATTTTTACCAGGCTATCAGCGAAACGGACAATAGCAATGTTACATTGATTAAAAATAACTAAATATAACGATGCCGAGTATGATACCTATAATCATAACCAGGTAGAGCAAAATTTCGTTCCCTGCAAACTTTTTATACTTTGACCAGAATGAGTATTCTTCTTTTTGATTTGACATAACGATGCAAAAATATTCATTTTTAATGTAGTTTGTAATTACCACATTCTTATTGCTATCTAAAAATAAAAAAATAGACCGTCACGAGTTTTATTATCCGGGGGACATTGAAAGGAAAATGACATCTCCACCATGTCATGCTGAACTTGTTTCAGCACCCCAATTCTAAGTATACTTCATGCGGTCCACCTGTCCTGTGGGATCCTGAAACAAGTTCAGGACGACTTCAGTTTTATAACTTGCAATAGGTGAGCACGAAACAATCACAGGCTTTATACAGGGCAAATCAGCACAGTTGGCGATTGCCACGCTGTGCTCGCAATGGCATGGTGTTGTTGCGTTTCAGGCAGTTTCTGAGTATTATGGATATTATTTTGCTGTGTTGTTAAAATCTGGTTTCACTACCGGCCGCTCCGTTTTCTTGACAGTTCCGCATGCCGAAATAAACATAATTACAGCAAGCACATAAAGCGTTAGATAGCGCCTATGCGAACCAAATAGCCATAATTTAAAAGTTGGCATGACAAGTTAAGTTAGTTAATATAAACTTACAAATACTGATCCATAACCAAAAGACACACTGAAAATAAATTAGTTACATCAAAAGAGTAAAGACTGGAAGATTAAGGAACAAAGATCAGAAGATTAAGGAGCAAAGACGAAAGATTAAGGACAAAACGCTAAATTACCTGCCCAATTTATTTCACCTTTCACTAATTTGTCGACACGCTCACTTCATCAATAGAGCCCGCCCTGGAAAAATATTTGTATAAAGAAGGATCCCTGAGTTTTACGATGATAACCCCACGCCTTGAGCTTGCATGAACTACATATCCGTTTTGAAGGTAAACACCTACATGGCTAAATTGCTTGCCATCAAAATCAAAGAAAACCAGGTCGCCCTCTTTCAATTCTTCTTCATATTTACGCTTAATAACGTTGATTTGCTTACTGGTCATACGTGGGATGGTGATACCATACACCTGTTGCTCTAACAAAAAAGCAAGTCCGGAGCAATCTACCCCATCCTTATCCAGGCCACCAAATTTATAGGGGGTACCCATCCACTGCTCAATAAACGCATATAATCTGCCGTTTTCTATATCGTTTTTGCTTACGCCCATGATCTCAGCGTATTTGGATGCGATATCGGCATTAGGCTGAACTACTTCGCCTGGTTGCCCCCGCATAGCGGCTTTTCTCGAATGACAGGAAGTTAAAATTACCGGTACAAAAAACAAAACGATGCAGTATAAAAAGAGGCGATGTTTGGTCATGCAGTAAAAATAGAATTTAAGCCCGAGTGAATAAGGAGGATGTTTTTAACATATCCACATGGGGATGTGCAGGTTTGCAGATTTTAGATGTGCAGATGAAATTCCACTCTTTTGTCATCCTGAGATACGAAGGATCTATTCGCAGACTACACAGGGCGAAGAAGCATAGTGGAGAATAGATCCTTCACTATCGTTCAGGATGACAAAGCTTTATTATCAGCACATCTAACTTTTAATCACCCTTTGTATCTCATCCAGCTTCATTAAAGCTTCTACAGGTGTCAGCGTATTTACGTCAAGATTATTCAGTGTATCACGAATCTTTACAAGTACCGGGTCATCTATAGAGAACATCTGCATCTGTACGGCTTGTTTTTGCACCTTACGGATGCTTTCTTTAATATGCTCGCCGCCTGTGCGTTCGTTTTCCAGTTTCTTTAATATTTCGTTGGCGCGGGTCAATACCTTTTGAGGCATCCCCGCTAATTTGGCTACGTGTATTCCAAAGCTGTGCTCACTTCCACCCGGTACCAGCTTACGCAGGAATATGATCTGATGACCAACCTCTTTTACCGATACGTTAAAATTCTTGATACGATGAAAAGTATTGCTTAGCTCGTTCAATTCATGATAGTGGGTAGCAAATAATGTTTTAGCCTTGGCAGCAGGGTGATTATGCAAATATTCGGCAATGGACCAGGCAATAGAAATACCATCATAAGTAGATGTACCACGACCGATCTCATCTAACAAAATCAAACTCCGGTCTGATATATTATTCAGGATACTGGCTGTTTCGTTCATCTCCACCATAAAGGTCGATTCGCCCGATGATAGGTTGTCTGATGCGCCTACCCTTGTAAATATCTTATCTACCAGCCCAATCGAAGCCGATTTAGCAGGCACAAAACATCCCATCTGGGCCATTAAAACAATTAAGCCGGTTTGCCTTAACAAGGCCGATTTACCCGCCATATTGGGCCCTGTAATAATGATGATCTGCTGTGTTTCCGAATCTAGGAACACATCATTAGTAATGTAACTTTCACCCAGCGGCAAGTTTTTTTCTATTACCGGGTGGCGTCCGCCTTTAATGTCCAGCACACGGCTTTCATTCATCTCCGGCTTTACATAGTAATTTTTGATGGCTATGGTAGCAAAGTTAAGCAGCACATCCAAGCGGGCTATCAGCTGGGCATTTAGTTGTATCGGTTTAATATACTCTGCAAGTGAATAAAGCAGATCATTATACAAACGTGTTTCCAGCACCAGGATCTTTTCTTCGGCACCTAAAATTTGTTCTTCGTATTCTTTTAGCTCGGGTGTAATATAACGCTCGGCATTTACCAGTGTTTGTTTACGAATCCACTCGGCAGGCACCTTATCACGATGACTATGCGTAACCTCCAGATAGTAGCCAAATACGTTATTGAACGATACTTTTAACGAGGGAATGCCTGTAGCTTCTGCTTCACGTTTCTGAATCTCCAGCAGGTAACCCTTACCTCCAAAAGCTATTTTTCGCAGCCTGTCGAGTTCCTCATTAATACCCTCGTTCATCACAGAACCTTTCACGATCATTACCGGAGGCTCGGGATGCAGTTCGCGTTCTATTTTTTCGCAGATGAGCACGCAGGGGTTAAGCTGCTCGCCTATTGCGCGTAATGGCTGGCTTTTTGAAGTTTCGGCAATCTTCTTGATAACACCAATAGCCATCAACGCTTTTTTAAGCTGACAAACCTCGCGTGGGTTGGCCTTTTGCAAACCGATCTTGGAGATCAGCCTTTCCAGGTCACCAATCTGGCGGATGTTGTTTTGCAGATTTTCGCGGAGTTCTTCATGTTCAATCATGTACTCCACCACACCAAGGCGATCGTTGATAGGTTTTATCTCCTTAAGTGGCATTACAATCCAGCGGCGCAGCAAACGGGCGCCCATGGGCGAGCAGGTATGGTCAAGTACATCAACCAGGGTAAGGGCATTATCATTGGTAGAGCCTACCAGCTCCAGGTTGCGTACGCTGAACCTATCCAACCATAAATACCTGTCTTCTTCAATCCTGCCTATGGCAGAGATATGTTGCAGGTTACGGTGCTCAGTTTCATTAAGGTAATGGATGGCCACTCCTGCCGCTATTATACCAAGGTTAAGCTTATCAATGCCAAAACCTTTAAGCGATTTTACGCCGAAGTGTTTTAACAGCGTTTCGGTAGCGTAATCGCCGCTGTAAGGCCATTCATCAAGGGCGTAGGTATAAAATCTATCGCCGTAGCTCTCCTTAAAATCGCGGGTACGGCTTTTGGGGTAGATCACCTCTGAGGGCGAAAAACTTTGCAGCAGCTTATCAATATAATCGCTGTTACCCTGTGCCGTATGAAACTCGCCGGTTGAAATATCTATAAGGGCAATGCCGATGGTATTTTTTTCAAAGTGCAGCGATGCCAGGTAATTATTACTCTTTTGATTAAGTATATTATCATTGGTGGCCACGCCGGGTGTTACCAGTTCGGTAACGCCACGTTTAACAATGGTTTTGGTAGTCTTGGGGTCTTCCAGCTGATCACAGATAGCCACACGTTGCCCTGCGCGCACCAGCTTGGGTAAATAGGTATCCAGCGAATGATGCGGGAAACCTGCCAGCTCAATATGAGTGCCCACACCATTGCCACGGCGGGTAAGTACAATGCCCAGTATGCCGGCAGCCTTAATGGCATCTTCGCCAAATGTTTCGTAAAAATCACCCACGCGAAACAGCAGCAAAGCACCGGGGTACTTCACCTTTATGGCGTTATATTGCTGCATTAAGGGGGTTTCTTTGGTAGTATCTTTAGCCAAGCGGTTTACTCCTTTTGTTAATCGGGTAAAGTTAATGCATTGCCTGCGGTTTTAGGGCATTGTGGAAAAGTTGGTTTCTTGTGGATATCAGGCAGCTGGCATCCCCTGAATAGGTTATGGTTTAAGGATTTCCTTTAAAAAAGAGAATATCGCCGATCAGATTGATTTTTAATTGTACTCTGTGTTCCATCTGGAACTATGGAAACCTTTAACAATCTAACAATCAAAATATTCCATTTTAGCAAACAGAAATAAACAGATTAAAGACTGACAATGAATCAATTATCTTTTGACGCAAACAGGCATAGCCAACAAAAATCCGCACCTTTCTTTTGCTCAGAAACAAGATCTGGTAGCAAAACAAAAACCCGGATGTAATTATATTATTTCAAAACCTCAAAAAGCTGGCTAGCCATACCTAACCTTTCTTTTCCTGATAAGCTCATCCCATTATTAATTTATAGGCTCGGCAGCAGGAAAATCAACAGGGATCTTTGTTAAAGCATATACATAATTAGTGTATACCCTTACCGCTATCAAACCTGTTAGTTCCATCAAAGCACCTTCGTCAAAACCTGCATCGTAAAAGGCGGTTAATAATTCTTCGTCTGCTTTGCCTTTATTTTCGGCTATAGACTGAGCCAAATGGATGATCGCGTTTAGCCGGGCATCTTCCGTTTGGCCTCTTCTTATGGCAAGGGTTTCGTCTTTTGTAAACCCTCTCATCAATGCCAGCGCGGTATGGCCGGCTAAGCAGTAAGCGCAACCGTTTATTTCAGATACGATCAACGCTACAGCCTCCCTTTCCTTTGGCGTAAATACCCCTTTGCTCAAGGTTTCTTCCAAGTCCAGAAATGCTTTTAGGGCGTTTGACGAATACCCCATGGTTGCATAAAGGTTTGGCACCTTGCCAACACGCTTTTTTAAAGCATCAAATAACACCTGCGATTCAGCACTCACCTGGTCGCGGTTAGGCACATTTATGGTTTTCATGATTATTTCTGTATTATAGAATTGATAATTACTTGTTTTTTTGGCGACTTAGATAAAGCCTTGCAGAATCGCTCATGGTAATGATGGCCCCGCCAAGTATCGCGATATCTTTAATTACCAGCCGCCCTCTGCCAGACAGGTACGGAAAGCCCCATTGATGATCTGTTAAGTGCGGCACCCAGCTTTCGGGGGTGGTCACCAGGAAGGATAGCGTACCCAGCGTCACTATAAAAACAAGGATGCTTCCTATCATGCTTGGCAGCGGTGCAACTTTATGCAATGCCACCAAAACGGCTAATAGCACCAGGAAAGCTCCCAGCCCCTGAGCAAAGCCGTATGTGTTGTTTTCAATATTCCATTGATGATTTGCTGGTACAAGCTCTCCTTCTTTATTCATATGCTTTTTATACTCGCCGGGGTGATTGTAAAAGAAAGACATGAATGGACTGTTAGCTACAAATGGCACAACGCCATCTGCTTCATAGGTAAAGAATTTCAGTCCTCCTATCCAAAGGAAGATAATTACAATGCCGAAGCGTATCACCTTTTTTCCTAACTGATCTAAATTGGCGATGGTATTGATAATGGAAGTTTTCATAACTGTTGTTTTTTGTTGATCAAATTTACAACAGTATGAAGCCCGCAAACATGGACGTTTACGGCTAATACTTGGACAAATCGGCCACAATGGAGATGCCTGTTTTATCGCGAAACGCTTGGGGGGATACCTTTGTGAATTTTTTAAAAACCCGGCTAAAATAAAACTCGTCCTGAAATTGGAGATTATAAGCTATTTCTTTGATGCTTTGCCGGGTTAAATGGAGTTGTTTTTTGGCTTCGAGAATGAGGCGTTCCTGTATCAGCTGTGATGGCGATTTATGAAAATACCGGGTACTGCGCCGGGCAAAATTACCTGGCGACATAGCCAGCAGCTGCGCATAATCCGAGGGTTTATGCATATCAAGGTAATGCTCATCCAACAAATGCCTAAACCTTTCCATCAGTTCATCTTTTTCAACCTTGTCCGTTTGATTGGTTATGGCTTTTATTTTGATACTGCTTGATTTGGCCAGGAAAAGTTGCAGAAAGGCCCGTAATACAATTTCTGAAGGAGCAGATTGGTTAAACTCCTCACTTAACTCATCTAACAATAAATCAAACACTTTGGCTTCCTTATCCGTAAGTACTACAACAGGATCAATATAAATATTATTAAACAGCAATCCGTTACAGGAAACCTCTTCCCGGTGGTATTCAATGCAATAAAAATCACCATGAAACTGCAGCATGATACTTTTTATGGAGGGGCATTCCTCAATATGAACCACCTGCAGCGGCGTAGAGAACAACAACACCGGACCGGTAAACACAAAGGCGCCAAAATCAGCATGAAAAGTTCCCTTTCCGTGCGGGATAAAATAAACTGTATACTCAGAAAATTGCCTGGGGACACATAAAAAGTCCTCCTGCACTTCTTTAAGTCCCAATAAAAACTCGCCCGATTTTGAATATATTTCCTTCAATTATTAATTATAATCAGCATAACCTTTATGCTAATATACTTCTTAAAATACAGTTTAATACCTTTCCTCGCCCGCATATATAGAAAATCAAATCCTATTCAAGCAACAGGGCATCTTCATCATCGGTTAAATTGAGCTGTATGGTATCGCTGCCGGCAATGCCTTCAATGCTCCCTTTAATATGGGCCGCGTTCAGTAAAACCTTATCCAGTTGTTTCTCCCGCGATTTCCACATTTTTTCCATAGCATCGCGTTCCTTCTGGATAGACAGGCGCATACTCATGTACCCTTCGCGGATAGCTTTCCATTGTTCAGAAAACTCACTGCTGGTTAAATAATCATATAGCAGGTGCATTTTATCGCCCTTATTATCCTGCGATTTTACCAGGTTTGATAGCTTAATTATCCCATCGCGCAGGATGTAGGATACTGCTTTTACCTCATCAAAACTACATATCCAAACACCATCCTTCTCGCCAAAGCAATCCATACCTTTTGGATAGCATTGAGTAACTATTACAGCTACATCAACCCCAATACCGCGCATATCTTTTTTAAGCTTATCTATCCAATCGGCGCCAAATGTAGCGGTGCGTTTACTTTCGTAAATAATGCGGCCGCACTCTTGCCCAAATTGGTTACGTACCGTTTGTACACAATCGGCACCACGTACCCCTTTGCCCACCTCACTTATCAAATCAAACGGGAAATAGTTGCGCAGCAACTCCTCTAATATCAACTCTTGTACCTCACCCTGCAATTGCATGGAGCCTTGCTCGGCCTTTCGCTTCATTTCCTCGGCCAGTTTCTTCTGGTCGTCCAATTGCTTTTCAAGCTCCTTTACTTTTAGCTGGTATTCGGTATCTTTTATACTGTGCCGTTCGGCCTCTTGTTTACGTATTTGTTCGCTCAGTTCGTTACGCTGCTCCTGTAACCGGCGCTGCACAGATAGCTCCAACTCTTCTTCCTTTAATTGAAGTTGCTTTTCACGCTGCAAAAACTCCAGCTCTTTTTGTCGGGATAATTTCAGTTTCTCCTCGCTCTCCAGTGCCGAGTTCTTCAGCATCACCACCTGGTTTTCGAAATCCTGGCTGATAGATCTGCGCAGATTTTCTTCAAGCGAAAGTTCTAATTGTTTTTTTTCGGTATTAAGGCGTTGTTCAAACTCCGCTTTTTGCTGCCGTTCCTTACTTAAAAACTCCTCATCTTTTTTGCGGTACTCTTCCTCCTTTTGGCGGGTATAATCCTGCATTTTAAGCCTGAGCTCCTTTTTATACTCCTCGGCCATCACCTCCTCTATCGGAAAACCAAAACCACAACTGGGGCATTTAACTTCTGTAGCCATACTAATTATAATACGAAAAACATTTTCGCACATCAAATATATGGATTTATACTATGCTTACGTTAATACACCGGCAGCTATTGCAGTTGTCGATTATTAATTCTACATTACATCAATGCAAATTTTACAAATTGGCAAGGCCATGTGGAGCTATGATTATGAAATCTCATCGCTTACTTTAATTGACGAGGCCGGATCTCTTTTCTCCTTAACACCTCCGCCTCACCATCGTGAGGGTGAAATTATACTGACCAATAATAGCCTGGTTATTGATGGCTATAATTACTTAAATATTCCACTTAATAAACTAGAGCAAATATACCTGGGGTTTGATGACGTATATAAACGATCATTGGTTAAAAACAATGGAATATTTTGCCAGCCTTTAAGATTACGCTACAGAGAAGGTGACAACATCAATGTTATATACCTCATTGTAGACCATCGTTTTTTTGGTACCAAAAACCAGCTTTGGTTTGATACTTTAAAGCAATTACTATCCGACTAAAGGGTTACCTTTTTCTGCTCCCTTCAAAACAGCAAAATTTTTGTGCTAAAATACATGCTTAGTAAGCCCCAACCAGGGCTGTTTTTTTATTGTGTTTAATCTGCTATATTTGAAAACGTAAGCCGTCACTAAACCAATTTAACCTAACGATCAATACTATTGATCAATAATCTGCAGTGGGGCTTCCCTAAATCTAAATATTAATATGTTTATGAAAAAGCTCGGATTTTTAAGGCTATTTACCTGTTTACCGCTCATTGCACTCATCCTTCCCAACGTTACCGAATCTTTAATGAACCCCAATTACAAAGTACCGCTTTTACATGTTATTATAGCAGCTGCACTGGTAGCGGTAATTGGTATTTGTAGTGTAATTATTTACTATTTACAAAAACAGGAATTAAAGGTGCAGTATCAACGCAATAAAAATTAAACTAAAACAAACGGCGCCCCCATTTGCATGAGCGCGCCGCAGTGTTAATGTGTGTTATAATTATTTAGCTTTAGCAAATTCGCCGTTAGCTTTAATAGTTACTTCGTCGCTTAACATAGCTGAACCAAATTTGCTACCGAAATTAAAGTCAGCACGTTTGATAGTACCAGTTAACTGGAAACCTGCATCATCTGCTTTGCTCATTGGGTTTTGAATTGTACCACGGTACCATAAATCAAATACAGCTGGTTTGGTAACACCTGCTAACGTAAGGTTACCGGTAACTTTGTAATGTTTATCAGATGTTTTAGAGATACCTGTGCTTGTGAAAGTAAGCGTTGGTTTGTTTGCTGCGTCAAAGAAATCAGCAGATTTCAAGTGACCATCGCGTTGATCGTTATCAGTACTTACAGAAGCTGTTTGTACAGTAAATGAAACTTTAGCATCGCTAAAATCTGGTTTTGTTGAAGTTATAGTAGCATCATAAGTTTTAAAAGTGCCGTCAACGTCATTTACCAATAAGTGAGTAACAGTAAATTTAACGTTTGAGTGTGCTTTGTCAACCGTCCAGGTTGTTTGTGCCGATGCAGCAGTGTACAAAAATGCTGATGCTAACAGGATGAAGATTTTTTTCATTGTTCTAAATTTTTTTAAGCTTTGTTTATTTTCTATGGCTCAAAAGTAGGTAAAGAATTTGAATTATTTATAAATAAATGTTTAAACATCTTTTTTTTAGAATAGTATGACAAAACACTACTAATTTAGTGGTATTTATAGAGTAAACTCATAGTATTAAGGGCGTTAGCTAACCAAAATATTCAATTTCGGCAATACACCTACCCTATATTTTCCCACTTCCCGGAGTCAAGGCTACGGTAAATGGCATCAACCACCCTCATATCTTTTAGGCCTTCCTCGCCCGGTACACGGCTTTGTATATTGCGGGTTACACAGCTGGCGAAATCATCCATTTGGGCCGCTTGTTGTACTATCTGCGGAAAGTTCATTGGACCATTACTGGTAAAGCCGTCAATACCGCCATATCCGTAGGCCGGTTCAAGCTGAAACTTACCGCGCTCGGCCTGTACCTTCAGGTAGCCCCAATCATGGTTATAGCTGGATTTCCCGGTAACTTTTTGCCCGCCCGGGAATTTCAGTTCCCAAAAAACGGTTTCATCAACCTCTTTAAAAAAATCGGGCCTGGTTTTCTCCTGGGTAGCTTTTACAGCCAAAGGTTCCTGCCCCAGGGTATAACGAGAACCCTGGATGGAATAAATTCCCATATCCATTAATCCTCCCCCACCGGCCAGGGCTTTTTTTAAGCGCCAGGCGTTAGGATCGCCATTGTAGGTAAAGCCATTACCTGTTTCAATACTGGTAACTTTTCCAAAAATCTGCTTTTGGCCCAACCGCATCAACTCAATAGTATGAGGCTCAAAGTGTAAGCGATAACCAATAGATAATAAACGGTTAGCCTTTTTACATGCGGCTATCATTTCTTCACAATCCTTTGCATTAAGGGCCATGGGCTTTTCGCAGATAACATGCTTACCTGCCTGTGCCGCCCTGATAGTATATTCTTTATGCATAGATACCGGCAGCACTACATATACTATATCTATATCCGGATTTTGGGCAATAGTATCAAAATTTTGATAGTTATAGATGTTCTTCTCGGGGATATTATATTTTTTGGCCCAATCCACTGCCTTTGATGGCGTACCCGTAACAATACCTGCCAAATAGCAGTTTTTTGTTTTTTGGAGGGCCGGTGCCAGTTGCCCACCGCTGTAACTCCCTAAACCAACCAAAGCAATACCCAGTTTTTTGCCGGGTTTAGCCATAGCAAACTGTGACAATGCCGGCCCCAACGCCAACGCGCCAAAACCTACAGAAGCATTACGGATAAAATTTCTGCGTGATGTATTTATTGAAGCCATTTTAATTGATTAAGTAGAATTAGGTTAATGAGCTTAATAGGTTATTAGTCAATAAAAATACAAGTTAATCTGGAATATTGTTTGATGAATTTAAAAAGCTTAATATTTAATAATGAATGGGTAAACATCCTGCCCATTCATTATTAAATTATCATTAGCTTATTTACCAAACGTATAGAAAACTGAAATTGCGATGTCGTTTGAAATTAACCTGAGATCTACGCTGTCACCACTTCCGCTTTGCTGGCCATTTGGATCTTTAGATTTATAATGGTTGTAGTTAAGATCAGCCAATGTAGCAGCAACCCCAAATTTCTTTGATGGGTAGTATACCAAACCAAGGTTTACACCAGCAATATAACCATCTGTTTTACTGTTAGTATTACTGCCGGCATAGTTAGGATCATCATATGTAAACTTATAGTTACTCCTGCCATAACCAATATAAGGGCCGGTACGTATCCCTATTTTATCGTTATACATAAAATACTTTCTTAAAAACACTTTAGCACTATATTCTGTTGTATGTTGTCTTGTGACCAAATTACTACCATTGGTTTGATTACCTGTAGCATAATACAAATTTGTGCCAAGATCCAGTTTATCGGCTATAAAATAACTGTAATTAGGACCAATAAGAAAACTTGTACGTTTGCCGTTCAGGTTTGAAACTACAGTACTTCCGGGGGTGATAAAGGAGTTATTTGAACTTGCATGACTGAACCCCAAATCGAGTCCGAGTGTTTGTGAACCTTTTTCGGTTTGGGCTTTTGAAATTTGAAAAGCCAATAAAAATGCAGGAATTAAAAGCAGGATTTTTTTCATTGTGATTGTTAGTTTGTTGAGCAGTAGGAACGGCTTTTAATATTCAATATTTTATCAAAATGACTATTATTAAATAAATATTTTTTTGGATAAATTGGAATAATATAAGGCATTAAGTGGCGTTAAATCAGGTTTTCTTAAGCCAATAATTAAATTTCGGGGGTAGCTTTCATACGCTTAATACCAGCGGGCGCGAGCGGCATTAACGTCATAAAATAATTGAAAGTAAATGTCAATACCGGGAGAAGTATAATCTGCTTATAATTTAATTATAGCATGTGAAGTTAATATGAATGATTGACGAGGCTTTAATCAATCCTATCTCCCCTCCAGGTTATCCCGATACTCCTTCAATGAGCGCAATATGGACCTCGCAATTGCATTTTGCCCGTCGTTGGAGTTAAGATAATCTTCATCGGCCGGGTTATTAATAAAACCCGTCTCTACCAATACGGCCGGCATCCCGCTTTGTGCCAACACCAGCACGCCCTGCTCTTTTACACCATAACTGTGGCGGCCATCGGTCTTTTTAAATTCGCGGTTTATCAAATCGCCAAACTGGATACTCTGCTTGCGGTATTTTTGCTGAAAAGCGTTCAATACAATGGTGTTAACCACATTATCTTCGCCATAACCATTATACTTATTTTTATAATCCTTTTCTATGTAGATGGCCGCGTTCTCGCGCAGGGCCTCGCGTTGTTCCTGGCTGCGGTGAAAACCATAAACCAACAATAAAGTACCATGCTCTGTAGCTCTTTTTTGCGGGGATGAATTGCAATGGATAGATATAAATAAGTTCCCGTTATTGCTATTGGCTATATCTGTACGTTTATGCAGTTCAATAAAAACGTCGGTACTGCGGGTCATAACTATTTTAATACCAGCCATTTCATCATTCACCAGGTCGCGCAGTTTTTTTGCGATGCTTAACGCCACATTCTTTTCTTTTGAATAAGCTCCATGAGCGCCAGGATCTTTACCGCCATGCCCGGCATCAATAATTAACGTTTTAAATTTAAAGCGACCGGCAAGCGGTTTGCTGCTATCCGTCTGTTGCGCAAATGAACTACTTGCGACTAAGAAGCAGAGTATAAAACAAAAAAATGCAGGGATATTGGTACTTTTTATGCAAGTGGCAGGCATGAATAATATATAAGGATAAGTACTGTAAACATTTTATCTATAAATGGTACAATTAAGATATTGTTTGACGCACATGGTTTAAATATATGATTAATTAAATTTCGCAAAGGTAGTATTAGTTAGCAAGTTAGGTATGTATTGTTTTACAAATTTTAAAAACAACAGCAAATCCTAAAAGCGACGCTATTTTTACGAACCTTTAATTTTATATTTATTGTTTAAAAGTAACCCGCAAACCATAAGTTATTATGTCTTTAAAGAAACTACTATTTACCCTGTTGATATCCACTACATTTGCACAAATCGGCTGCAGCCAGGAAAAACAGATACCTTATGGCGATAATGCTGCCGCAGGTAAATATTATGATGTACGTGGTGTAAAACTATATACCGAAACTTATGGCAGCGGTAAACCGCTGCTGCTAATTCACGGAAACGGCGATAAGATGAGCGCGTTTAAAAACAACATTCCCTATTTTGCCAAAAAATATAAAGTAATAGCTGTTGATAGCCGAGCGCACGGAAAATCTGTTGATATGCGCGATTCCCTGAGTTTTGAGATGATGGCTGATGATTTTGCAGGTTTACTTGATGTAATGCACATCGACTCGGCATATGTGATAGGCTGGAGCGATGGCGGCATCAATGCGCTTGAACTGGCCATGCGTTATCCTAAAAAGGTAATAAAACTGGCCTCAACAGGCGCAAACCTCTGGCCCGATTCAACCGGGATAGTTCCTAAGTATTGGAAAGAAGAACAAATACAATACAATAAAAACAAAAACACCGTTTGGAAAACCGCCAAAGAAAAAAACGACTGGAAGATTTTCCTGCTCGATTGGTTTCAGCCTAATATCAAACTCTCCGAACTAAAGAAAATACAATGCCCCTCCCTTATTATTGGTGGCGACCATGATGTGATCCCAACCGAGCACACCGTAATTATATCACAAAACATCCCTAAAGCATACCTGTGGATAGTACCCAACTCTGGCCACCCAACCCTTGCCGAACATAAGGATGATTTTAATAAGCTGGTTGATGATTTTTTTGAACAGCCTTTTAATAAAAGGTAGATACTGAAATTAAAAAGCTGCTAATGCTATACCCTTAAATGAATCTATTCATTTAAGGGTATAGCATTATTTTGTTTTAAGGCAAAATAACGAGTGACCTAACTTCTTCCCCAAAACTAAGTTATCGAATTTTGCCGCGCTATCCCCGGCAACACACGCTCCAAACCTTCCTAATCCATGACAGACAAGGACAGTTCCAAATCATATAATCCATAGATTAGCATTACCAATTAAAACCAACTATTGTATGCAAATTATTTTTGGAGTTATTTTCCATTTTATCGGCGGCTTTGCCTCGGGGAGCTTTTACATCCCCTACAAAAAAATTAAAGGATGGGCATGGGAAAGCTACTGGATAGTAGGCGGCATTTTTTCCTGGTTTATTGTACCTCCGCTGGCAGCATGGTTAACAATTCCGGGATTTACAGATATACTAACCCATACCACCACATCCGTTATCGGGTGGACTTATTTAATGGGCTTGCTCTGGGGCATTGGGGGGCTCACCTATGGTTTAGGAGTACGCTACCTGGGGGTTTCATTGGGTAGTACCATAATACTTGGGCTTTGCTCTGTATTTGGGGCACTCATACCATCAGTATACTATGATTTTTTTCCAAAAGCAGGTAAAGATACCTTTAGCATGATGGTGCATAACCAATGGGGCCAAATGGTATTATTGGGTATTTTGCTTTGCGTAGTGGGCATTGTTATATGCGGCAAGGCCGGTATGATGAAAGAAAAAGAACTCTCTGCCGATAAAACTATAGCCCAGGAAAATAAGGATTACCGCTTTGGGCTGGGTATTTTGGTTGCCATAGTATCGGGCATATTGAGTGCCTGTTTCAACTTTGGGATTGAGGCCGGTAAAACCATGGCCGATACCGCTAACCACCTTTGGCAGGCCGCACATCCAAACCAGGGTAACTTTTTGTATCAAAACAATGTTACCTATATTATTATACTATGGGGCGGGCTAACCACCAATTTTATATGGTGTATGGTGCTAAACATCCGTAATAAAACGTTTGATAATTATACCGATAAAAAAACGCCGCTGCTTAAAAACTACCTGTTTGCAGCACTGGCGGGTACCACCTGGTTTTTGCAGTTCTTTTTTTACGGTATGGGCGAAAGCAAAATGGGCAATGGCGCCAGTTCATGGATATTGCACATGGCCTTCATTATTTTAGTGGCCAACATGTGGGGCCTGGTACTTAAAGAATGGAAGGGCGTAAGCAAAAAAGCCTTTGCAACAGTAATAGCCGGCATTTTAGTAATTACATTATCAGTACTTGTGGTAGGCTATGGCAATTCATTAAAGTAAAAATCAATATTAAAATAAATCGTTAACTCAATAATTCAGTAATTAAACATATGTCTGTTAAAACAACACAATTTAAGCACGTAAGCTACCTGTGGGATGATGCAAAAGCAGCCGAGCTTGCCGGTGATGAAGTAGCATTATTAATATACCGATCAAACTTATTGGGTGCCGATCTTAGGTTAACCAACTACGGCGGTGGCAATACCTCTTGTAAAGTGACGTCCAAAGACCCACTAACCGGTAGCGATGTTGAAGTAATGTGGATCAAAGGATCGGGCGGTGATATAGGCACCCTTAAAAAAAGCGGTTTAGCAGCCCTTTATGTAGATCGACTGCGTAGCCTCAAAAACGTTTATCGCGGCGTGGCGTATGAAGACGAAATGGTGGAGCTATTTAACCATTGCATTTATGACCTGGCCTCCAAGGCGCCGTCAATCGATACCCCGCTTCATGGATTCTTGCCTTTTAAACATATAGATCACCTGCATCCTGATGCAGCCATAGCTATCGCGGCAGCTAAAGATGGTAAAAAGATAACCCAGGAACTTTTTAACGGTACCATTGGCTGGGTGGAGTGGAAAAAACCAGGCTTTGAGCTGGGCCTGCAATTAAAGCAATGTCTTGACGAAAACCCGGGCATCCGTGGTATTATGTTGGGTTCGCATGGGTTATTTACCTGGGGCGATACCGCCTACGAAAGCTACATCAACACGCTTGAAGTAATTGAGCGCTGTGCCGAATACCTGGAAGAAAACTATGGCAAAAAGGCCCCTGTTTTTGGCGGCCAAAAAATTGATAGCCTTGATGAGGCCGGCCGTAAAAAGCAAGCTGCAGCCATTGCTCCTATTCTGCGTGGTTTTTGCTCAAGTCAAAAGCACATGATTGGTCATTTTACAGATGATGCGCGGGTACTTGAGTTTATTAACTCCAATGATCTTGGCCGTTTGGCACCATTGGGTACCAGCTGCCCCGACCACTTTTTGCGCACCAAGATCAGTCCGCTGGTATTGGAGCTTGAACCGGGCGAGGACCTGAGCGATGTGAAAGCATTACAGGAACGCCTTACCCCTGCATTTGAAGCCTACCGCCAAATGTATACTGATTATTACAACACCTGTAAACACAATAACAGCCCTGCTATAAGGGATACCAACCCGGTGATCATCCTGTATCCGGGGGTTGGCTTGTTCTCGTTCTCTAAAGACAAGCAAACGGCCCGTGTTGCTGCCGAGTTTTATACCAATGCCATCAACGTAATGAAGGGCGCTGAAGCCATATCAGAGTATACCTCATTACCGCGCCAGGAGGCTTTTGATATAGAATACTGGTTATTGGAAGAAGCTAAATTACAGCGCATGCCAAAACCTAAAGCCTTATCCGGTAAAATTGCCCTTATAACAGGCAGTGCGGGTGGCATAGGTAAAGCCATCGCCAAAAAATTTGTTGACGAAGGCGCTGTAGTGATATTAAATGACATGAATACCGAACGTTTAGACAGCGCCGGTGAAGAATTTAAAAAACAATATGGTAAAGATTCATACACCACCGCGGTACTTGATGTTACCAACAGCGAACAGATCAACGCTGCCTTAGAAACTGCGGCCCTGGCTTTTGGTGGGGTTGATATTGTGATCAATAACGCCGGCCTATCCATCTCCAAATCAATTGCCGACCACACGGATAAAGATTGGGATCTGCTTTATGATGTATTGGTAAAGGGCCAGTTCTTTGTTACACAGGCAGCCGTCGCTGTAATGAAAAAACAAGCTATCGGTGGCGACATTATCAACATAGTAAGTAAGAACGCCCTGGTTAGCGGACCAAACAATGCCGGTTACGGATCGGCTAAAGCCGCGCAGCTGCACCTGAGCCGCTTAAATGCTGCTGAGTTAGGTGCCGACAGTATCCGCGTGAACGTGGTAAATCCCGACGCCGTTATCAGCGACAGCAATATATGGGCTGGCGGCTGGGCCGAAGGTCGTGCAAAAGCTTATGGTATTACCGTAGCCGAATTGCCTGCTTACTATGCAAAGCGTACCTTACTGAACGAGATCATTTTACCTGCCGATATTGCTGATGCCTGTTTTGCCTTTACCGGCGGCCTGCTCAACAAATCAACTGGTAACGTGTTGAATGTTGACGGCGGTGTAGCGATGGCGTTTGTGAGATAGATTTTTGGACAAAGGATTTTCGGACGAAGAACAAAGGACTTTAAATAAAACAAAATGTCATGCCGAACTTGTTTCGGCATCCCACAGGACGGGTCTGTAGCATGCTGAAAACTCAGCATTTGGGATCCCGAAATAAATTCGGGATGACTCGGTAGAGTTTGAGACTTACGAAGTTTTAAAAACTTCGTAAGTCTTGGATCCTGCAACTTGTCATAGGACAAAGGACTTTAAATAAAACAAAATGTTATGCCGAACTTGTTTCGGCATCCCACAGGACAGGCCTACAACATGCTGGAAACTTAGCATGTGGGATCCCGAAATAAATTCGGGATGACTCGGTAAAGTTTGAGACTTACGAAGTTTTAAAAACTTCGTAAGTCTGGATTCTACAACTTGCCATTGCGAGGCACGCTTGCAATGACATCATTCTTGAAAAATTATAAACCGATAACAATGCAATTAGAGAAGAGCATAATCGAAGAATATAATCACCAGCACCAAACAGCGCACCAACGCAAGTTTGATTTTATTGCCGCTGATGTAAACGGACTGGATACTATTCTAAAAAAGTTAATTGATTTTAATATAGCTATACCAAGCTGGGCTTTGGGCACCGGCGGTACCCGTTTTGGTCGTTTTTCTGGTGGTGGCGAACCGCGCAGTCTGGAAGAAAAAATAGAGGATGTGGGTTTGATCCACGCCTTAAACAGAAGCAGTAATTCCATATCGCTGCATATCCCATGGGATATCCCAAAGAATGCTGCTGATATTAAGGCTCATGCTGCCCAATTAGGTTTACACTTTGATGCTGTTAACTCCAACACCTTCCAGGACCAGGCATCGCAGGAACTCAGTTACAAATATGGCTCATTACACCATGTAGATAAAGCTGTACGCAAGCAAGCTATCGCCCACAACATCGAGGTGATCAAATACGGCGTTGAGCTGGATTCAAAAGCTTTGTCTGTTTGGTTATCTGATGGATCAAATTTCCCCGGTCAGTTAAATATGCGTGGCGCTTTTGAACGCACACTGGAAAGCCTGCAGGAAATTTACGAAGCCTTACCTGCCGATTGGAAAGTTTGGGTAGAATATAAACCTTACGAACCAAACTTTTACTCCACCACCATTGGCGATTGGGGGCAATCATACTTATTGTCATCCAAATTAGGCAGCAAGGCACAAACTTTGGTGGATTTAGGTCACCATTTGGGTAGTACTAATATTGAGCAAATAGTTTCTTTATTGCTGATGGAGGGCAAGCTGGCCGGTTTCCACTTTAACGATTCTAAATACGGCGATGATGACCTTACCGTTGGCAGTATCAACCCATATCAGTTGTTCTTGATATTTAACGAACTGGTAGAAGGTATGGATGCACGCGGAATGAACCATGCTACTGCTATAGGCTGGATGATAGATGCATCGCACAATGTGAAAGACCCAATTGAGGACTTGATCCAATCTGTTGAGGCTATCAAAATAGCTTATGCACAAGCCTTATTGGTTGATGTAACCGCTTTAAAACAGGCGCAGCAAGACAATGACGTAGTAAAAGCCCAGGAGATATTACAGCATGCCTACCGTACAGATGTTCGTTCGTTACTGGCAGAGGCACGTTTACGTGCCGGCGGCGTATTAGATCCGTTGGCTTTATACAGGCAACAGGCGGTCCGTAACCAACTGATTAAAGAACGGGGAGCAAAGGCAGTATCAACCGGATTATAATATGGCGCAAATACCCGTAATAGCTGTTTTTGATGTTGGCAAAACCAACAAGAAGCTGTTCCTGTTTGACGAGAACTACAAGATAGTTTTTGAACGGACGGCCCGCTTCCTGGAAACCCACGACGAGGACGGCGACCCGTGTGAAAATCTCGATAGCTTGCGCTTATCGGTATTTGATTCGCTGCGCGAAATTTTCAAGCATAAAGAGTTTGATTTAAAAGCGGTTAACTTCTCTACCTACGGGGCAAGTTTTGTTTACGTAGATGAAGATGGAACGCCACTAACCCCATTATATAATTACCTTAAACCATATCCACCAGAATTAGGCAGGCAGTTTTATGAAACCTATGGCGATGAAGCCCGGTTTGCACGTGAAACTGCCTCGCCCGTTTTGGGTAACCTCAACTCGGGCTTGCAGCTTTACCGGCTTAAATACCAGCAGCCCGAGGTTTTCAAAAAGCTAAAATATGCCCTGCACCTGCCGCAATATATGAGTTACCTGCTCAGCGGTCAGATGGTTACCGATCTTACCAGCATCGGCTGCCATACCGCCCTTTGGGATTTTGGCAGCAACAATTACCACCGCTGGGTTAGTGATGAAGGCATACTCCCTAAAATGGCACCCTTAAAACCCGCCGATAGTGTATTGCCTTCTGTATTCCCCGGAAGTACCTTTTGTGTGGGCATAGGCTTGCATGACAGTTCTGCGGCGCTTATCCCCTATTTGGTGAGTTTTAATATGCCTTTTGTGCTTATATCAACCGGCACGTGGTCTATCAGCTTAAACCCATTTAACCAAACACCGCTTACAGCCGATGAGTTAAAAAACGATTGCCTTAACTACCTGCAATATAAAGGCAGCCCCGTTAAAGCATCGCGACTTTTCACCGGTTACGAATACGAACAACAGATAAAACGAATTGCCACCCACTTTAACCAGGATCAGATAGCTTACCGCACCATCAACTATGATCCTGCGGTTATAGCAAAGCTTAATAAACAAACTACGTTACACAGTCAAAAACAGGAAGGCGAATTACAAAAATCTGTTTTTGAACAGCGCAACTTAAATGACTTTAGTACTGATATAGAAGCCTACCATCAATTAATGATAGATATAGTTAACCAGCAAACCATATCAACCAACTACATACTGCAAGGATGCAAAGTGCAAAGGATATTTGTTGATGGCGGATTTAGCAAAAACAGTGTATTTATGCACCTGCTGGCGCTCGCGTTTCCACAATTGGAGGTTTACGCTGCCTCAATGGCCCAGGCTACAGCTGTGGGTACGGCCCTGGCAGTTCATCAATGCTGGAATACCAAACCGTTGCCGCATGATTTAATTGAGCTGAAGTATTATTCTGGAGTGCATGATGAGGTAGTGTAACCTGCCAATTGCTACGCTGCCAATGATATTTTTAGCAAAAAGCTTTTGTCAATCCTGAATGATTTGAAGAATCTGTTACTCGCAATGCTTCTTCGCCCTGTAAAGTCTGCGAATAGATCCTTCGTTCCTAGCAGGACAAACCTTTTTAAAACGTCATTTCTCCTTCAGAGTCCACTTGATTTCATACCTCGCAATCACATAATTTATTATCGTAGCTCCTTTACCAAACCCACAATATCCCCAACAACCCCAGCGTCTTTAATGATCCGCTCATGCCCAAGACCAACGTACTCCTTTGTTAAAATATCAGGATGAGCGCTTAAAAACTCCCGCAAATAATTGTACGGCGAAATTTTATCGTCCTGGTCAAATGCCAGCCAGTGTTTAATAGCTGGGCTATCTTTATAAAGATCATTAAGGTTAAAATCAGATGCTTTTAACTCAAACAGTGTTTCAAAAGCTTCAAAAAACTTTTCCTTTGCCGAAGCAGGAGCTTCCACCGAGTCCATCGTGGCGATAAAGTTTTCTTTGAGTTTGATCAGTGGCGCAATACTAATCTGCAATGCCGGTTTAGCGCCGGATTCGTTCATGGCGATTATGTTAGCCATGGCACCAAGCGAGTGCCCGATCAGCACATCGGGAGTACCGTAAGTTTCGATCACAGCTTTTGCTGCCTTTACAAAAAGGATTAGGTTGGATAGTTCTCCTTCCGAACTGGCATTACCCGGTGCATCAAAGGCTATGATCTGTAAATCTTCAACGGTTTTCAAACCCGCTATCACCTCATCAAAGTCGATTGCTTTTGAGCCCCAGCCATGAGTAATTAATACCTTTCGGCTGCCATTACCCCAAATAAAACCGTTAAACTTTAATATCGATCTGCTAAAATGCGGATCATCAACTTCCAGGCTAAACCTCGTTGCTTCATCCAACAAAACTTGTTGCTGTAGTCTTGGCAACATTTTTGGCGAGTAGCAGATCAACTCCCAAAGCATGTCGGTGAGGTGTTGATTTTCTTTATTCTCTAAAGCCAGGATATGCCTGTATAGCAGTTTTAGTTTCTTCATGAAGCATGTTCAGGAAGCTAAGGTAGCTAAGTATAGTTAGATTAAAAAAAATGTCAATCCGAGTATCGCGGAGCAGCTATTTACGAACTATTCAACTCAGATTTGTATGGCGCGCAATAGATGCTTCATTTCCGTTACCCACGACGAGTTTTGCAAAAAAACTTTTTGTCATCCTGAACGCAGTGAAGGATCTGTTGTTCGCCATGCTTCTTCGCCCTGTACAGTCTGCAAATAGATCCTTCACTGCGTTCAGGATGACAAAACTTTTTAAAACGTCATTTCACCTCCTTCCCCCTACCTAACCACAGTAAAGCATTTATCAGCAACTGATTCTGCGTATCGTTATCAAATGTTTGGGAAAGAGACCTGTTGGTGCCACCATCATAATCCATATCATTGTGCCCCATGTTAAAATAAACCATGCGGTATTTCTTATTAGTCCACACTACCGGGTAGTATCCACTGTGCCATATTTCGTGTGGCTTTGGCCCGTTACCAAGCGGAAAACTGGTTGAATCAATAGATAGTAATATATCGATATCCGGATTTTTACGCAGGTCATGTTCCCAGCGGTACCATTCGTTTGGTTGTGTTTTAAATGTTGCCGGCAAGCCTTTGGTTACCGGGTGCTTAGTATCCTCTACCCGCAAAATAGCCGATGTGGGGTGCCAGGTATTACTTACATACTGACCAGCACCCAGGAACTCATTATGATACCAATCCCAATTTTGCGGATAATCTGACGGCGTAAGCGCGAATGCCGAAAAATGAAATCCCATCCAGGCACCCCCTTTTTTCATGTATTGTTCAAATGCGGCCCGTTGATCGGCATCATCTGGCCGGGTATCTAAAAACAGCACCACCTGGTATTTAGCCAAAAACTCCGGGTTCATATTGCTCCAGTTTTTGGTAGAATCGTAGGTGAAATTGTATTTCTTTCCCATCTCGGGGAAGCGTTTATTGGCTTCATGCATAAAACTGATATGCGCTTTATCGTTACGGCCAGTATAAAAGGCAATCACCTTAAAGGGCCTGGTGTTTTGTGCACCGGCAGTATAAAAGCTTAAACAAATTATACAAAGCACAATTGCCTGGGCTGCAAATTTTGAGATACGTGTGGTCATAATTTTTGTTGATTTGCTAATTGTTGTATAAAACTAAATCTTTTTACTTTAATGAAAGTGGCAGAATATGGGTTGAGAGGTAATGTAGGGCAACAACAGCAGGAAACCAAAGCCGTAAATCGTGAAAATCACTACCAATCAGTAGCTTCCTATTTAATTGGTTACACTATAAATAAAAAAACAGCCGTTGTATTACTACAAATGGCTGCTCCTAAGTTATTGCCCCTATACATAACTTATTACTCAAAAGTATAACAGGAGATTTGCAAAAATGCAAGCAGTATTACTCAATCACCATTCGGAATTTACCCTTTTTATCTGGTGGATTTTACGCTCAAAATTGCTCATTTATTCAAATAAGAATGCCCGGTTAAGATATAACCAGGCATGGGGTATTAAATATAAGTTTATAAATGGGTGCTAAACAGGTAAGCATATTACAGGCATTTCAGCTGCCTTATGATCAATACCATCAGGCTACTGTTATACTATTGCCTTTTGCTGCTTTTGGCCATACCAATACCAGCAGTACAAATAAACATGCTTAACAACAAAAAAAACTCAATGTAAACGTGGCTAAAAGGGACGAAACGCCCAGCGGATATGTACCGCGGAGATTCTGAAAATTTCCAATTCTTCCATATTTAACCATTTGCTAAGTACAATTTACAACTTTAGAAAATAAAAAGCAAATAATATACTCAAAAAGAAAATAATATTTTCAAATTGGTTAAATCATAAAAAATCTCAGTTAAGTTTATTGATTATTATAAATAAATTATAGATTAAAGTGCGCTTCAATACCCTTAGCTAAGTATTCATCTATACCTTTTCCTATTTGCTGCAATGGTATTTGATGATCACCGAAACGGTGCTCAATAACTACCCAGCCGTAAAAATTTGTTTTGGTGATGGTATGAAACGAGGAATGGCTAAAAACACTAAAGGTAGTTTTACCAGTATCTACTCTGATTATCTTATATGTTTTTTCACCTATTAATAATTCAAAAGCTTCCATAATAATGTTTATACAAACTTATAGGGTAACCCACTTACCTGCAAGCCCAATAACACCCGTATTTTAACCCATTGAAAATTCAGTGTTTTAACGGAGAGAAAACATTTAGACAGGAAACATTTTAAATATATAAGCATACATTACATTTGCTGATTTTTAAACCATTACTGTTATAAAAATCAGCCATCATAAATATGAATATCCTCAAATCGATAGCAATTTTTGTTCTTGCCGGCCTCTGCGAAATTGGCGGAGGTTACCTTGTTTGGCTGTGGCTCAAGGAGGATAAACCCTGGTGGTATGGTATTATCGGGGGTATTATACTGGCGCTTTATGGTGTAATAGCTACCTGGCAATCGGCGGGTTTCGGGCGTGTTTATGCAGCTTATGGTGGTATTTTTATATTAATGGCACTAATATGGGCCTGGCGGGTAGATGATTTTAAACCCGATAAATATGATATCATAGGCGCGGTAATAGCTGTAGCGGGTGCCTGTATTATCATTTTTATGCCACGGGGAAAGTAACTTCTCTTACTTCATAAAACTTACTTAAATGAATTGTAATATAGATTTGGCTAAATGATAGCCTCATTTGCCATGGGAGTTTATCCTTCCCTTAAAAATTAAATTAAAAAAAAGCAGTCAAAGGGCAAACAAAGATGCTACGTGGTTTGTACTATAGCTGATTTTATTATTTATTTAAATAATAACAAAACAATCACTATATTTACATTACCATACTAAATGTTAATAATTATGGAAAAATTAATAATATTAAGAATGTTTTTCTGTTTCCCCTTAGCCGGACTATTGCTTCCGGATGCCGGAATCTTACTAGCAGGTAACCCGGGCCATATACCATTAATTCGTCTTGGCATCGAAATTGGATTGATCATTTGCATTTTGATTTGCACAGTTGCAATTACGTATGGCAAAAGACGCAATCAAAATATATCTGATAAAAAAAACGAGGCATCATATTATTAGAGCCTATAACAGAAACATTACTTAACCTTCAATCCGGATTAAAGTATTGACTCAATTGGGGTTCTTGTGCCCCAAATTTCTACTACAGCTTTTTGTGTTTGGCGTTTTAATCCCAATTCCGGCGCGTTAACTTTCGGTATGTGCTTTGCTATATCAATATTGTTTTTTTTATTGATATTTGATCAACCGCTACTCCGTAAATGAAAAAAGTCTTATTCCTTATCCTCTTTCCGTTATCTTCATTTGCACAAACAGCATTTACCTACATCCAAAACGGAAACGCGAGTGCTAATGCAAAGGATTATAAAAGTGCTATCGATAATTTTACCCGGGCCATTCAGTTAAATGATAAAAATAGCGATGCTTATTTTTATCGTGCCAATGCCAACGGAAACCTGAAGGATTACAAAGCGGCGATTGCCGACTATGCCAAAGCGTTATCAATTAAATCCGACTTTACCACGGCCTACTATTATAAAGCAAATGCCGAAAGCAGCGTTCAGGATTACCAGGCTGCAATTGCAGATTTTACCCGCGCCATTGCGCTGGGCCCAAAAACCGGCGAGATGTACCTCTATCGCGGTAACGCAAAATCAAACTTAAATGATAATGCAGGTGCCATTGCCGATTTCACCATTGCCTTGCAGTATGCACCCAACAACGCCGAAATATATGAGTACCGCGGACTTGCAAAAAACAATAAAGGTAATTATGCCGCCGCTGTGGATGACTATAATATTGCCATCAAACTAAATCCACAAAAATCGGCTGTTTACCAGTATCGCGCCGGATCAAAAGCAAGCATGGGCGATAACGAAGGGGCTATTGTTGATTACACTTTGGCTATTACAATGAACCCACAAAATGCCGAAGCCTATCTTTATCGCGGAAATTCAAAAGGCAATATCCAGGACTTTAAAGGAGCTGTTGAAGATTATAAAAAAGCGGCATCCCTAAATCCCCAACTTAAAAATGTATTCCTATACCTGGCAAATGCCGAAAACAATATGGGCGATAGCCTGGGTGCGCTTGATTACTTTAATAAATCAATTAATCAGCATCCGCAGCTTAGCGAGCCTTACCTTTATCGTGGCCTGGTTGAAAGCAATATAAAGGAGTATGATAAAGCAATAGCCGATTTCAATAAGTCGATAGCGCTTGGCAACCGAACGTCTGAAGCTTACCAAAGCCGTTCATATGTAAAACTATCAATGAAGGATGCCCACGGTGCTAAACTTGATGCTGATACAGCCATATCATTGGATCCTAAAAGTTTAAATGCATATATAAGTCGCAGCAAGGCAAAACTGGCCATGAAGGATACTACCGGTGTTATGGCCGATCTGGCTTTGGCTATAGCTATCAACAGCAAAAGTGATGAAGCCTACCTGGTACGCGGTGATACGCATCGCGATCTTGGCGATATGACTGCCGCTATAAATGATTATAGCAAAGCCATACAGATAAACCCCAATTATACCTACGCATACCTAAACCGCGCTATAGAAAAAGATAAAATGAATGATAAAGTGGGCGCGGTAAGGGATTTTGAAAAACTATTATCCATTGCACCTAAAAAAGAAGATGGCTACGCCCGTTTAGGTAAAGTAAACAACTTTTATAAATACACTTCAAACGGTATACAGTTATTTACAGCTGCTATCGGAATAAACCCGGCGAACTCGAATTTTTACCTTTACCGCGGCGAGGCAAAAGCCTATGCAGGCGATATCAAAGGTGCTATGGTCGATTATAATGCAGGCTTAATTAAAGACCCTAAAAACACTGGTATTTTATTAAAACGAGGCATACTTAAAACCGCTGGCGATGATTTTGCAGGCGCATTGACCGATTATAATGCATACATTAAAATTGATTCTGTTTCTGATGCTTCGGCTTTAGCTTATCAAAACAGGGGCTTTTTATCATCAAAACAGGGGAACTATAAAGCAGCGATGAAAGATTTGGATAAAGCTGTCTCCATTTTCTCAAACGATGAAACTTTTTTATTCAGGGGCGATGTTAAACTGGCTTTAAAAGATTACGCAGGCGCAGCCGATGATTATCACAATGCCGTTTACCTTAACCCTGCTTATGCCAGGGCATTGGCACACAGTGGTATTGCCAAAAGCTATTTGGGAGATATACAGGGCGTTAATGAGGATTTTGCAGCTGCCCTAAAAGCCGAACCAAACAATGCCGATACCTATATTGACCGTGGCGCCGCCAAAGTGAACATGAAAGATGCCGCCGGTGCCGTTGCCGATTGCAGCCTGGCAATACAGCTTAATTCAAAAAACTCAAGAGCCTATTTACAACGTGGTTTGGCTAAAATAGCGCTTAACGATAAAACGGGTGCCTGTGCAGATATGAACAAAGCACTTGAACTGTGCTCAAAAGAAGCCCCCGCTTCTATTGCAAAATATTGCAAGTAGTTTTTTTGGGACAAAGGACATTCAGACAAAGGATTTTCAGACTTTCGGACATTCATACTAAGACCCTAATTATTACTAAAAAAGGTCTGGCTCGTAACAAGCCAGACCTTTTTTAATAATATTCTTTTCTATGCCCCTTTGTCCGAAAATCCTTTGTCCGAAAGTCTGAAAATCCTTTGTCTGAATGTCATCCAATCAAACCGCTTTCCTATCTCCGCTTTGTAGTTGTGCGCGTAGTTCTTTCAGCTCAATTTCATAAGCGCGCATACGGGCTTGCAAAATATCTACCTCGGTACGCATCATTTGTATTTCGGTGATTAGCTTGGCCGATTCAGGCTTGTTGATTTTTTTTTCGCCGCTGCCAAGAATAAGCCACTCGGGCGAATATTTAAGCTGAAAGCACAGTTTACGAATAAGGTAATAACTAATATCCTGCTTTTTATTGATCACTTTACTGATAAAGCCCTGATCAACACCGATAGCACCAGCCAAACCCAGCTGCCCGCCGTGTTCCTGCACAATTACTTTTAACCGTTTTATTATTGCTTCATCCGACATATACGACTGCAATAATAAACAATTTGTTCAATTGTTTATTATTGCAGTCGTGCATTCATTCATTAGTGATTTTTTGAGATATATCATATAAAGCGCCCCTATCAACAGGAACCCGTTTTGCATATTTATATACTCAAAAATGTAAATTACTTTTGCCGCTCTTCGGCTCTATACAGTAATTCATTAAGATGTTTATTGAAAATATCTATGCTGATACGGCCAGCTTTGTAATCGGCAGTTGATTTATGAAATTGCTGCTCTATATTGGCATCAGCATTACTAAGTGCTTTATTCAATCTATCCAATTTTTGCCCCAGGCTTTGCATCATCAGTAATGGTTCCACATCATTGGTTTGCCGTAACGTTTTCCTTACTTTACTGCGTTGCTGCCTATCAAATTGTAATATCAAAAACACCACAACCGATCCAATGATTACAAAAAAATAAAAAGAATTCATAAAATTAACTTAGGGTTGTTTACAGTATAAGTTATTACGACTCCTCTTATTGATAGGTTACAATAAGTTTTAAACAATGCTATCAGCAGGTTAACACACATTTAATACTATTCTCCTAAAGTTAAAACCGATCCCCCCGTCTCAAACATTGTAATTTATAACTTGCACTTTTAATTTCCGGGTAAAAAAGCGGAACTTTACGGTAAATTAATTGGCATGCAAAATAAAACGCCTCTTTAAAACGCTTATAATATTATGAAACCAGGAGATAAGGTAATTTGCATTAACGACAAAATAGATCCCGAAAAAAGCGAAGAGATAAGACGTGACTTTGAAATTTGGATTACCAGGGACAAAGAATACACCATCCGCGAGATATTGGATAACAACGGAATTGTTACCGGGGTGCTATTGGATGAAGTGCACAACTTTCCCAAATTTTTTAAACTGATCAACCGTTTCCAGGAGCCGGCATTTGCCCAATGGCGTTTCCGTAAGCTTAACTATGCCAGTCAACCTGCAGAAGCCGTAAGCGAAGTAGAAGAACTGGTGGAGCAATTGGAGCAGGAAAAACAGCAGGTGAAGGTAAAATAGGTTAATACTATTTTCGCACAAAAACGTTAAGCGTAACTATTGTTCATTTTCTTTACAAACTACCTCTTTTTGCGCGAGACAATTAAGCCGGGATATTTACTTTGTTAAACATTTGCAAAAACAATTTCAGGATCAGATATTTATAAATAATCTGATCCTGAAATGAAAAAAATACCTGCCTTAATTCTGTTTTTAATTTCTGTAGCTGCAATATCGGCTTGCAATAGTCCGTCCAAAAAATCGTCGCATGGTGCTTTAAAAGTACAAAACAATGGTGTTAATATTGCTTATACTGATAGCGGTACTGGCGATACTACCCTACTATTTGTGCACGGGTGGTGTATCAATAAAACCTACTTTACCAATCAGGTTGATGCTTTCAGTAAAAGGTACAGGGTGGTTACTATAGACCTGCCAGGCTTCGGCCAATCGGGCAAAAACAGAACCTCGTGGACGGTTGACAACTTCGGGAAAGATGTTGCCTCGGTAATTACTCAGTTAAATTTAAAACACGTAATTCTTATCGGTCATTCCATGTCGGGCGCTATCGTAGTACAGGCTAAAATAGATGCACCTGGTCAAGTTATTGGGTTGATAGGTATTGACAATTTTAAAGAATATAGCACAGGACCAGAAACCCCGGAATATAAAGCAGAATTCGATGCGGTTATAAATGTACTTAAAAAGGATTTCAAAAAAGTAGCCACCGATTATTTTAATAAATATCTATTTTACAAAACCACCGACGCTGCTTTGCGCAAACGTATACTAAATGATGTTACCCACACGGATAGCACCATTGCCATCGCCTGCATGGAAGACAACAGCTTTAATACCGCGGCCAGGCTAAAAGAGGCTAAAATGAAAATCCACTTAATCAATAGCGATAATACGCCGAATGACACTACGGGCTTTGTAAAAAACAATATCCCCTACCAGCTACTGATCGTCCATACCACAGGTCATTTCCCTATGGCCGAAAAACCAAATGAGTTTAATATACTCTTGCAAAAAGCCATTAACGATATCAAATAACAACTATAATCTATAACTCATAACCAAATAGAATAGCACCCATAATTATGTTTAAAATGCTATTTGGCATATATCAATCATAACTCCCTGCTGCTTCTGTTTCTACAAGCTGAGTAAGTATAGCTTTTAAAGTAGCTTCGCGGGCCCATTGCTGTTCCATGATTGAAGCATCATCCTGGTACCATTTAAGAGGAGTATTTATTTCGATGCGTGCCTTGTAAACAAAGTTTTTGGTTGGATGCATCTTACTCCCCTCATAGCTGTTAAGATTTTCACTTTTAATTATTTTGGCAAAGTCGCGGGCTTTAACATCCAGCTGCAGGCACTCATCAAGCGAATTTTTGAAATCCTGTTTATCTTCCAGCCAAAGGGTTAAGGTTTCGTCGTTGATGTCGTGGTCAGCGATAGAAATACGACTATAATCATAGTCAACCGAAATGATCATCCACCAAAGCTGGTCTTTTAATTTTTGAGTAATCTTCATATTATTTATTCGTTAGTTTATTGGTTATTGATCTTAGCGTGGATATGACCGCTTACCGTAAACCGGCAACGGCAAACTGATAACTGTCTATTGCAAACTGGCAACGGCAAACTGCCCACTGATAACTGTCTATTGGCAAACTGCCTACTGTAAACTGCAACTGCAAACTGATAACTGCCTACTGGCAACCGCAAACTGCCTACTGCCTACTGATAAACATCTACCTGAAAGCAGGCATCCAGCCCGGAATATATTTTTGTATGGCAACAATTTCATCGTCAAGTTTTTGACAGGCGGCCTGGTAACCCAGGTAGCGTAACAGTGGTTCATGCTGGCAAGTATCATCCACGGTTATAAATGAATGTTGAGCCGTATGATGTTCTTCGTGCTGAATGGCTGAATAAGCAATATGCATCTTTTGAGTTTAATTAGTTAAGTCAGGCTTTATTTGTTCCAATACAGTATTTCTGTATTTATTTTCTTTAAATCAGATGTAATAAATTTGTTTTTGCTTAAATTTGTATTACATTAGTAAAAATCAACAGGACAAATATAAAGAATAATCTTTATATTATTCAAGAAAAATCTTTAATATTTATTATCATGGATGATATATCAAAACCCGGAAAAATAAAAACCATTCGCCCGGAAACCCTGGAGTTTATTATCCTTTATAGCCAACTTAAGGGTAAAGCATTTACAGGCAACGCGCAACTGGCCGAAGCTTTGGGCTTTAATTCACCCAGTTCCATCACCGAAATTGTAAAGAGCCGACAAAATATCGATCCAGAAAAATTGAAGATTTTTAAAGAAAAATACAAAGAGTTCATCAATACAAATAAATCTGTACGAAATCAAGAAAATATCACAATAAATAAAGCAGAGGAGGGGATTCCGATGTATGAAATTATAGCCACCGCATCGGGTGTAGAAGTATACAATGATATAAATGATTCGCACCCGGTTGGGAGGATGAATTTTCCAGGTATTGAAGATTGCGATTTTGCCTTGCCTGTTTGGGGGCACTCCATGTACCCCTACCTGGAGAACGGTTGCTGGGTAGCGCTAAAGATCATTCATGATAAAAAGATATTACCCGGCGAGGTTTACTATATCGAGTGGGGCGATTACCGCATGTACAAACGTTTGCTTGCCGGCGATAAAACCGATGAAGTAATAGCACACTCAGACAATACTACCGAAATGGTTGGGAACCGCCTTAAATATGCCCCCTTTACTATTAATGTAGCCGATATAAAGAAACTTTGCCTGGTTAAGGATATCCATAAAAAACACAATCATTAGTACCCTCTGCCGGGTCAATAAAGGAAAGCTTTTATACAAACACACATTAATTAGCATAAGATAGCTTATCAGCCCGGATTACTCTTCCTTTAAGGGTCCGGGAGGATTTTCCATTCTAAATATCATACAATCAATATCTGTTTTTAAGCTCTCGATGATCTCCTCCAACTCGGCTTTGGATAAATCATCCCTAAAGTCGTTCCGTTTGGTGTTATTGATATACTGTAGATAAGTACCAATCATCAGGTTATGTTTTTTATCAAGCCTATCGCCATCATAAGCTATCATTTTAAACAAACGATCAAGGTGAACGTAGTAATTACGTTTAGTTAAAGTCTCAATATCAACAGATTCTTTCTTAATTTCCTTCAAAAATTCTTCGAGAATCATAATCTATTATTTATATTTATTTCACACTACTTATAAATCAAAGTAAATATATAAACAAAGGGGAAAACACCCACTATTTATAGATCATGAACATGCGTTCTTTTTGTTAAAAAATAATATTGCTAATTTCTAAAAGCTTTTAAAACAGTTTGGTAAATATTGTTGTTTATCAGTAAATACTCTCAACCTATAACCTATGGCACTCAACGTTATAAATTTCGTTACTCAGCGGCTTAGTGTTGGCAATGCATTGCAGAATATTCTTTTTTATGCGATGTTGCTTTTTTTGTTCTGCCTAATAATAGCACAGCTCCAAACAAAACGCATATCATCAAAACAGCGTTCAGTAATTAAATAAAATAAACTTTATCTTCCTGCTGTTTGCATTCTTCCCTCTTCCTTTAATTACCTCAAATTAAATTCCTGCTAAAGCTCAATTAGCTTAAATTTGCTTTTATCAATTCAGGATTTATTTTTCCTTTTTTTATATGCTGATCAGACTTGCTACACTAAATGATATCCCACAAATCATGCAGCTAATTTCCCGCGTGGTGCCGATAATGATTACTTCAGGTAATTACCAGTGGGATAATACTTACCCCAACGCCGAAGTTTTTATAGATGATATTACCCAAGGGAAGCTTTGGGTAGCAGAAGCTGAGGGGCAAATTGCAGGCATTACAGCCATTACAACCGATCAGGAAGCTGAATATGCCCAGGTAGGCTGGGACATTACCGAAGTGGCCATTGTTACTCACCGGCTTGCTGTAGATCCACAATACAGGGGAATGGGAATCGCAGCTTCATTGCTGCAACAGGCCGAATCTGAAGCCATACGCCGGGGGATAAAAACCCTGCGTATTGATACCAACACAGGTAACCAGGCTACTCAAAATCTATTTCCCAAATTAGGCTATGTTTTTGCCGGCGAAATAGGGCTGGGTTTCAGGCCGGGATTAAGATTTTACTGTTATGAAAAACGGCTTGATTGACCTTCATTAACCACAGGTTAAATTTGAATTAAAAACCATTGTTTTAGTTATTAATAGTCCCTGCAAACAATCTACTCCCCCGTTGCTGCCTGTTAATTATTAACATAGTGTCATTTTATCCACAATAAATCAAGGTTTTAACTACAATATGCTTATATTTAGTTTAACCGAAAGTTACGGCAGCGAATATCTCAGCAACTGTAATAAACAAGATTATAAACCCAAAGAAAGGAATAAAATGGACCCTGCAATGACGCTTGTAATAGCCGCAATTATTGCAGCTATTATTTTGGTTTTGTTTAATAAACAACAAGAGAACAAGGTAAGCAACAAAATGTATACTGATGATGTACGGCAACTTTACCTGCTCACCGCAGCCGAGTATAAAATTAATACTTTAGAAAGACTGCAGCGCTTAAACGTTGACCATGAACTGGCCGGGCTAATCACTGCATTTAAAAGCGGCGAAATCCAGTTAAATAAACTCAATGAGGAACTTGACTGTTTACTAAGTAAATTTAATGCCTCAGACCTTGCCCAGGTTTGTTAAGATTAAGCTCCCAAATCACCAATAATGCCATTTTATATTAAATATAATGGCCTCTTTTATAACGGACAGAATCCTACTCAGCTTGTGCTATTACTAAAATTAAAGCTATTTTAAAACAACCACGTATCCCCATAATTTGGGCCTTCCTTTTTTAAAATCTATTACATAATAATACGCGCCCGAAGGTATCAGGCTAGTATTATATGTACCATTCTATGGCTTTGTGTAATCTACAGATAAATACAATTGCTCTGCACCGATTAATTATACTTACTATAACAGTCGGAATAATTTGCCAGTGACGGAATGTTCCAGGTATCCTTATACCCCCTCGTTTGACGTAAGTGTTCCTAAGGCAATACATTTGATAACCATTGGCAAACGCATTAGAGATACTACTTTCTTTTTTTTCCGGTTAGCTAAAATCTATGCTTAGAAACCTATACTCCAAGACCTCAACCTGAACCTACTCAATCCAATTTTTAAGCATAAAAAAAGCCGGGCAGTGCCGGCTTATACTTAAAAGAATAATTTTTTTATGTTGTTAGTTACGTCTGAAACCACCTTTACCACCGCCGCTGTTGCCACCGCCGTTAAATCCAGGACCTTTATCTTCGGCTACATTAACCGTTATCCTGCGTCCGTAATAACTTGCACCGTTCATACACCTGATCGCTTCCTTCGCTTCGTTATCGTTCACCATTTCCACAAACCCAAAACCCTTACTCTCTTTTGTTTCGCGATCTTTAATGATTCTGAGCGATTTAACCGGCCCAAAGTCACCAAAAACAGCTGTTAATTCGGCCTCATCTACTTCTAAAGGAAGCCCTGCAATAAATACTTTCATCAATGTCTTTAAAATTTGTATAAAGGTACAAAAAATTGAGGGTATTTAGTAGTTATTGAAGTAAATAGGCAGGTTGCAACGGCTTTTTTACCTTGAAATTACCCAATCACTTTTAGCTTATAAAATAGCTCTCCTATTGATTTAAAAACGTTTTTTTATTTAAGCTGTAGTTCAAAACTACCTTCAACCCTATAAAACGGAGAATTTTCTTTATCATCTTTAGCCAAAAAAGTAAAGAAAGTGCCTTTGGCTATCATATTATCCTTGTTGTATTTATCCAAAGTAATTTTCCCGGAATCGTCTTTCCCAACAAATTGGGTTAACGTATATTGTAACAAAGGTTTTTTTTCATCAACCGTAAAAAGAAATTGGCTTCCGGCTACTTTACTGTTAACATTTGCCGATGCAAAACCCTCAGAGCTTATTCCAAAACTCATGGTGTGTGCCTTATTAATGGCAGTAATGCCAAAGTACTTATTATCACCATTATGTACGTTAATAAACGCTATAGAATCTATTGAAGCATCAAAAGTATAGGTTGAGTCTTCAATGGTTATTTTTAGTATACCTTTCCCTGCCAAAAAATTACCTGGAGTATTTATAATACCTAATGATGCGCTATCAATAGCTGCAACGGGCTTAATGGTTCCCATGTCTTTTACTCCCTCATCTTTCTGGCATGACGAAGCCATCACCGAAATGAGTAAAACACATAAAATGAACCAATTAGTAAACCTTTTATTGCCCATAGGTAAATTGATGGTTAAAGCTAATAATAAAAACCCTGAAAGTTTATCTATGCAATAAATTTAATAAATATTTAACACTTTTTAACCCCTTGGCGACAAATTCTGCAAAAAGATTATTGCGCAGTATATTTTCAAAAAACAAACGCAATCAATCGATATACAAAAGCTAAGAAAGCTTATTTAGTGATTGGATAAAAACCCATGTTATTGCGAAGCTAACAGGTACCAGGAAGGCATTATTTAAAAATTGTAGTTTTTTGAGAAAAGCAGGCAAAAAGGGATTAAAACACCTCACCCACATTAATAAACAACCCTCTCGAGCCCTCCCTGCCAAAACCATAATCTATGGCTATATTGGTTTTTGATACTTTATTAAGTTTAACGCGCAAGCCCGGGCCGAAGGCTGGCTGTATGGCTTCTAAACGTGTACCCGGCGCAGCCGAAAACGACTGCCCGTTCACAAACAACACACCGCCCAATAATCCATTCCTTGTTATTTTAAAACGATATTCGCTTTCAAGGTATACCATTTGCGCCCCTCTAAATCTTCCCTGTATATACCCCCTGCCGGTGGTAAAACTTGGGTCATGCCCCGTCGCGGGCAAATCAAGATAGGCAGGCCTGCCGTTTAGTACCAGCCAATTGTATGACCAAAAGGCAATTATATTATCAGAGTTTCCGGGCAACCGGTAATACTTACGCACATCAATAATTAATGATCGCCATGGTGCAGTGCTGCCTAAAAAGGTAAAGTTGTCCCGGTACTGCGCCGATGCATAAAACCCGCGCGAAGGATTGATAGAATTATCACGACTATCAAACAAGGTGTTAAAGGTTACTCCTGTGGATATGGCGCGTGATACAGGCCCATATCTTTCATAATCAGATACGCCGCCATTTAACTGTCCTTTCTCGCCCATGTTCCAGCGATCATCAAAAATATATCCCAGGCCAGCAAAAAAATCTCCTCCTACATGTTTCAATACGGTTTCATTAAACCTAAAAAAGGAATAATCCAACGGGTTTTCATTAGCTATATTTGAATTGGAGCCCAGGCCAAAGGTACTTTGAGGGTATTTGTAAAATCTAAAATCGCCTATAAAAGTGTATTGATTATCCTTTGTATAAATATTGGATTGCAGGGGAATGATTACCTGTTTTTTTTGAGTATAAGCAGGATTTATGGTGATAGTAGATATCCGCGCTTTAGGGCCGGTACGGAAAGCAATATTACCCGAAATAGTTGCGGCCAATGATGTTTGCAAGGTATAACCAACAGCCGGCAAAATTGATAATACAGGTTTTGTGCTTATTGAATCAACCTTGGCCGGTTTATCTGCTTTAACAAAAGCCGCCTTTATAACATCAAATATATCTTTTTCATAAGCAGTATCGGCAGGGGCGGCAATAACAGTATCCTTCAGTTTTGAACGACCAATAGGAATATATTTTTTTTCTTGCGCGGATAGCTTTGTGTAGCAGAACAATGAAAAAACAAAACATAAAAGAAGTACTTTTTTGCCGGGCATTATAATGAGCAATTTGCGAAGGATTGGTTTAAAATTGCAATTATAAATAATTATTCCATTAAATTCTTCCACAATCATATTAAGCTTTTAGTCGTGGATCGAAAGAGAAAACATTCACATCGATAATTTTTATCTTATCAAAATCAGGATGTGCCGGGTTAAGCAGGTAATTATACTCCAGGTCGATAATGGCCGATGGCACTTTTAAAACCGCGGTTTCCATTTTGGCAAGCCAATTATCACCCAGCTGCTGGGTAATGGGGTAATTGATTACCTTATGCCAGTTTGCGTCAAGTTTTATAAGTTGCTTCGTAGTAATTTCGGTAATTGGCAGATTACCTGGAATTTCGATAATTACAACCGAAAAATTACCACTATATAAAGATGTTCCCACTGAATGTACCAGTTTTTCGAGACAGGAAAGCGCCAGGGATCCGCCCGTATAAATTACATATTGCCCAAGCGAATTCCATCGGCCATCTATTCCGGATCCCTTGCGGTCATGACTATACTTGGTTTGACTGATACGGTAAACGCGCAAATTAATTAGTGATTTAGTGATTGGTTGAATTTGTGATTTTTATTAATTTTCGCTTTAGTTGGTTTGCAAGTTATGATAGTGCTAAAAATGGGCGAGCAATTAAACCACTCTCCACTCACACAATCAACCACTCTCCATTATTAAGCCAAAACTCCGTAATCGATACGAATAAGCTGAGTTAATACAATACTGATGCCGGTAAGGGTATCAAGCAAATCAAAGGGGATGGCATCAATGCCGGGATTATAGTGCTTAAGCCAGCTTTTAAACTCATCCAGAGAGCCAAAGGTATCCAACCCTTTATCAAAAAGTTCAAAAAGCTGAATAATGTGCTCACTAAGCCCCTGGTTTAACTCGCGCGAACTTTGGATATGTTTACGCAGTGTTGGTTCGGTAATATCAAGCCATTTGGCAATATCAATTTGGGTAGCTCCGGTAACTTGTATTAAATCGGTAATAGCGGCAGAACGCAATCCCTGCTTTATAGCCCCCAACTTAGCCAGCGGCGATTTAAAATAAGTTTCATAAGGTACCAAAAGATTATTCACAATAAATGTTGATGCATTTTCATGAACCACATACGCCCTTGAAGCAGTTTGCCCTGCCACGGTTGCTACTGCCTGCCTTTTAATTGATTTGCTCATACACAAATGTAATTATTTTCTTTTTAAAAAGAAAATAATTACTAAATTCATCATAGATCTTCGCCTGCATGACTAATCATACCGAATATTAAATCGTTGTTAGCCAACTGCCTTTTATTTTTTACCGGCAGTCTTATCTTTGTTTGCTTTTTCCTGGCCAATACCCATAGTCAGTGCCGTTAATCCTGCCATACTGCCAAGTTGCATCGTATCAATTGCCGAACTGGGTACAATTACAATAGTAGAGTTTTGTTTCAAACCTTCGTAAAGCATGTTCATTGCCCTTAAATGTAATGCCACCGGGTTGTCTGCGTAAGTTAGGGCTGCTTCTCCAAATTTTTCGGCTACCTGTTTCTCAGAGTCTCCCAAAATTACCCTGGCCTGCCGTTCTCTTTCTGCCTGTGCCTGCATAGACATGGCGTTCTCCAGTGCGCCGGGGATCAAAACGTCTTTGATCTCCACAGAGTTTACATTGATACCCCATGGCTCTGTACGTTCATCAATAATCTTTTGCAGTATGCCACTAATTTTCTCCCGTCCTTCAAGCATGTCCGATAACATGGTCTTTCCGATAACATCGCGCAATGCAGTTTGCGAGGCCCAACTAATTGCCCCCATATAGTCCGCAACTTCGAGGGCAGCTTTTTTGGGGTCAAGCACCTTCCAAAATAATACGGCAACCACATCAACCGGTACCGTGTCTTTGGTAAGTGTTTTTTCAGCCTTAAACGATGTCGTGATTACCCGGGTATCAATCCAGTAGGGTATGGTATCCAGAATGGGGATAATGAAAAACAGCCCTGGCCCCCTGAGCGATTGAAAACGCCCCAGGCGTAAAACCACACCCCTTTCCCAGGGATTAGCAATCTTGATAGCAAGAGAAATTAGCAAAGCAACCACAAAGGCGCTTACCATAATGATGGTGCTTGTTGCGGCACTCGAAGCATCATATGCCATCCTTGCCCATACAATACCAAGACCCAAAATTAGAAAAAACATGATTACAGGAAACGAATTTTGATTTCTCATATCAAACCACCTCCTAATTGGTTAATATATTGTATATTAAAGATAATCAAATTATGTAACTGATTAGTAATGGTATTCACACATTTTGCAATCGAAGGATCTTTGTACCTTTCAGGATGAAATTCATACTGAAAGCATCAGCTTGTTTTGATGCACTCTAAATTCTTTAACCTGCAATGGTTCAAACCAGCTAACTGTTTTACGGAGTAGCATGGTGCTGACCATTAACAATTAGCGCGCATATTTTACCAAAAAAATTAGCATATATCAAATATATTCCCTACTTTTGATTCTACTTTATGCCAATCGGCATTTTAAACATAATGAAAACCTATTCCTACACCTTTAAAACAGCCAGCGAGCTGGCGAGACTCATCGACGAATATTTTTTATACATCGAGGGTGAATATCATCTTGAACAAAAACCTGCAACTGATAAAAAAGAACAAACCGAAAACAAAGTTTGGGACCGGGAACCTGCGCCACCAACTTTTTGCGGACTGGCCCTATTTCTGGGATTCAATAGTATGCAGGAATTTGAAGATTATGAACAGAATGGCAAACACCCAAAATTACTTAAACGTGGCAGGCTGCGCATTGAAGCCTCCTATGAAGCTAAACTTTTTGAAAAACCTACCGGGGCCATATTTGCTTTGAAAAGCATGGGTTGGAATGATAAATCAGAACCAAATTCACCACCCGATAAAAGTAATAAC
Organism: Mucilaginibacter sp. P2_A4; assembly: GCF_056405015.1. Lineage (NCBI taxonomy): Bacteria > Pseudomonadati > Bacteroidota > Sphingobacteriia > Sphingobacteriales > Sphingobacteriaceae > Mucilaginibacter > Mucilaginibacter sp. P2_A4. The sequence continues at coordinate 169,488 of NZ_JBFUCX010000005.1, read as the reverse complement.
ACCCTTAAAGTTGAAATAACCAATACAGGCCCAGATACAGCCCGAAACGAAAAAGAGGTCAAAATTTAACAACCTCTCCCCTATCTCCTCTATTAATGCCTAATTACCAAAAGGATGACTAATGACCTGATACCTGATGCACCAAAATTTGAAGTTTCGATACTCTTTGGGCAAAACTACCACACAGAAACACATATAACGGTAAACCAGGGCGGCACAAGTTCTGGAAAAACCTACGCCATTACCCAGGTGCTGCTTTGCCTGGCTTGCCAAACCGCCAAGCTTGTAATTACCATAGTAGGCCAGGATATTCCAAACCTAAAAGCTGGTGCCCTGCGCGATGCACTCAGCATTTACAATAATTCTACCGCATTAAAATCTGCTGTAAAAAATTATAATAAAACCGATCGCATTTTTGAGTTTCATAATGGTACAGGAACAATGGGATAAGCTGGCTCAAAGCTGGGAAGCACAATCCCTTAAACCAGGCGCGTTTATGGATTACGAAGGCATTGTAGACCTATCTGATTTTATGGTTCAGCGTTATTTAACCAAGATACAGGTAGCCAACGAGCGTTTGTACTGGTTGGGTAAAGGCTCAACCAAAGAGGCTACATTCAGCGCCGCATTCCCTGGTTTATTGCCAACTATCGCAGCAGCATCGGGTGTATACAAGGTAGGTTTAGGCAAACCAACAACATCTATGAGCGCTACCGCTATTAATGCTTCGGGTGTGGTAACAGTATCAGACACCTCTACCTTAGCTGATGGCGATGTGGTAACGGTGACCGCAGTAACCGGCACAAGCAAAGATACAACCAATAGCACGCCGGGCATTGATGTACAGGGTCAATCATACTTTATCCAGGTGCTGAGCTCCACGTCGTTTAAACTGGTGCGTAATTATAACGAGGTTAACAGCCGTAGACCTGCTACTTTTACAGGTACATCAACAGCCTCAACCATCAGCTACATTAACGTAAGCAATGTGTTGCAGGTATTGGGCAGCGTTTATGCCCAGCTTGATCCAGCCGACCGTATCCAGGAAGATTTTAACCTGCAGATTCCGTTACATGTGGGTTATGCTTATGCACAGGCACAGGCTAATAAAGCACTGAACGTTATCAACGCCTTTACCGACATGAAAAAGATGGATTACCTGGGTATCCCCTTGCAGATCATGAACCACTGGCAGGCTAACACCATTCTTGGTGCACGCTCATCAAACCTGTTCTTAGGGGTCGATTTATTAGGTGATGCTTCTGAACTATCCACAGTTTACATGAAGCCTTATACCAACGATAACGTAGTACGCATGAAAGCCCGCATGAAAGCAGCCGTGAACTTCAAATTTGCCAACGAACTGTTTTACTTAAGCGCCTAAGCGCTTCGCAGTAGCAGGTAATTAGTATCAAGTAGCAAGATTTTATTATCTGGTAATCTGATGAGTAACTCTTGCCAATAAACCACCCCCTCTTGATACTTGATACTAACTACTTGATACTAAAAATCACTCATTCAATAATTCACCAAATCACTAATTAATTCATGTCAATTTACAATAAAATAAACGCGGGCTTTAAACTGGGTACAGATGAGCCTGTAACATCGGGGATCGAAGATGTGATCTACATTTTTAACCAGGATGATATCACATTAACCTATGATGTTACCAATCCACTGATCATAACCGGTTTAGCGGCTGTAGGCAGTGCTAAGATCTATAAATTTGAAGGCACCAATAATAGTTTCAATACCATGTCTAAACTGGCTAAAACGCAGGTTGGACCACGCTTTACTGAAGAGATCGACTTTAATATAGCTGGATTATCTGTTGATGTTAAAGCGCAGCTAATGGCGATGGGCTATGGCAGGTTACGTGCAATAGCGGTTAACAACTACAAATCAAGCGACTCGGCAATTGAACTATTTGGCGCCGTAAACGGATTGATCCTTACCGATGCAGAACGCAATGCCGCTGATGAAACATTGGATGGTGGTTACAAACTAAAATTAACCAACCCCGATAAGCTAAAAGAGCCTTACCCTCCACGTGCTATCTCTATTTCGGCCGAATCTGGCCCGGCAACATATACCAGTACCATTACCGCCATTGAGGCACTGGTAGCGGCGTAATGAATAATTATTGAATTATTGATTGACTGCATTATTGAATCACTTGTTATTAATTCAATAACTCAATTCAAAACCTAACCCTCTTAATTCAATAATTCATTAACTCAATAATTCAATAATTAAAAAGTCTTATCAATCAATAATTCAATAACTCAATAATCCAATAATTAACATGAAAACCTACCTTCCCCAAATTGAGCGAAGAATATTGGTAAGGCCCAACCAAACATACGGCATCCTTAATTACGATCTCGATAACGCTTACCCGCAACGCATGCTGGAATTGGTGGCCGGCTCGCCCACCGCAAAAGATTGCTGGAACAAGCGAGCAAAATTCATTGCAGGTAACGGTTTCGAGGCACAAGACCTGGGTAAGCAAGTGATAAATGCCAAAGGTTTAACCTTAGCAAGGCTATTAAAAGCTTTGGCTACCGATAAGGCGCTGTTCACCGGTTTTGGTATCCACGTAAACTATAATGCCAATTTTAAAATAGCATCTGTTAACTACGTAAAGTTTGAAGACATCCGGATGGGAGATACCGACTGCCCGGGTACAGCTGATAAATTTGCGGTTTATAACGACTGGGGGCGCAAAACCTGGAAGAATATTATGCGCAGCAAGATCACTTTTTTGGATAAATACAATCCTGATTCTGCAGTAATTCAGCAACAGGCTACCGACGCCGGCGGATGGGATCAATACAAGGGCCAGTTATTATACTTTAATCCCGAAGTTGACGACTACCCTTTAATTGAAGCAGATTCTGTTTGGGAAGACTTTGAAACAGAAGCGGGCATTAAAATATTTAATAACCGGGAAGTAACCACTGGCTTTTTACCATCAACCATGTTGTTTATGCAGGCCCGCCGCGAAGAAGCTGACAATAGCAGGCCCGAAGCGGATGAATTTGCCGGTGTAAATACACCATCGCAATTGGAGAAAGATCTTGGGGCTTTCCAGGGAGCCAAAAGCGCTCAAAAAATTATTGTAATTGAGTACGAGGACGAAAACTCCAAGCCGGAATTTAAAGCCTACCCTATTCAAAACAACGATAAATTATTTGAAACAACAGAAAGATCCGTCGAGGCGCGCATCATCAAAGGGTTTTCGGTACCAAAGGAACTCATCAATGCCGAAAAATCATCTGGCTTAAGCAATGGCGGCGAAAAGAAACAGGCAATCATTGAGTTTAATGACAATACGGCCCCCGACAGATTGGAGCTTTCTGAAACCCTGGCCGAAATATTTAGTCACTTTTATACCACTGTTAACCCATCTGCGAATTGGAATATTGTAACCGTGCCAGCCATAGCTGCCGACGATAATGCAGGTATAAAAGCGGGCAAGAGCATCAACGAACTGCTTGCTTCGGCCATTCCGTTGAAAAACAAAATAGCCACCCTGATTTACGCCTACGGCTTTAAACAGGCAGAGGCAGAAGCAATGTGTAGCTAAAGGCCAGCTCCCCTAAACCCTCCCCAAAAGGAACGCTTAAAAACTTTTCAATTACCCGCCATCCAAAAGTCTCCCCTACTGGGGGAGATTTAGAGGGGGCTAAGAAATCACGCTATGATCTATCTCATTAACCAAACTACATTTCAGCAATTTGAGGATATTGCTATAAACATTAAACCCGAACGCCTGAAGGTATTTATTAAAAAAGCACAGGAACTTGATCTGAAACCATTTTTAGGCCATTCGTTGTATTACGATATTTTATCCCATTTTAATGATGATGGCACCTTAAAAGACGATGCACCGCAAGCCTATAAAGATTTGATAAACGGCACCGAATACCTGGACCAATACGGACATATTGTGCTGTATGAAGGCCTGGCGCCAACCATGGTTTACTTCACTTTTGCCCGCTTTATTGAAAACGACGCGGTACATTACACAGCTACCGGCCCGGTGATTAAACGCCATGAAAATGGCGATCCGCTTTCATCTCCCGAAATTGTAAAATTGGTGCAACAACAACGAAGCGTAGCCAACGCCTATGCAAACGACGTTGAAAAGTTTCTGTGGGATAATAAAGAGGATTTTCCGCTGTGGCGATATAATGCCAAAAACAAAAGCAGCAGGCAGGCGGGTCCGCGCATCAGGGGAATTGATAAAACAGACTTCAATTATCCTGGCAGCTACAATAATTACAATTTAACCATAACCGAATTTTTAAACTGATGGCGACAGATAAAAAAATAAGCGATTTACCTGTAGCATCCCTAATCAGCGCAACCGACAATTCCATCCTGGTAAAAAGTGGCACCGATTATCAATTTGCTTTTAGCACACTGCTACAGTTTATCGGGTCGGAATTACCCGTGGGTGCCAGTATTTCCTTTGGAGCTACCCTTCCCCAGAACATATCGGGTAAAAATGGCGACGTTTTTATCAATACAGCTGCCGGTTCTATAGCACAAAAAATCTCCGCCGTTTGGACAGTAGTTTACACTTTCCCCCAAGGGAACGCTTCAGACGGAACAGTTTTGTATGGCACTGCCAATCCAGGTTCGATTACAGGAAAAAACAATGATACTTACATCAACACATTAAGTGGCATTTTCTACAAAAAATCGGCAGGTGTATGGAGCCAGGCCTTCTCGATGCAAACAGGACCGGCGGGCGCAACAGGGCCACCAGGCGTAACAGGTCCGGCCGGTATTAATGGAAAAACCATCCTAAGCGGCGCAGGCAACCCATCAAATTTATATACAGGTACCGATGGGGATTATTACATTAATACATCCACCTATTACTTTTTTGGGCCGAAAATAGCCGGCGTATGGCCGGTCGGATTCTCGCTGGATAACACGGATGAGGAAGCCATTGCAAACGAAGCCAGTTTAAGAACCTCGGCCGACAATAATCTGCAATCCCAGATAAATGAACTGGCCGGTAGTAGCTTCAATATGACAGCATACATCCAGGCCGCGCCCACGTACGCCGACGAAGCGGCAGCCCTCGCAGGAGGTATAGCTGCATATACGCTTTACAAAACGGCGGAGGGGGAGTTGAGATATAAATTACCAAACGCAGTAACTCCTGAACCGCCTACAAGTGGCGTAGTGGATGATGTTGCGAATACATTTACTTATACAGGAGGTGAAGCATAATGAAACGACCATTAACAGATCACGAATACCAAATAAACGGCGGCGCATGGATAGACTGTACAACAGCCAATAGCACCAACCACGGCGATGGTACATACACTATCCACAACGGTTTAAATGTGGCTATCCCTATTGGCGGCTTAAAAGTACGCGTAAAATCATTGGGAATTAACCCGGAAAGTTCTGCACTATTAAATACCGTTGCATTTAGTACCCCAGCAATCCGTAATTATCAAATTATTTTTAGGGGTGATAGCCTTACTTGTGGTATAGGTACAACAGGAACGGGAACATCTGCAACCGGCGTGTATTTCGGTCCTAATTCGTATCCTGTTAAAACGATAAGTAAATTAACAGGTATCGACGTAACACCATTTTATGGCGGATATCCTGGTGAAACTGCAATTTTCGGAGCCTCACACGATCAGGCAACCACTGTTTCAATTGTTGACAGAGAAAATTATACAGATACTTATTGTATTGTTTTTTGGGGTGCCAATGATCTTGTTTTAGATACTGATGTTGCTTTCAGAACAGCGTTAGCAGATTATTGCACACCTATAAAAGCAGCAGGGGTTAAGGTTATTATTGTCCCCGTTTTGAGTAGAAAGGATAGCTATGCAGCATCTGTAAGCTATATCAACATTACCAGACGGAACAATTTTAATACATGGTTAAATGCTAATTATAGCAACTTTGCCGATGCAGTTGTTGACCTAAGTGGTTCACCGGAAATTTTTGCTGACGATGCACCTGATAACGGTACATATTTTGCGAGGCCGGATACTGATGGTTTGTATGGAGTTCACCTTGCTGATGCGGGTGCCGATATGCTGGCTATTGCTGTTGCATCTACAATTACCACACTAAATGCAACCGCCCCCATTCCGTTTGTCCCGGTTGACTACGCTGCCAACTTTATTGCAGCAGCCGGAATTACCGATAGTACACAGATTTCAGCGATAAACACTTTTGTAAGTTCAATGGTAGCTGCCAAATTATGGCACAAAATCCCTGTAATATATCCTTATGTAGGTGGTACACCAGTAGCCCATAAGTTAAACTTAAGAAATCCGCTTGATACGGATGCAGCTTACAGACAGTTATTTAATGGTGTACCAACACACGACGCCAATGGGGTCACCTGGGTTTCTGGCTCATACGCAGATACTAATTACAAACATAGTATTGCTTTGTTTATTGGTGAAAATGCATCACTACATTATTACTCAAGAACAGCAACACCAGCAAGCGAAGGTATTGATATTGGTTTATATGCTTTACGCACTAATTGGTTAGGTATAAAATTAGGTAGTAATAGTTACAGTAGTGTGAGTGATTCCGATGGTGGAGGAACGCCTGAAACATATACAGCAACTGGGTTGTTTACAGTATCAAGAAATTCACCTACTCAAAGAAGCCTTTACAAAAACGGTGTTCTAGTCCGAGATACATTATCGGCGGTTGGTTTTCCAGTAGCTAACAACCTATACATAGGTGCAGCTAATAATGCCGGATCGCCAAACTACCCATCAAGTCGTAATTGTGCTTATGCGGCAATCGGGCTGGGGTTAACAGCAGATGAAGAGGCAGCACATTATACGATAGTTCAAGCATTTCAAACTGCATTAGGAAGGGCTGTTTAATTAAAAACACCTCTTCCTAAGTCTTTAAGTAGCTTTCCGGCTAAATCCGCGTCAAGATTCCACCAGTTTGAGGTCGTTAGTTTATCTGTTTGACTTTGGTCAAATCTAAACCTTAAAATTCTAGCAGGACTACCAACGACTATCGCAAAGGGCGGGACATCTTTTGTAACCACGGAATTTGCTCCGATTATCGCACCATTGCCAATTTTTACACCTCTTTTGATGATACTATCAACACCTATCCAAACATCATTTCCGATCTCACAAGCCCCTTTTGTTAACTCATGTAGTATATCTTCGTAGAAGATTGCGCTCGTTGAAAAGGCGTTTAAATTATGCTCACCTGGCCCAATCGTTACATTATCAGCTATACTACAATACCGGCCAATATTTGCCTTAGTTACAACGCACCGATTCCCAATGTATACGTAGCTTCCTATTTTGCTAAATTGATCTATAGAAGTACCCTCTCGTACTTCTATATGATGACCTAATAAACTTTCCGGTCGAACAGTTGATGAGTAAATACTGTTACCGATATGGTGTAAATCAGACGACATATTTGAATGAATGCGTATTATATCATCGTCAACAGAAAATATCAAATTTTCATCATGTTTGTGTACGAATTTTCTAAGATAATCGACAGTAGGATAGTCATCCTCACCTGTAAAGCACCTTGCGTCATCTATTAATATTGTATGGTTTTTTATTGGATGCGCAAAAATATGTTTAAGTTCGTTTAAGAGAGGGGTATTGAGACTACCTTTAGCGGTGAAGCCCTCTGAATAATGCCCATCTAACCAGAATAATGTAGGCTTTGAAATACCCGTTAATACCTCTGCTAACACATTTCCGCTATCTCCCCGATAGACAGATACCTTTTTGTGCTGGCTAAATTTAGCTATCGCATTGTTAAAAAGTTGTTCGTCAAGTTCAATGGTTATTAAGCGTTCAAAACTATCTAAGCAGGCGGTAGTCGTGTCGCCTAAAAATGTACCTGTTTCAACAAAAATGGTCGTTCCATGAAGCCTCGCGTAGTCTTTTATAGTAGACTGTTTTACGGGTGGTGGTGGCGGTACTGGCCGACCATTTTTGACCCATTCTTCGATAAGAAAGTCTGTGCTAGGTGTTTTTGAATTTTTACTGGTTTTCATTCGGTATTTATTCCACAGGTAGTAAAAAAAAGTTTTTTTCAAAAATTCTTTTAGCATAAAAATCAATTGTTATTGTAACTGACCAAATATAAACAAAGCGTATAATATACCGCTAATTGATCTCTATGACTACATAGGACTAATATTACTTACTTATAATCATTTCAATAACTTTATGTGATTACAGCCAAAGAGAACAACCACCGTATAGCCTTGCGTATATGTAACTTCTTTTTATACACCCGCCCCCAAACATCAAAAATCACCAAAACAAGGTATAGCCCATCCCCCAGGCTCATACCGCTAAAAAAATAAAAATCATGGAAAAAAAATACACGTTATGGCAACGTATCACCAGTGATACGCCCTCATTTTTTAAGAAAGCACAAATTTTAGGTGCAGGATTGGTAACGCTTTCAATTTCATTAACAGGAATTGGAATTATACCCGTAGCCATCACAGCCGTAATGGCTATGGTTGGCACTACCGTTGCCGCTGTTGCCCAGTTTGCGGTAAAACAAACTGAACCTGGTAATACAAGCTCCAATGAAACTAAGTAATAACGGGGCTAAACTGATTAAAGAGTTTGAAGGTTTAGTACTACACCCATACAAAGACGTAGCCGGTATTTGGACAATTGGATACGGATCTACCAGTTATGCTGATGGTAATACTGTAAAGGCTACCGACAAGCCGATTGACAAAAAACAGGCAAATGAGCTTTTTAGCATCACTCTTAGCCAGTACGAAACCGCAGTAAACAAATTTGTACTGGTGCCGCTTACTCAAAATCAATTCGATGCGCTGGTATCCTTTACTTACAATGAAGGCACCGGTGCATTAAAACAATCTACCTTATTAAAAAAGCTCAATGTTAAAGATTATGCCGCTGCAGCTGACTGCTTTTCTGCCTGGAATAAGATCACAGATCCGCATACCGGTAAAAAAGTAGTTTATGATACTTTAACAAAACGCCGAAACAAGGAAAGTAACTTATTTAAACAGCTATGACAACGCTTGAACAACACGAAATAAGGGGCATTACCCTTAAGAATATTACGGTAACAATCATTAGTACAATAAGTATTGTTGTATCTGTTATGACTACTTATTTCCAGCTAAAGGGCGATATAAAAGATGTTCGGTCTACCCAGGAAACTCAAAATCGTGTCAACGAAATAAGGCTGAAAGTTCTTGAGGGCGAGGTGACTATATTACAACAGGAGGTAAGAGAATTGAAAGACAGTAAAAAATCCTAAAAAAACAAAATGGAGGTAAAATTAAAATAGGTCCATTTTTCGTCGAAAATGAACCTATTCCCCACAAACTAATTTAAAGCTTCAGGTTATCCAGCCTTGAATATATCTCCAGCATAGCAGCCTGGTCAATTAACGCTTTTGCTTTTTTGGGACCTAATAAGTTTTGATCGTCCTTTTCTTCGGCCCAGGTGCGGTTAGCATCATCAATCATAAACTGTAGCTGAGCCTTATTTTTATCAACCTTATACAGTTCAATATAGCCTCGCAGTAATACTGCATTAAACCAATAGTTACCGGGTAATCTCCCATTTTTGTAAAAATGCTTTTCGGCGGCTTTGGCTACACCATGTGCATCGTTAAGATACTTTTTATCTTTGGTTATGTTATATAATATAACTCCTGATTGTAGCATCGTCCCAGCATTATAAGTATAATAAGCAGAGTCAACCCTCATAGACGGCACTCTTATGGCGTCATAATAAACTCCATTAGGCGACAACAAGTGTTGCTTTGTCCAGTTGTAAGTAACAATTGCGGTATCCAGGTAAGCTTTTTTATGGGTAGCCTGGTATAATTGCAAGGCAACCAATACCGCCGGGCCATTTGAACAGGTGTTCTTTCCCTTTTTGTTTCCCTCAACCCAATAAAAGCCGCCACCGCCAACGTTATCATGACCAGATAACAGGAAACGGTATATCATTTCGGATTTATTAAGATATTCCTTTTTATGATTACGGGCGTAAGCATCCATTAAAGCGATAGCAACCCATTCATTATCATCGTAAAAACGGGAATCAATTTTTTCTTTAGTTACCATAGCCTGGTAACCGGGCACAGGTGGTTTAGCAGAATAATACTGATCAATAGCCTTCATAACCGGGGCTATATAATTTTTTGAGGGTTGGCCTGCTTCCATTTCATTTGCGGCCTGCACTAATGCGCACAATGGCCACAAAAACGAATGATTTCCTCTATTGGCTAATGAATCATTTGTTTCCAAATATAGGCCGCTTTTTTTGTCGTAAAACTTATCATAGATATTTTTACTGATGATGGCGATACGGCTTTTGTAATCGGTAGCAGTTTGGGCCCCAGCATTTAAAATAATGGAAAGGCAGATAATTAAAGTTAGTGTGGTGTTTTTCATAGCAGGTATAGGATCAGTTAAATATCTTCCGGGAGGATGCAAACCCCGGAAGATATTCCAAATTTAAAATTTACCGTCGGCTTTTAAAACAGCTGCGGCTTCTATCATCATTACACCGCTTAATTGGGTGGTAAGGTCGGTAGTTCCCGACGGCAGACTTTTCCAATCAGGACTTACAAAAAGCGCTGGGCGACTAATGCCCTTGGTATATAATGTTTGCGCGTTATATTTCAAAAATTTAACATAAGCATCGCGATCAGCTGTACTAACGGCGGGTTCTTCAATTAATAAAGTAAGGTACCTAACCAGGATCCCTTTAAACAAACCGCCATCGCCCTGCCCTTCTGATTTTAGTAACCCACCGGGAGATATATCAGTATCATTAATAGTAGCAGTTGCATTACGTACGGCATCGGCAAGGTAATCGGCATTATTAGTTACCTTATAAAGCGCCAGCGCGGCGCCAATGTAAACACCTTGGTTATAGGTAAATTTATTTTTGCTGATTAGCCCATCGTGATTGCCATTTATACCATCCCAGATGATACCACTTGCCGGATCAACCAAAGTAGCATTGAGCCAGGTGTAAATATTTTTGGCTAAAGTAAGATCCGCGTCGTTCTTTTTTAAGGCATAAAGGCGGCAGGCAAATATGACAGCCGGCGCATTGGCAGGTGTATTTTTATAATCCAGCTGCGATTTACGCCAGGCTATGCCACCACCCTGGTTATTGTTTTGGCCGGTTTTAATATCGGTCCATAATGTGTTAGCCGCATCCAGGTAGTCGTTATCATTTGTGGCTTCGTAAGCGCGGAGGCTTGCCAGGGCAAGCCATTCCATATCATCATAATATTCGTTTTGATATTTATTACCGTTAGTAACGCGCGTACCGTTAAGTAACGATTTCATCCGTTGTTTGTAAACCTCATTTTTGGTTCTCAAATAAGCATCGGTAAAAACATCAAGAGTATGCGCCTGGGGCCAGTAGTTATAGTTGGTGTTCCCAGCGTTATCCTGTACAAAATAGTTCCCGTTTGATGATAAATAGGTACTGTATGTTTTATCCTGTAATGAATCGGCGGTTGCGGCATACTTATAATCAACCGTTGCAGTTTGCTTATTGGGGTAAAGGGGAAAAGGCTTATCCTTTAAACACGAGGTAAGCATCAGCGGAATTAATGCCGCGCATGCCATGCTCTTTATATAGTGAGTTGTGATCTTCATAAATTGTGTTTTAAATTGTGTGCCGATTACTACCGGCACACAACTGATAAATTTATTTATTACTTAACGGTAACTAAATGGGTATACGCAGGTACATCCGCACTCCAGATAACCTTAATATCGGCTTTACCATTATCGGCAGCGTGATTAAATTTAAAGCAGTAATCATACTGTGAATTGTTAACCGGCACCATAAAATAATATGAAGCTGCGGTGGTTGAGGTAGCTGCATTATTATCTGAATTGGTGCTTCCATAATACTGCGTTGAAGTTACACCGGCCGCATCTTTAAGGGTATACATAAACTTGTACCGCTCATCTCTGCCCCATGATTCCTGGTGGAAAACTATGGATGCATTGTCAATTTCCCAACTACTGTTACCAACGTATGGCAAATTAAACCAGATTTTATTATCGGCAGCAAACCATAAACCTACTGATACTATTTGTGTCATTGATGTTGAAGCGGTTGTGAAGTCAACCACTATTTTCTCAACTTTTGTATCGCCTGTAACTGTAGTGCTGCCGTCCTTTAACAATTTAACACCGTCATTTGAGTAAGTTGCAGGGGTACCTGTATTGCGCTCTGCAAAATGGTATACTCCGGCCTTTAAAGAGGTATATGCTTCAAAAACACCGGTTGATGTTTGTTTTAAATGCACTGCTTTGCTCAGGTCGTCCCCGCCTTCGGTAGCCGTTCCTGTTAAATACAGATCGGCAGGAATTTCGCTGAACCCGGCGGCACGCTGCACCTCAATAGTGCGCGACAGGCTGCTTTTTTTAACGTTAATACCTTTAGACGACATTACCGTCCATTTTATTTTACCGGTTTCTTGTGGTTGAATACCTGCCAGGTCCGCAATTTTGTTCAGATCTTTAAATGAGATCGTTAGTTTATTATACAAGCCATTACCATCTGATGGCATGGTGTATATCGGCTTTGAAAAATCCCCCGCAGCTTTATCAAAAGCAACTTCGTACATCACAAGCCCGTTATCTTCGGCTTGTGCCTGCTCCCATTCAAATGATGCCGAACCAGAAGCCGGTTCAAGTTTCAGGAATTTGTTATCGGCCGGGGCAAAAAAGTTATTTACTGCCGATACCTGTGTATGTTGAAGGGTTTTATCTTTTTTGCAACCCGATACAATTATTAGTGCCAATATGCCCGCCATCAGGCAGAAAGTAATTTTTTTCATGATCTTAATTGATTATAAGTTTTTATAAATAATTATTGAACTACCAACCCGGATTTTGCGTAAGATTTGGATCAACGGCTCGCTCATCGCGCGGAACAGGCCACAAATAAGCTTTGCTTTTATCAAAGCTGCGCAGGTTGGCTCTTATGTATCCGTTATCTACAGACAGCGGACCAAATCTTGCACCATGTGCCCAGCCATTCAATACTACTTCGGCGGTTTTCCATCGGCGGATATCAAATATGCGCAGTCCTTCCATTGCCAGTTCAACACGACGCTCATTACGAACGGTGTTGCGTAAATCGGCCTGGGCAGCACCACTAAAGTTGAGCGCAGCAGGATCAGTAAATCCGGCCCGTGAGCGGATTGGTTTTATGGTTTTATCCCATACGCCGGCATCAAGCTGGCCAAGTTCATTTTTAGCCTCGGCGTACATCAGCAGCACATCGGCATAACGGATCAGAATCAAATTTAAACCCGACTGGAAATTTACGGCAGATGTAGGGTCGTAATATTTGCGGATGTAATAACCTGTTGGCGAGCTTACTTTACCTGGTGCGTACTCATCCAATTTATCTGTTCCAGGATCGGATCCCGGCTTGGTATAGATTGTCTGTATCGAGTTATCAGGCTTTTTCCAACGATATAAATTGTAAACCACCGTATTGGTCATCCTCGGATCGCGATTTACGTATGGATTGTCTTCGTTATACCCAGATCCTGAATCCCCTATCTTTTTCCCATTGGTCATCAGGTAACTATCAACCAGTTCTTGGGTTGGTGCAAGCGCATTTAAGCGGGCACCAACAGCCAATGGTGCAAAGTCAAAAAACTGGCTGTATGTTTTAATAAGTGGTACAAACTCCAGGTCAAAAATAACTTCACTGTTATACTCGTTTTCTGGCAAAAACAATCCCTCGTATGATGGAAACAGGCTGTAAGTACCATTGGTATTATCGTTGATCAGTTTTTCGCAGGTATTTGCAACATCCTGCCAACGGCTATCGTAAAGGTATACCCTTGCTTTTAGTGCAATGGCGGCCCCCTTTGTAATACGCCCTCTATCCGCAGCGGCATATGCAGTGTTAACAGGTAGTGTAGCAGCAGCGTCATCAAGTTCTTTTAACACAAAATCAATTACCTGCGCTTTTGGTGTGCGGGCAATCGTCTTTGAATCGCTTATGGATATATCCTTATCAAACAAAGGCACATCACCAAACCAGGTAGCCAACTGAAAGTAATGGTAAGCACGAATAAACCGAGCCTCGGCTTTCATCCTGCTTTTAAGTCCCGCATCCATAGCGGTTACCTTATCAACATTCTCCAGGAATATATTACAGGTTTTTATGCCAGTATAATGATAACCCCACTCCTCTTTTATGCGGCCAAGAGATGCGTCATATGTTCCTGCGGCAAGCGATGCTACTCCATTGGCATCTCCCCTACCATTGTAAGCATTATCTGATGCTCCCTCGTTATAAAAGAAATAATCACTGCGGAACATTTGTGAATAGGCTGTATTTAATACGCTGCTCGCTTTTGCTGTGGTTGTCCAGAAATTGGCATCGGTAAACTTATTTACAGGTGCCAGATCGAGTTTTTTACAGGCCGAAACTATAACAGTTACCAGGGCCATAAAAAACACGGTTCTATATGTTTTTAATTTCTTCATGTATAATAAATTATAATGTTACATCAATACCAAACCCGTAATATATCGGCGTAGGGTAAGACCTGCCGCTATTAGCACCGCCACCTTGCGGTACATTGGCGTTACTAGTAAGCTCAGTTGATTCAGGGTCAAGGAATTTCATACCTGAGAAAGTGAGAATATTTTGACCTGACACATAAGCCCTAATCTTATGCATACCTATTGCTTTGGCAACACTTTGGGGTAATGAATATCCCAAAGTCACGTTTTTAACGCGCAGGTATGAACCGTCAAAAATGTACATATCAGATCCCCGCCTGAAGTTATTGGTATTCGACTGGCTGCCTGCCGCGGCAAGGCGCGGATAACGGGCATCAGGATTTTGAGGAGTCCAGTAGTCCAGCTGGTGCTGATAGATCACCTGGGAGTAATTAAAGTGGAATGGTTCCACCTGCTCGCCACGTACAAACATGCTGCGTTTACCTACCCCCTGCATAAACAGGTTAAAATCGAAATTTTTGTATGTGACATTATAGGTAAACCCAAAAGTTAAACGGGGGAAACCGTTACCTAAAACAAACCTGTCGTTATCGTCAATTACGCCATCCTTATTAACATCCACGTAACGGTTATCACCCGGCGAAACAGTTAAACCGGCAGGTTTTGGCCCGTTAACAATATCATTCAGGTTTTGGAAATAGCCATCGCGTTTTAACCCAACATATGAGCCAATTGGCAAACCAACTTTATTAATCAACTGCAATTCATCGTAGGATTTTATCTGATCGCCACCTTCAAGATATAATACTTTGTTTTTGGTATCGGCTACGTTGAAGGAGAAAGAGTGGTTGAAGTTTTTACCGGATAAACGGTAATTTACAGTAAGTTCCCAACCGCGGTTTTGAACTTTACCTGCGTTATAATCAGGTACCTGGGCACCATAAACACCAGGCACTATTGGTGGCAATAAAATATCTCTCGTCTCTTTATTAAAATAATCAACCGCAATATTCAATGTATTTTTCAGGAACCCGGCATCAACACCTATATTCAATGTTGCAGCTCGCTCCCAACGAATATCGGGATTGGCAAATTTGATCTCAGTACCACCTACACCTGAGTTATTAAATCCATACGCATTCTGGAATGGCCCATAAGTACGCTGATATTGGTAATCGCCAACATTTTGGTTGCCCAATATACCGTATGACGCCCTTAATTTCAGATCGCCATAATTATCGCGATAGTTCTGCATAAAGTTTTCCTCGGTAAGCCTGTAACCAACAGATCCTGATGGGAAAAAAGCATTACGGTTTTGCGTATTGAATTTTGAGGAAGCATCTATCCTGAAATCAAACTCGCCATAAATTTTATTCTGAAAATTATAGGTTGCGCGCCCAAAAACAGAATTAAGACTACTTTCGGTAGTATTATTATTTGTTGCTGATGATGATGGATCTATAATTGTACCCGTTACCGGCGTACCCAATTCAGGATCGGTATATTTTAGATGCAGGTAATTGCTTTGATTAGTGGTTGATTCATTGGCCACGCCCACCAGTACATCAACATTATGCGATTTATTGAATGTTTTGGTATACTGTGCCAATACCTGCGTGTTTAAGAATAGATTTTTATTATTCTCGTCATCAGTATTCCTATCTGCACCATAAGTTCCTTTAGGGAAATAATCAACCTCTATTACCCTCCCAAACATGTGATTTGCCAATAGCGTACCACCAAAAACACCTTTCAACTTAAAATCCTTAGTTACGGATAGTTCGGCATTTAAATTGCCAAAAATATTATCGTTGTCCCGCTTGCGGTAACCACCTGCTTCTAATATTCCCAGTGGGTTAAACTCTGTTAATACATCATTGGTCAAATACCGGCCCTGGTCATCTTTTATTTTGTAATAAGTGGGTGTTCTGCCGGCATCAACTATTAAGGTTGATGTATTGTAAGAGTGTTCCTTTATTTCGGTGCGCGAATATGATAAAATACTTGTAAGCTTCAACTTACCATACTCGCTACTTAAATTAATACGATAATTATAGCGACGCAAACCATAATCAGGTCCTACTAAATTGCTGCGCTGATCAGTAACCCCTGCCGATACGAGGTACGATGAAGTGGCATTCCCCCCAGTTAAAGCCAGGTTGTGGTTTTGTAATACAGCATTTTTCAAAATAGCATCCAGGAACCATTGATTATCACCCTGCTGCTGAAAATTGCGAATGTCCTGTGGGCTATAGATAGGTTGTAAACCGGCGTTCACAACAGCCTCGTTCCTCAGGATGGCGTTTTCATAACTGTGCACCGGCTTATAACCTACATGAGGTTCCTGCACACCGGCCTGCCCATTATAGGTTAATTGCGTATTTGAATTTTTCTTCCCTTTTTTAGTAGTAACCAATATAACACCATTTGCAGAGCGCGAGCCGTAAATGGCCGCACTACCCGCATCTTTCAGTATGGATACGCTTTCAATATCCTGCGGATTAAGCAAATTGATATCGCCTCCGGTTATACCGTCAATTACCACCAGGGGGCTATTATTACCTAACGTGCTTACACCACGGATATTGATATTTGCATAGGCTCCTGGCTCGGAGTTGTTTTGCTGAATGATCAGATTGGGGGATGTTCCCTGCAAAGCCTGGGTTAAATTGATAGATGGCTTGCCCTCGATTGCTTTTGATGAGATTTGATCAACTGCGCCAATGATATTAGCGCGTTTTTGTGTACCGTAACCAACCACAACAACTTCGTTTAAGGAAGTACGCTCTGGTGATAGCTTTATATTTATTGTAGTTTGATTATCTACAGGCACTTCCCTGGGTGTATAACCTATAAAACTGAATACCAATATATCATCACTGCCAACATTATTCAAAGTGAATACTCCATCGATATTGGTTATGGTGCCGTTTGTGGTTCCCTTTATTTTTACACCAACACCAGGGAAAGGCAGGTTACTTTCGTCGGTTACCTTACCCGTTATTTTAATGGGAACCGGCCGAGCATTCTGTATACCACCGGGGTTGCTTTCCGGTTCGGTTTTTTCATCAATAACAACTACATCATCAATAATTTTGTAGCTGAGGTTAAATGGAGTTAAGACCTCATTAAGCACCTCTTTGATGCTTTTATTTTTGGCATTCAAGCTCACCCTGAAATCCGGCTTCAATACATTATCCGCGTAAGCAAATTTTATATGTTTATCGGCCGAAATTTTATCAAGAGCATCAGTAAGCTTTACATTTTTAAACTTTAGCGTAACCGATACCTCTAAAAATTTCTGGCCAAATGAATCATTTGCAACGGCCGACAGGCACATAAAGCAAACAACAAAGCAGGCGAGCGAGGTAAATTTCATTAATATTAATACATAACGAACTACTCCATTTGAAAATAGAGATATATTCATAGATTTGAGATAATTAAAGTGTTTGAAATTAAAGTGCTTTGTTCTGAATTGGACCTCGAAACGTTGCACTTATTATTAACCTGGCATTTTAAGCAGCCCTGTTCAAATCCCTTTGATCAGGGTTTTTTTATGTATTTATGTCATCATTCTTTTTTAATTTAGGTTAGTTAATAATTGATTATATACTTTATAAATTGGTTTATTTTAACAGCCTTTACCCCTCAGGCGATAGCCGGTTCCCTCTTGTATAGCTTTACCTTTCACCAGCTTTGACATGATCTTCATGATATTTACCAGGGACACATTGGTGAAGTTGGCCGAGATAGAACATCTCACCAAGTTCAAATCGGCATTGATTTTTACATTGAAGCGGTGTTCAATAGTATTTAACACTTCGGGCAATGGCATATTTTTAAATACCAGTTCGCCGTTTCTCCAGGCTGTAAGCGCATTTACATCAACCATCACTTTTTTAACGGCCAGGTTGTTATCTGTGTTAAATACCACCTCCTCGGCAGGAGTTAAAAAAATAGTTTGCGATCTTTTTGCATTATTAGATGCACCAATAACACCTACTTTACCGCTTAAAACGTCAACTTTCACAACCCGATCCTCGGGATAGGCTTTTACATTAAAACTTGTACCCAAAACCTGCGTGCGGATTACACCAGTATGTACAATGAATGATTTTTGTGCGTCATGAGTTACATCTAAAAATGCCTCACCCACAAGTGTGATCTCTCTTTTATCGCCACGAAATTTTTCGGGATAGGTTAGCTTACTGCCGCCATTGAGCCAAACTTTGGTACCATCGGCAAGCGTTATATTTATCATTTTACCGTTAATAGCCGCTATCTGTTTACTTGCAATTGGAGAAACTAAATCGAGAATATTATTACGGAAGATGTATGCCGAGAAGCATAAACCGGCAAGCAGTGAAGCAGCAACAAGCCATTGCTTTTTAAAGCTCTTAGTTTTGCCACCACCATCAATTTGAGCGGTTATGCGATTGTATATCTCATCGCTTCTAAATTCAACACCATGATCGCTTACTTCGGGCACATTGCCCAAATCCAGCTTATCAAAATATTGATTTACAATTTCCTCCTGCAAAGATTGGTCCTTAGCGGTGATATGTTTTTTCCTGAAATTAAACTTTCTCATGGTTTATATATGCAGGATGCATTGAACCAGCCCTACCCCCCAAAGAAGTTGAAAGTTTTTTTTAGATTTTTTTTCGAAATTCTTTGTCTTTTAACAAACTAATTAAAAGCCAACCCTGTTTTGCAAAGGGTTGGCTTTTTCAGTTACTTGTTTAATAATTTAATGCGGATACCGGCATTAACCACAACACCATCCAGGGGCGCATAAATATCCTTGAAATCGGGCCTTGTTATACTACCCGAATAAATAGCGCCCCACCTGGTTTGACGCTGGTCGGTCAAATTTTCAGCGTTTATAAAAACATCCAGGTGTTTCCACATTTTTTGGGCCAATAACCCAAAAGTAATATACCCTCTCCCTGTAGTACCGTCGCTTAATAGTTGACGGCCGGTGTAAAAGCTCTCGGCTCCAAAACGAAAACGGCCCTCAATTTCATAAGTCGAATCGAAGCTGAACTGGTTTTTAGGAGTCAGGGGCTGAATGTCTGTTAGCCCGTTAAAAAACCGTTTGGTATCGGTATAGGTATATCCCAGATAAAACACCAGTTCATCCATAACCAACTTGATATTAGTTTCCGCACCCTTGGTAATCAAATGGCCTGCGGCGTTCATAAATGCATTGTTTTGCAAAATCAGTGGCTTATCCACTTTGGTATAAAATACCAGCTGGTTAATATTAACAAATATCTCATCGCCTAATGCCCCACGGTAATTCAGATCGCCGTTCAATCCGTAAGATTGTTCGGCCTGCGTGTTACCTGTATTTAAAGGCTGAATATGCTGATAACCGTCCCGTTCACTTTCATCATTAAACAAGCTTGGCATTTTATAACCCAATCCGCCACCTATGCGGCTGGTCAAACGGTCCGTCAGCTTAAATAAGGCATTTATTCTTGGCAGGAAAAAAAGTCCGCTGGCCGGTTTATGAGGTACGGGTGTATTATCGTCCAGCCTTAACCCGGTCTCCAGCGAAAACCAACTTGCGGCTTTATAGGTGTTTTGTGCAAACGCACCTATCGTGGTCAAATTGTAATTCAAATTATTTTGCGGCGGTTCGGCCGTAAAATGATCGGTTACCAGGTTAGCACCTGCAACCCAGGAAGCCTTTTCGCCATTGCGCACATAACTTAATTCGCTGAACGAGGATAGCTGCCGGGCTTTAAAATCGAACCCCGGTTGGCCCAATTGCCGGTCAAAATAGCCTACAGTATTCTTAAAATTGACGCGGCTTTCCTCGTCTATCTTGTGAGTTAATGACAATTGGGTAGAAAAACGGAACGTTTTATTCTTTTCAAAATACTGATGAACATCATCTGCCTTACCATCTATTACCTTCAAATCGCCACCTAAACGATTTTCATAAGTGGTGTTTACACCGAACCAACCCAAATTATGATCATCCATATACAAGAATACTTTGGGATTTATTGAAAAGCGATTGGTTTTCGGGATAGCCGTAAAGCTATTATCCGATGGGTTAAAAACTCCATTATAGTTATAAGAGCCGAATATTGTTGTCCCTATATGCTGCCATTTTTGACCATAAAAAACGCTTGCATCTGCGCCCCTCGCACTCGTGCCGTTCAACAAAAACGTAAGTTCCGGTTCTTTTTCAGGTACTTTACTGATCAGGTTTACCAGGCCGGCAATTGCACCTCCGCCGTATAAAGTTGATGCGGAACCCTTTATAAACTCAACCTGTTTTAAATTGAGCGGACTAATTTGTAACAAACTTAAATTACCCGAAAAACCAGTGTAAAGCGGCATTCCATCCTGTAGCAATTGCGTATAACGGCTATCCAACCCCTGGATACGGAAACTGGCCGTGCCACTTACAGGCGAAGTTTGCTGTACATGAATGCCGGTGGCTTCGCCCAGCAGCATTTTAATATCACCCGGCCTCATGATACTTTTTTCGTCCAGTTCTTCCAAAGGTAATGCTTCAATCCGCGTGGGTACGTCTTTTAGGTTTTGATTAGTCCGGGTGGTTTGAATTGTTACTTCGGCCAGTTCGCCGGTTGATGGTTCAAGACTTACTTCGATAACCTTATCTGCGTCCCGCATCGGGAAACTATAAACTTTGGTACTTGTAGCAAAGCCCACATACGCAATCTCAATCTGAAATCTCCCGTTTGGAATATTGGCTATATTAATTAGCCCTGCAGTATCTGCACTTATAGTCAGTTTTAGGCCTGGGATAGTGGCGGTTGCACCTTTTAGGGTGACTTTTGTTTGATCATTAACAACTTTTGCCTTAAATGTATTTTGCGCCATGGTACATTGAGATAATAGCACACCGAATAGCAGCATGAAAAAAAATTTCATAGATATGAATTGAGCCTGCACATAATAATGGCAGGCGGATAAATAAATAGTACGATAAAACCTTGGCTAATAATGATCAGGCAAGAGGAGGCCTGAAAAGTGTGTTCCGATAATCGGAAGTATAAAACACCTGGTTAAATGATGGATGAGTTAAAATTGAAAAATAATTAAAAAACACTGTAAAAGGCAACTGGCTAACTACTACATTGAGCGGACTGGCCTGGTGCTGAAACTGCACATCCAATCCCTTCGCCGGCGCTTTATCATGTTCATTATGCCCGAAGATCTGCTTGCCGTACAGCAGGTAATCGCCGATAAAATCGATCACCCCCATTTCTTCCCCAGAAGTGATCTTTGTATAATTCTGATACATTTTCGGAATATCACGCATCAACGAGAAATCGCCTAATGGCAACATCACGCTGCCCGTTAAAAACAGGCTCGCTAAAAAATAACAGATGATCTTCCTATACATTTATAAACAAATATATGAAACTGTGCCATAATTCAGCTCTGAGCCGATTAGACTAACAGTGCAAACCTGCCCTCCTCTTTCAATTCATAAAAACCGAAGTAGCCGGCACCACATCGGCATGTGAAAATGAGCGAAGAAACCCAGCCTTATAATAAGCAAGCTTTTCTTTATGGTTTTGTGCTTTAAGGCTTTGATATAAGCCCAGCAACGACCAGCCATTACCAGGATTGCGCACCAAATCGGCCCGGTAAACTTGCTCGGCCTTTACATTATCATCGTTTTTTAATAGATAAGCGCCTAAAAACTGCCTCGCTGGGATAGGCCATTCAGAAGGCTCCGCGTATATCATACGATCTTCAGCTGCTATGGCTTTGTTAAAACTGGCTATACCGCTTTCATACTTGTTTTGCGCTAATAAAATTGCGCCGTCCAATATATTCTCCGCTACGGTTGCCCCGTCCAACGGGGTATTAAAAGGAATGTTTCTTATCTTTAAAACCGGCGCATCAATTTTACTACGGATCAACGCGAGCTGCCGTTCGGCAGAGTCTGGCTTGCCGGTATAAATAAAGGCCAGGCCTTTTGCAAAGCTATTGAGTACTTGTGCATAAGTCCAACTGGCATCCGGTGGGTTATCGTCTTTCAATATTTCATCCCATTTACCCAGGCGCACCATCGTAAGCACCGGCATCATATACAAATATTGGGCATAATTATCTTCGGCAGTTGGCTTTATGCTTTTGCGGCAACGCAGCGCAATTACTCTCGCCTTTTCATACATGCCTCCACTAAAGGCACAGTACGTTTCCACAGCATATATATGAGGCACGGAGGTGGCAAGGGGTACATTTTTAACTATAGAGGCATATAAACTAACGCTTTTACTCGCCTTTTCATTGGCGTCCACACCCTGAAAATACAGCCCGTTTCGTTGATAAAGATGGCTTGACATATGCACCATATGTCCTACGTCCGGAAAAAGCCTTTTCAACGCTTCAGCACTCGCCATAGCCACTTCGGGATTATGGGATGCCTCTGTAAGGTGAATATAATAATGTAAGGCGGCGGGGTTATCGGGTTTTGTTTTCAATACACCTTTACATAAGTCCACCAACTCTGGCGTCCATTCTTTTGCCAATCCGTCGGTAGTCCAAAAATCCCATGGATGTATCAGCATCATGGCATCTATATAGAGCATTTTTATATCAGCGTCTTCGGGGTACGCCGATATTAGCTTCCTCATACTTTGCGCATAAGCCTTTTCATCATGGGTAGTTTGTTCCTGCAATACCGGGTACCGCAGTTTCATAACCCGGATGAGTGCTTTTTCCTTTTCAGACGAGTTGGCTGCTTTCGCGTTCAATTGCTTTAAAACGGCAGATACCCCCTTGGGCACTTTGTACAGGTTAACTGCATTATAGTAAGGCCCCATAGCTAATGCCTGGCCCCAATAAACCATAGGCGAAGCGGGATCAAACCGGGTAGCCTCTTTGAATGATGCAAGCGCCTCCTTCATATGATAACTATAATACATGGTTAAGCCCTGGTTAAAGTAAAATTGGGCACTATCGTTATGGGTCGATATCGGGTAGTTGTACCCACCCCATCCCGGTAGTTTTATCATGTATTTACCGCCTGCTGTTGTATCAATATCCTCAACAGCATTAGATGATCCACAGGTAATAGCAGTTATCTTTTTTATAGATTTTTCGCCCGATGAAATATGTACCTTGAATGCAAGCAAACATATCCCTGTTAAAACTACAGGGAATACAAAAAATAGCGATACCTTTTTCATTTTCAGCTTTTTAAACAGAAGTTAGCGATAAACAGGCGACCGGCAATATTTAAATTAGGAATTGGATAAAAACTATAAGCTTATATTGATTAAACAAATTTAAACAATAGTTTTTTAAATATCATTGGATGGAATTATCACTACCTCGCCATATACACCATCAGCAAAGCGATAACTGATGGCAAATAATCAGTGAGCCCGGTGCGTAGATAGCGTAAGGCTATGGTGATTTGATTTTCGACAGTTTTTATGGAGATATTTAAGCGGGATGCGATCTCTTTGTTAGATAAATATTCCTTACGACTCAGGGTAAATATCTGGCGGCATTTTTCGGGCAGCCGGGCTACATTGGTTTCCAGTAGCTGGCTGATGTCGCTTTGCAGCAATTTGCTGTCGGCGGTGTATTTTTCAATCAGTTCTTCAACAACATCCAGGTCAAGCGTGGCTTTTTTAGTGCGGATATAATATATAACCCGGTTCCTGATAGCGACTTTAAGGTATGCCTCTAACGAAGTAATGTTAAGTTGATTTCTTTTAGTCCACAGATCAATAAACAATTCCTGCACCAGGTCTTCGCAAACGTCGCGGTCCCGGAAAAGATTGTAAGCGGCATGGAATAGCCTGGACGAATATCTTTTGTACAGTAATTCAAATGCCTCACGGTCATCCAGCCTTAGTAAATCTAATAATTTACCATCGGGCCACATTTGATATTCCTTACCTGGAAGCATAAATGGACTGTAAAACGGTTTCTGAATTGGATAGGCATAATTACAAGATTATTTTTAAATAAAAAACTTTTTTTGTTTAAAGCAAATTTCGGCCACAAAGCTACATGCTCCCCTGGAGCAAGTAGAACCGTAACTTGATAGTATTATGGGGAGAAAAAACAAAACCCGGCAGCTTTATTAAAACTGCCGGGTTGGTAAAAAGATAAATAATTTTCTAAACCACCTTTCCCATCAAAGGATCGCTAAAGCTGTGTTTACCGGTTTCAACACGACCTGCATACCTTTTTTCGAAAGTGTGACTACCGGTAACTTTCACGCTAAAATCATACCATCCATGGCTTTTAGCCAGGTTAAGAACCAGCGAATTTTGGCCTTTTTTATTCAATAAAGTTTTATGATTGTTGGTTTTATAACCGTGATCAATAACTTCAATCGTATATGCCTTATCATGGTTTAAATTAGCCAGTTTTAGGTCGATATTACCACTTAGCTTTCCGCCGACAGCCTGATATTCACAGGCAACTTCAACCAGTGGATCGGTAGTGTTACCTTTATACTCCCGGAAAAAACCATTTGGCCCGTAAACACGCAGGTGGTATTCGCTGTTTTCAAACTCATTTATTGGCCATGCGTCAGACAGGCGATCCCCCGCAGTTAGGGCATAGGCCCAGGTACGTAAAGGCTCCATTTGCTGTGGATCTTTAAAGCTGGCATATTTACCCGGCGCATAAACGTTAAAAGGCGAGCCTAAAGCCTTATCGCCAAATGCATTGTTACTGGCATTAAATTTTATCTCGAACGTTTTTTTATCGGCACTTAATTTACCATCGGCATAAAGCTGGTATGGCAAAGCCGATGACGGTTTAATGCCCTTTTCCTGTTGCGGCATATAAGGAGACGCATACGGATCTGTGTTGATCACGGCTATTTCATCGGCGGTAAGCAGTTTATAGGTAGGTAGTTTTTTAAACTTAGCCATGTGGATACTTTCGTAAAAAGCATCTTTAGCAACAAACTCCGGGTTAGCTATTTTTTCGCCGTTGTATGGGCGAAAAACGGTTGTCAAGTCACCGCAAACTGTACGGCGCCAATTGCTGATATTGGGCTCAGCCACTTTCTTACCTGTCTTTTTGCTTAAAAAATTCTCCAAAAACTGCAAAGTCGAAGTATGGTCAAATACTTCTGAGTTAACCCAACCTCCCCTGCTCCACGGCGACGCTATAACCAATGGCACACGATAGCCTAAACCAATAGCACTTTCACGATCATAAACCTCGGGGAAATTTTCGCGGGCTTTTTCCTGCTCAAGGGTTACAAACTCAACACTGGTATCAATTCCTTTTGATACTTTACCGGTTCCTTCTTTATGTGGATGAGGTGCTGTAAACGGAGGCACGTGGTCAAAATAACCATCGTTTTCATCATAGGCTAATATGAAAATTGTTTTTTTCCATACTTCGGGATTTTTGGTCAGGATATCCATCACCTCGGATACATACCACGCACCGTACCAGGCTGCGCTTGGATGATCGGAAAAATTCTCGGGTGCAGACAACCAGGAAACGGTTGGTAAAGCCCCGTTTTTTACATCATCCCTAAACTGATGCAAAACATCACCTTTTGGTACAAGTAATTCGCGTTCGGTACCGTTATCATCATACTTAAGATTTACCAGTGTACGATAATGGGGGTCATTTGTATTGGTAACAAAACCTTTTTGATGCAGATTTTTTTCGCGCTGCGATAGCTTGGCAAATTTACCAGGATCGAGGCTGGCCATATCCTTTTTGATATTATCCAGATCGCGTTTCTTTTGTTTAAGCTGTTTTTTAAGATGATCAATATGTGCATCGCCGGCAGGTAAAGCTGCAATTTGCTTTTCTATATCAGCTATCTCATCAGGCAACAGGGTTGATCTTTTTTGCAGGTGAGCTATATGTTTATCATAAAGCTTGATATTATACTGCCCAAAAAACTCCAGCGGATTATCCTGGAAATTTGATAACCATGGATCTTCTTCACCCTCAAAACCGGTATCAATAGCTATCTCATTCTGATAATGTTTCCATGAAATATCATGATCCTCTAAACGCTCGGGAAAAGTAGCCCAGTTAAGTGTGCCATAATCCATATCATCATTCCAAACATGGGCAAGGGATTTTTCATGCTGCTCGGCGCGTATGGTTCCACTCCAAAAGTATAACCTGTTGGGGTTAGTGCCGGTAAGCGATGAGCAAAAATTCTGGTCACATACCGTAAATGCATCTGCAAGAGCGTAGTAAAAAGGCAGATCCTCACGATTATAATAACCAAGCGTTAAAGGCATATGACGGTACTCTTTAATGCTGTTTTGTTTTACATTAAGCCACTGATCAAATTTACCATCGTTACGGGCATTAACCTGGTTGGCCCAGGAGTGCGGTAATGACGACATCCAGGTAGCTTTGGTACCTTTAATATCCAAACGAAAAGGCGCATAAGTTTCGCCCTTATTATTTGATTGCAACCATACCTTATTTTTATTTGGCAGATCAATAGCCCGCGGATCGTTATATCCTCTTACGCCTTTAAGCGTACCGTAAGTATGATCAAACGAACGATTTTCCTGCATCAGGATCACGATATGCTCCGCATCCATAAAGGTGCTGCCCGGTGCCGGGTTTATAGCCATCGCTTTTTGAATAGATTCGGGCAAAACGCTGGCAAGACCAGCCGCGCCTGTTAATAAAGCCGCTTTTTTAAGAAAATCTCTCCTTGAATCACGCATGAGTTTTTATTTAGACCATGGTCGATAGTCCATAGACCATGGCTTTTTTTTATGAAAATATAATATTTATTTAGTCCATGGACTATCAACTAATTATCCTTCCTTTTAGCAATCACCTGTTCGCATAAACCTAATGAAAGTGTCATTCCGTTACCACCCAGGCCGTTTATGATGGTTACACCAGGCTCAACATCCACAATAAGTTCAGTTGCGCCGTTTGTCATTTTGGGGTAGATACCATGCCATGATTGCAATAAGTTCCAGTCCTTAAAGTTGGCAAAAGTATGTAAGTACTCCGTTATTAAATTATTAATAAATGCCTTGTCAAATGGGTCATGCACCAGCCCATACTCATGCGAATCGCCGATGGTAAGCTCACCACTACCATTTTGAGAAACCATTACGTGGATCCCCCAATTTAAATGAACCGCATACTGCTCTTCATAACGTTTACGCAAAGCAGGCAATGATGCCGCGGCCTGGAAACCGGGGTAATGGATCATAGATAAACCACCACACAATGACGGACCAATACGCCATTCATCCGGCTGCGTAACCAAACGCATCATTTGCAGCTTGCATTTAGTTATTTTGGTTTCAGCAAAAAGTTCGGGGTATAAGGTTTCAAAATCGGCACCGCTGCAAACGTATATCTCATCAGCCTGCCAGCTTTGGGTTCCAGATAATACTTTAGGATGTTCTATACGGCTGATAGCTGTGTTCCAATGAAATTCTACACCGAATTTATCAGCCAGGTATTTTGCTACCTGACCAACTGCTTCCCGCGATTCTATGATCATTTCTTCACCACTCCACAATGCTCCCTTCAATCCATCGGTATTAATGGCCGGAGACTTTGAAATGGCTTCTTCGGGAGTTAACAAAGCACAATCGCGATGTTGTTGATTTACCTCTACATATTCCTTTATTACCTGCAACTCGTCATCATGATAAGCCAGGTGTAATGAGCCAACTTCATTATGCCAGATATTGGCTTCGATGCAAATGGTTTTCCAGATGCTACGCGATAACATGGCACGTTCAAACATAGGTCCGGTGGCTTGCCCTATTGGCCAAACCATCCCAAAGTTACGGATAGAAGCACCTACCGCACGTTCATTACGCTCAAACACGGTTACTTTATAACCACGTATGGCAAGAGCGCGGGCGGTTGCAAGGCCTACTATTCCCGCGCCGATTACTATAGCATTTTTGTTCATTGATTCAATGGTTCATTAGTTCATTGGTCTAAGCAAGGTTACCTGCAAAAGCCAATGATTTATTCATTTATTGGGTTATTACTCATTAAGTCATTAGCAGTAAACTCCGTGTTACTTTTTGACTTTTGAACTTTGACTTTTGAATTTTGACTTCCCTTAGCGCTTTGCAAAAAGTAAATCAGCGACAGCACGCTGCAAATGCCACCTACAACAGCAACAACCATTACACCCTCTTTAAAAAACGTGCCCCAGCTAATATTTGGACGCCCCAACTCTTTTATAAACAAGATACTTACGCTGCCCAGGTAACCCATAGAATCGGCTATGTACATAATGAAACCTACATTACTGCGATAGTTAAAGGTAGCTATCATCCTATCAAAAAAGATAGCATTGTAAGGAACATAGCCCATATAAAGGCCAAGCCCCGCCATGGTCATCCAGCTTATAGGGCTGATCATTTTTAAAGAAAATAGCAGGGTTGAAACACCTACCAACACACATCCACCAATTATAAACAGGTGAATAATGCTAAACGCCCGTAAATTCTTTTTTACGAGGATCAGCAAACTCATACCTACCAGTACAATAACGGATATGATAGAATCAATATTGGTATATATGCTGTTACTTTTCACCCCGAAGTCGGCCCATATCTCCACCTCAAAATTATCACGCACATCGCGCATAATTGTGAGCAGTACGTATATAATAATAGTGAGTATAATACCGGGTAAAAACCGAACAAGAAATTGCTTACGCTCGGTAGCATTCATGGGGCTGCGCTCAGCACGCAACAGCTTGTCTTCGGCAGTTGGGGCAGGCATCAGTTCCATGCAAAAAACAAACAATAACAGGGGTAAAATAAAAATAGCACCTGTTAAAAAAGGCATGTGATATTCGTTCACATGAAAAACGGTGAGCAGCGTGCGGCCAATAGTTTTTACAAAACCCGATGCAAATATCAGGCTGATAGACAATACCGCGGCCATGAACTCCGTTGAGCGCCGGCCCTCGAGGTAGCCAAACACCAAACCCCATATCAACCCCAACGGAAAACCATTCAGGAAAAGAAAAACAATATTCCAGGGAGCGGGAACAAAGGCAAAAGCGAGCAAAGCAAGCCAGGCAAAGCCAATAAGCGCTAAAATATAGCGCCCCCTGTTTTTGCTGTTCACCTCGGCAATAAAACGGATACCGTAAAATTTGCTTAAGGTGTATCCTATTACCTGGGCAATTACCAGCCAAACCTTGTAATCAACGTGCAGGTATTGCTGCCCGGTAAAAGTGCCGGCGGCAAAAGCCTTACGGAAAGCGTACATAGAAGTATACAAGCCAAACGCCGAAATGGCGGCCATTACAGAAAGCAACGAATATGGCCATTTGGCAACCTTTGCTCTTAAACCGTCAATCGGGCTCATTGTTTACTGGTTTATGATATCAATAACCTGTGCTATATCATCAATAATATGGGTAGGATTGTAGCTTTCCAGCTCGGCACGTGTAAATATGCCGGTGGTAACACCAATTACATATTTGCAACCTGTGTTTTGTCCCTCGCGAACGTCAACTTCAGTATCCCCTACTTTGGCAACTTCCAATGGATCGGTTATCCCTCCCGCCAACATCATTTTTTGGATCATATATGGATGCGGTCTACCAAACTCAACTTCGTCTGATCCTACCACGTAGTCTATCAATCCTTTTTCGCGCCATTGCAGGCGGGTAACTATTGTATCAGCTATATCGCGCGAAAAACCTGTATTTATACCTACTAATACGCCATTTGCACGCAAAGCAGCCAATGTTTTCTCTACATTGGGCAAGGGCTCAATTCCTGGTTCGTATTGATAAAAATTGATCATTTGCTGCACAAATTCTTTATGAATAGTGCTTACAAGCTTATCAGTTATTATAGTTGCATCCGGCTCATGCTCGCCTAACATTTTCCTGATAGCGAGGGTCTTTTCATAACCCATCAATGGGTCTATCTTTGATATTTCAACCGCATACCCCGATTTTTTCATTGCAGCCTGGAAGGCTTTACTCACTTCATGATCATCCTTTACCGTAGTGCCGGCTATATCAAAAACAACTAATTTAATACTCATAAACAAATATAAAATGTTTAGCAATACTAAACTTATTTTATTAATACCAAACTAAATTTATGTTAAGGTTTAGTTAAGGGATACAATTAAAAAAATTTGAGGATTTGAAAATATCGCTTTGGATTTCAATAATCACGGCTTAACTTTATAAATGCAAGTTACATTGATTTCCGAAATTACATGTCCGGAATGTGGTTTTAAATCAGAAGAAGAAATGCCGGTTGATGCCTGTCAGTTTTTTTACCAGTGTAATAACTGCAAGGTGGTGTTAAAACCAAAACAAGGCGACTGCTGTGTATTTTGCAGCTATGGCACGCACAAATGCCCGCCTTTGCAAACTAACAAATCCTGCTGTTAGCCTTTTTCAAATTCATTTCTTTTCCTCAAAAAAATAAATAACCAGCATACTTGCTGTTGTAATACCCAGGTTTTTGGGTGTATGCGGGATACGCCCATCAAACAGCATCGAATCTCCCTGGTGAAGTATTATTTTTTCGTCATTAAAGCGGTATTCTACCTCGCCGTTTAAAATATACTTATACTCAAACGCTTCTGTTTCAACCATAGGCCGCGATGCATCAGGCTCCAGTTCAAGTATTACAATATCAACAGTGGATTGTGTTATAGATTGAGTAAATATCCTTTGGTAATGAAAACCATCGGCATATTCTTTTTCAAAATGTTCGTATTCGCTTTTGCGTTTTATCAATATCGGCACCGGACTATCTTTTGACCTGATATCTTTAAAAAACTCGTTAAGATCAATTTCAAGCGCCTGAATTATATCTATTAAAACAATAAGTGATGGTACGGTACGACTATTCTCTATTTGCGATATTAGCCCTTTACTTACATTGGCCCTTACGGCCAACTCCTGCACAGTTATATTTTTCTCTCTTCTACGTTCTTTTATACGGTTACTGATCTGTATCAGTATATCTTCTTCCATCCTGTTTAGTATTAATAAACTTTTGCAAAGTAATTAATAACACATCTTATACAAAATGATTTTTTTGTTAATAAAGGTTAAATTTTAACTAAAGGGTTAATTTAATTACCAATCAAAAGATTGAGTTTAAAATATTTCATAAACATTTAATAATACCATAACCTTAATCGCTTTAATTTGCAATAAAAACCTAACAATATGACATTTCCATCTTATGACCCGCAGGCTGTAGTGAAAGAGGTATTTTCACTTTATGAAAAATTTGGCGACGAAGACTATATAGGCGAACCGGTTTCGCAGCTGGAGCATATGTCGCAGGCCGCTGCATTGGCACAGGCAGAAGGACATGACGATGAAGTAATTTTGGCTGCCTTTTTTCATGACATTGGTCATTTATGTGCCGAAGCCGGTGAAGCAGAAAGTATGGATGGTATGGGCAATGTTGACCATGAACAAATTGGAGCCGACTATTTGCTGGAACGCGGATTTTCTGAGCGGGTAGCCAACCTGGTACAGGGACACGTAATTGCCAAAAGGTACCTTACTTATAAATACCCGGAGTATTATAACCGGCTATCAGATGCAAGCAAAGCAACGCTGAATTTTCAGGGTGGCGTGATGACTGCTGATGAAGCTGCTGATTTTGAGCTTAGTCCGGATGCCGAACTGATTATCAGATTGCGTTACTGGGATGATATGGCTAAGGAGATGAATGTCCCTGTTGATAACATTGCCTATTTAAAAACTATTGCACTTACTCATTTACAACAGGTTAACGCTTAAACCCTCATATTAAGTTTTTGTAACGGACGTGTGATATTTCCGTTACAAAAACTCACTGCTTAACACAGGGTGAACAAAAGCTTAAGTATAGCTTAATATTAAATTGGTTTACTAATAATAAACAAAGTTTAGTATTGCTGTATGAAAAAAGCAAATCTTTCACCCTTAAATTTTAGCAGATGAATAAGTTTTACCAGAAATTAAAAACCGTTATTACGGTTTTGTTATTTTGTATTGCGCCATCTATTTTATTAGCACAAAGCAAAATAAGCGGTACAGTTACCGACGAGAATCATTTACCATTACCCGGGGTAAGTGTGAGAATTAAAGAACAAAATAAAGGAACGGTTACAGATATTGAAGGCCGTTACATCATTTCTGCAAGTGCAGGTCAAACTCTTTCGTTTTCATTTATTGGTTACACTTCACAATCAGCAGTTGTTGGTGATAAAGCGGTGATCAATATAAGCCTAACCGGCGACAACAAAACATTAAACGAAGTAGTTGTAACCGCATTGGGTATTAAAAAGGAAACCAGGCGTGTTGGTTACGCTGTACAAACAGTTCAGGGTGATGCCTTAACTACAGCACGTGACCCTAACCCAATTGCAGGTTTAATAGGTAAGGTTGCCGGTGTATCGGTGGGCCCATCTGCCGAGTTATTGGGTAACCCTAACGTATTGATCCGTGGTAACCAGGTATCATTATACGTTGTGGATGGTTTTCCAATCAACACTGATACCTATAATATCAGCCCGGATGATATCGAAACTTATACCGTACTAAAAGGTCCTGCTGCGGCAGCGCTTTACGGTAGCCGTGCACAATATGGCGCTATCCTGATCACCACAAAAAAAGGTGATAAAAACAAAAAAGGCTTAACTGTTGATATCAACAGCAGTACTGTATTAAACTCAGGCTTTTTAGCATTCCCGCGTACTCAAAACTCTTACGGACCAGGCGAAAACACGTTTTACGAGTTTGTTGACGGTAAAGGTGGCGCAAGAGGTGGTGTTGATGGTGACTATGACGTTTGGGGGCCGTATTTTAACGGACAGTTAATCCCACAATACGATAGCCCTATTAAAAATGGTGTGCGCCAGGGAACCCCTTGGTTAGCCCGCGGCAAGGATAACCTTAAAAACTTTTTGCAGGTTGGTACACAAACCAACAACAACGTTGCATTAGGCGTTGTTGGCGATAATTACACAACCCGCTTTTCGGTTTCACAGCAACATCAAACCAGCTATATCCCTTCACAGTATTTAAATATTGCAAATGCGAACTTCTACGCGTCATTTACGCCAACTCCAAAATTGACATTTGAAGGTAACATTGATTTCAACAGGCAATCAACTGATAATTTCCCTGATGTTCAATACGGCCCTAACAGTATCATCTATAACATCTCTATCTGGACCGGTGCCGACTGGGATGTTAACGCACCTGATATTAAAGCCATTTGGCAGCCAGGTAAAACAGGTGTTCAGTCACAGTTTGAAGAATACCAACGTTACCATAACCCTTATTTGCTAACTCAAAAATGGACCCGTGGTCATTACAAAAATGACACTTACGGTTATTTGGGTGGTACTTATAAATTTAATGATAACCTGAATTTAAGGTTACGTTCGCAAATTGATACGTATAACATTTTACGTACCGAAGACCTTCCGTATTCTGCCCACCCATACGGCCGTGAAGGCAACCAGGGCGACTACCGCGAAGATCGCCGCGATTTGTTTGATAACAACACCGAGTTGATTTTGAACTATAACTATACCATTAAAAATTTCTTAAACCTGTCTGGTTTAGTAGGTTCAAACCTGCGTACCATGAGCTACAATTCAAACTGGGTATCTACCGACTATTTGAACGTGCCTGAGGTTTACGCTTTCAGCAACTCAAAAAACCCTGTACAAGCAACCAGCTTCCACTCATCTGAGCGTGTATTTAGCTACTACGCTTCGTTAGATATGTCGTTTGGTAAATATGCAACGTTATCAGCAACTTACCGCAGCGATCATACCAGCGCATTCCAAAACCCGGTCACTTATTTTTATCCAAGTGTATCAGTAGCTACCGTAGTTTCTGATTACGTTAAATTGCCAGAGGTAATTTCATTCCTGAAATTGCGTGGTTCATATGCTAACGTAAGGGCAGATGCTTCCAGCTCAACAATTGGTCCGGCCCCCTTCAGCGCTATAACCGCTTTCGGTGGTGGTCCAAATACCAATAATCCATTATTTACCAATCCACTGGGTTATGGCTCCACCTATGCATCACCTTACAACGGTCCGGATTATTCATTGAATACCTCATTTAGAACAGATAAGCCATATAACGGCCAAACAGCCGGTTATGCAACCGACTACCTGTATGCTAACAACATCAAAACATCTACCCGTGTAAACTACGAAGAAGGCTTTGATATTAAATTTCTGCAAAACCGTTTAGGTTTCAGCGGTAGCGCGTTTCAATACATTGACGGGCCGAGGATTTTCCCAAGTGCAATCTCAACCGCCACTGGTTATACTACACTTTATTTAAATACTTTAAAAACCAAGCGGTCTGGTTATGAGGGATCATTAGAGGGTACACCAATTAAAAACCTGGGTGGATTTACCTGGAATGTATTGGTGAACGTTGCGACCAATAAAGAAGTTTACAAGGAACTGCCTCCGGGTCAAGATGGTACCTATCAAGGTTATTATAAAGTTGGCGATCGTACTGATGTTTTACGCGGCAGTAAATTTTTACGAACTAAAGACGGCCAGATCATTAATGACGAAGCAGGTAAGCCAAGATCAGTAGGTGGCCAGGTATTGGGTAATATGAATGCTAAGTATAACTGGAGTATTGCCAACAAGATCAGGTACAAAAACTTAAGCATGGGCTTCCAGTTTGATGGTGCCGTTGGTGGTGTTATTATTGATTACATGCACAACAAAACAATGCGTGGTGGTGCAAATATTGAAACTGCTACTGGCGCACTTGGCGATGCTCGTTATAAAGACTGGAGAGACTACAACTACGATCACGTTGCAGGCTATAATGGCAGCTATGTTGGTCCGGGTGTAGTTGTATCAAACAAAGGTGCCGATGGTAAACCTGTACCAATCAACCTTGATTCACAAACCGGTGCCATAAAAAACTATGGCGATCTGCAATTTGCAAGTAACAAACAAACTGCCCTGGTTCAGGATTATGTGAGTAAATATTACAACGTTGATGAATCAAACCTGATGGATAAAACCTTCAGTAAATTACGTGAAGTTACCTTTAGCTACGATTTCCCTAAAGCATGGTTACAAAAAAGCTTTATCCAAAAAATCTCCGCTTCGCTTTACGGCCGTAACCTGTTGTATTTCTACAAAGACAAACGCTTTAAGGATGTGGATCTTGACCAATACAATGGTGTCCAGCCTCAAACTGTATTGCAATCGCCAACAGTACGTAGCTACGGCTTCAATTTAAATTTATCATTCTAATAACAGATGAATATGAAAAAGATTTTAAGCATTAATTTACTGGCAGTATTTATGATATTGACCGTAACAGGCTGTAAAAAGAGTTTCCAGGAATTAACCGTGAATGAAAACGTACCCACCGCGGTACCGGCCTCTTTATTACTTAACGGTGTATTGAACAACATTGCTGAATTTCCGGATGGCTCAAAGGAAATTTACTCACAATACTTTCTTTACAATTATGATTATTACGGCAACAACCGTTATGATTTTGGTAGCGGTGATAACTACTACACCACTTTAAAAAACGTGGTAGCTATGGAAGACCAGGCTGTTAAGGCAGGTGCCCCGGCTGTTAATCCATACAGTGCCCTGGGTAAGTTTTTCAGGGCCTATCTTTTCAGCAAAATGAGCATGGAAATGGGAGATATTCCGATGACTCAGGCTTTACAAGGCGAAAAGAATCTAACGCCTGCTTACGATTCGCAAAAAACAGTAATGACTCAATCATTGGCCTGGCTGGAAAGCGCCAATACTGATATCAACGCCTTGATTGCATCGGGTAATACTACGCTTGCGGGTGATATTTACCTTGGCAACAATTTAGCTGCATGGCAAAAAGTTGTAAACTCATTCAGGATAAGGTTATTAGTACAATTAAGCAAAAAAAATGGAGACATTGATGTTGCCGCGCAATTTGCAAAAGTTGTTGGTAGTCCTGCAATATATCCTATCATGACAAGCGCCGCTGATAACTTTCAGTATACTTTTGTGGTCCCAACCAATTACTATCCGCAAACACCTGATAATTTCGGTCAAAATGGTGGTCGTAAAAATTCATCAGCTACTTATATTGGCTTATTAACCAATTTAAAAGACCCGCGCGTATTTGTTACTGCCGAGCCTGCCCGTTACAACGTGGATAACCTGAAGGAAAGCCCTACCGCTTTTTCATCATTTATAGGTGCCGATCCCGGTTTGGATTTGGGTGTGATGTATAACAACGCATCGTTAGGAAAATACTCATTTATAAACAGAAAACATTACTATTCTACCTTCACAGGCGAGCCCGCTGTTCAGGTTGGCTATCCAGAGCTAATGTTTAACATTGCCGAAGGTATTAATCGTGGCTGGGCAACCGGTAACGCCGAAGATTATTACATTAAAGGCATCCAGGCTTCATTCGCTTATTATAGTATCCCAACAGGCACTGGTACTTTTACAGCTTCGTTTTATCGTCCGGGTTCAACAAGTACTGCAAACCCTGCAAATTACGATACTTATCCTATCAATGTTAACTGGACTACTTACTACGCGCAATCGGGTGTTAAGTATAGTGCAGATGCGGCAGGGCTTACCAAAATATTACAGCAAAAATACCTGGCATTGTTCCGTCAGTCAGGCCTGGAGTCGTATTTCACCTATCGCCGTACTGGTGTACCAAACTTTACAACCGGACCGGGTACAGGTAATAGCACCCGTATCGCTTTACGTTTTCAATATCCCGGTTCTGAGCGTACTTCAAATGCTATTAATTATAACAAAGCATTGGCCGGCCAATATGGTGGTAACGATGATATAAATGGTGTTATGTACATTTTGAAATAGTTAAACATTTTTATATTAAAATCAATAAAGGCTCCTTAACCGGGGCCTTTATTTTTAACTCAAAAAACCCATGAAAAAGTTTATTGCATTATTATTGTTCGGTGCCTCGTTCAGCACCTTATTAGCACAGAAGCATAAAACTCAAAATATAATAGTTGTTACACTTGATGGTTTTCGTTGGCAAGAACTTTATCGCGGCGCCGATTCGGCCATTATCAATTCAAAATCCACCAGCGATAAAGGAGGTATTACCAAGAAATTCTGGGCACCAACCCCTCAGGAACGCCGCAAGTTGCTGCTTCCATTTTTTTGGAATGTTATAGGGCAAGAAGGCCAGCTTTATGGCAACAGGGACGAGGGCAACAAAGATGAGGTTGCTAACCCATATCATTTTTCGTACCCTGGCTATAACGAAATATTCACCGGTTTCCCGGATGTAAAGATAAATTCTAACGATGAGGTATTTAATCCCAACGTTAACATATTTGAATACCTGAGCAAGCAAAAAGGATTTAAAAACCAGGTGGCCGTATTTTCATCATGGCAGCTTTTTCCTTTTATACTTAATGCAAATCGTTCCGGTTTAATGGTAAACTCGGGTTATACTAATTTTAATGATCCTAAGGCAAGCGAGCGTTTAAAATATTTGAACGAAATTCAACATAAAGTACCAGAGGTTATAGGCCCCGATGAGCGGCTTGATTTTTTAACCTTTGAATTTGGCTTTGAATATCTGAAACAATATAAACCACGTGTGCTGGTTTTAGGTTTTGATGAAACAGACGATTTGGCTCATGAGGGTAACTACAAGTTTTATTTGCAATCTGCCCATAAAGAGGACGGCTTTTTAGGTCAGTTATGGCAGTACATACAATCCGACCCCCAGTACAAAGACAAAACTACCTTGCTAATTACCTGTGACCATGGCCGGGGCGATGTACCTTTAGAAAACTGGCGCACCCACGGCACCGATACACCCAACTCAGAACAAACATGGTTTGCTGTAATCGGCCCCGATACTCCACCAACAGGCGTAATAAAAACACCAACTACCATTTACCATAAACAACTTGCACAAACCATAGCCAACCTGCTTGGATTTGATTTTAAGGCAGCCGCAGGTCATGAAGTTGGCGATGCAATTGGCAGTGTTACCCAAACTAAATAATTTTAATTATTAATTTGTACCCTATGAAAAGTAATCTATTAACCTTACTCGTGTTATTAGGCGCAGGCAATTTTGCTTTGGCTCAAAAACAGGTAAATATTTTGCAGGTACCCGGTATTAACCGATATAGTAAAATTGATACCGCCGGCACTTCTGTTTTACCAAGTGGCAGGTTTATAACACCTGCAGGGGAAACCATCCGCATAACGCATGATCCATTTGGCCTCTCTGTTTCTCCCGATGGCAAAAAGGCAGTAACCCTGCATAATGGGGTTATAACACTCATTGACATTGCCTCCATGAATGGAATCAGGGTACCTGCATATGGTAAAAAAATCGCCTCGCCTCTACCCAATGGCTCATTTTTAGGCGTTGCTTTTTCTCCCGATTCAAAAACCTTATACCTTAGTGGCGGCGATAACGGGGCCGTAATTGTTTACGATGCCGAAAAGTTTATTAAAACAGATTCCTTATCCCTCAACGGTAATATTGGCGGCAAGGAATATGATGACAGTTTTACATCCGACCTACTTTTTAATACCGATAAAAATGAACTGCTGGTGCTTGATCGTGGTAACTTCCGGTTGGTAAGGATTGATCTGGGCACAAAAAAAATAACGGCATCAATTAATGCCGGCAGACAACCGTTTGGCCTGGCTTTAAGTCCGGATAAAAAAACTGCTTTTGTTGCCAACGTTGGCAGGTACGCCTACCCGCTCATCAGCGGCGCAACACCCCAAAATGCCGATTCAATCATGATATCGCAGCACCCTTATGGCGATAATACCAAAGAATCGCGCGAGGGAACGGTAATTGAAGGCAGAAAAATCCCGGGAGTTGGAGATCCGTTATCGCCCGAGGCGATGAGTGTTTTCACTATTGATTTAGCCAGCAACCA
This sequence comes from Mucilaginibacter sp. P2_A4, assembly GCF_056405015.1. Classification (NCBI taxonomy): domain Bacteria; kingdom Pseudomonadati; phylum Bacteroidota; class Sphingobacteriia; order Sphingobacteriales; family Sphingobacteriaceae; genus Mucilaginibacter; species Mucilaginibacter sp. P2_A4. The sequence continues at coordinate 130,059 of NZ_JBFUCX010000005.1, read as the reverse complement.
GGTTACGGATAAATTTAAAACCGGCCACCAGATTGGCCAAATGCTGGAGGATGCCGAAGTAACAGGTGGCGCAAGTCCAAATTCAATAGCGGTAGGCAGTCAATACGCTTATGTTACCAATGCCACCAATGATAATATTACCATTATTGATTACAAAAACCATAAGTTACTGGGCGATATCCCAATTAAGGTTGATAATCGTATTGATAAATTCAGAGGGTTATTGCCTTTCGGTATCAGCATAAGCAAAGATGAAAAAACACTTTATGTCGCCCTTTTAGGCTTTAATGCCGTGGCGGTAATTGATATACCTACCAAAAGTACCAGAGGCCTTATCCCCACAGGTTGGGGAACGTCAAGAGTAAAATTGTCTGCCGATGAAAGCGAAATGTACATAACATCATGCCGCGGTTACGGTGCCGGCCCTAATGGCGGGCATGGCTTTCTAGCGCCACCGCAGGGTACCTATATTGGCGATATTCAATTGGGCACCTTTCAAAAAGTGGCCATGCCTACCGATGCGCAACTTGCAGCGTACACCCGGCAGGTTATAGGAAATACTTTTGTAAGTGAACCAATATCCGCAGCCACCAAAAACCCTTTGCCGGTATTGCCAGGTTCGTCACCTACCCCAATAAAATACATCGTTTACATTACTAAAGAAAACCGCACTTATGATGAGGTTTTAGGGCAGCTAAAAAATGCAGATGGCGACAGCACCTTAGCCCGGTTTGGCGTGCATTGCGAATATACTTTACCAGATGCCTTAAAGGTAAGATTCCCAAATCTTGATGTTTCACCAAACCATATAAAAGCAGCCAAACAGTTTGCGTTTTCTGATAACTATTATTGCGATAGCGATGCATCCATACACGGGCATCACTGGATGATGGGCGTTATCCCTAATGAATGGGTCGAAGCTAATTCAAACGTAAGCAAAACAGCTAAGCTTTTCTCAAAAGCTCCTGGTCGTCGTTTCCCCGGTTCAACCGGAAGCATGGATCCTGAGGATTATGCAGAAACAGGCGGTTTATGGGAAGCTTTGGAACGTAAACATGTAGAGTTTTACAATTTTGGCGAAGCTAATGAAACCGCACACGTTCGCGAAGATTGGCAGGATGTAAACACCGGCGCCGCCCACCTTGTAATGGTACCTATGCAAAAGGCCTTATTTACCCGTACCAGCCACAATTACGCGGGCTTTAACACCAACATTCCCGATCAGTTTAGAATGGATCAATTTGAAGGTGAGTTCACCAAAATGTGGATAAAGGGCAAAAAGAAAATGCCTTCGCTTATTACTATGCAGGTACCCAATGATCACGGGGCCGATATAAGACCGAAGGATGGTTATCCCTACAGGCAATCATACATGGCCGATAATGATCTGGCCGTTGGCCGCATCCTTCATTTTTTATCGCGTATCAAGTACTGGAAAAACATGCTGGTAATTATTACAGAGGATGACCCGCAGGGTGGAGTTGACCATATAGATGCGCACCGTTCTATACTGATGCTGGCCGGTCCTTATGTTAAAAAAGGTTATGTGAGCCATACGCATGCCAATTTTGGATCGATATTAAAAACTATTTATAATATTCTTGATGTTCCTTATGTAAACCAATATGATGTTACCGCATCATTACTACAGGACTTTTTTACCGACAAGCCTGATTATACTCCTTACACTTTTGTAAAGAGCGATACCCGTGTATTTGATCCGCAGAAAGCAATGAGCCGTTACAACAAAACCATCAACTGGCGCAAAATTGAAAAGGGCCCCGAGATGGACGATGAGGATCGCGAACGCGAAGATCATTACAAACAGCAAAAAGGAAAAAAAACATCGGGCACTATAGTTAATTAAAAACCTTTTATCTACCTAAAAACAAATGCAATTTTCATTCATTTCATTCATAGCTTTTATTTTAAGCATAGGGGTTTTCACCCCAAACCCTGCCCCAAAATCAAAACATAAGTTTATAATAGCCGCTCACCGGGGAGATCATGTGATATACCCCGAAAATACCCTGGAAGCCTACCGGCAAGCCATCAAAAACGAAGCCGATTATGTGGAGATAGACCTCCGCACCACCAAAGATGGTGAACTGGTGAGTATGCATGACGGCAGCATCAACCGCATGACTGATGGCAAAGGCAATGTTAAAGATTTTACACTTGCTCAATTACTGGAGTTAAAGGTAAAAAGTAAGGACACAAGTACTACGGAAGTTTTCCATATTCCAACCTTTAAGCAGATCCTTTCATTGTGTAAAAACAAGATCAATATCTACCTGGATTTTAAAGCGGCCGATCCGGAGCTGGCCTACCAGGTGATAAAAGAATACGGTATGGAAAAGCAGGTATTGGTTTATATAAACAGTGCACCTCAGTTTACCGGCTGGCGTAAGGCAGCACCGCAAATGCCGTTAATGCTGAGCTTACCCGATAGCGTTAAAACTGTGGCAGGTATGGATAGCTTTATTGACAAATACCATCCCGATATACTTGATGGCTCATACAACCAATATACTAATGATATGGTTGCATTGGCCGATAAATACCACATCCCGGTTTGGCCTGATATTCAAAGTGCAGGTGAAGGCCCGGCTGATTGGAACAAGGCACTGGACAAAGGGCTGAGAGGTTTACAAACCGACCATCCCGCCGCGTTGGTGAAGTTTTTAAAGGAGAAAGGTTTAAGGTAAAAGTTTTTTAGGTTAAGGATTTGCTATATATTTAAGCACATTTTTCAAAATGGAATATATAGCGAATCCTTATCTATTTGAATTAATTGAAAAGCATGTAAAGTTTTTTGGGCGAAGTTTCTTTACTTCATTAGTAGTCATATTGATATATACGCCTCTATTATATAAATCATCAGCTGGGTCAATTCTCTTTTTTGGTGGCATTGAGGTTTTTTTTATTTTACTTTTAATATCTATTAATTATGGCGTTACCTTATCCCGAAGTAAAAAGTTAAATAGGGTTGTAACGAATATATTCATTAATGGCCCTGAAATTACACTTATTACGGCACCAGTGAAAACACTTATATGGATTAATTTGCCGGCAATAAAACATACAATAAAAAAAAAGCATTTTTATAAAAGCAGCGAATATGAATTAAAACAACAGATGCAGGTAAGCGGTATGGTTTTAATGTTCGACTTTTTAACAGAACAGATCTATGTAATTACGGATTATTTTGAGGAGGATATAGTGGATAAATTAAACCCTTAAACTATTTTTATTAATAAAGTTTTACCTCTGCCTGGGAACGAAAAGATAAAATAAAACCTACTCGTAAAAATGAAAACACTGGATGATCTGTTAATGCTTGGAGATGAACGTCTGTATCAAACCTCAACGCCGGTTTTAAAAACAGAGCTTCAGACTGTAAAGGACTGGGTTGCTGATATGCACAACGTGATGGAGCAGATCAGGAATAAATATCATTTTGGCAGGGCCATTGCAGCGCCCCAGTTAGGCATAATGAAAAGGCTTATTTATATGAATATAGATAAGCCTGTAGTGTTTATAAATCCCGAAATTATTGACTCAAGTACAGAGCTTTTTGAATTATGGGATGATTGCATGAGTTTCCCAAACTTGCTGGTTAAAGTAAAAAGACATCAAAAAATAACCGTGAACTATCTTGACGAGCAATGGCAGCCACAGCAATGGATAATGGACGGCAGTCTTTCCGAATTGCTGCAGCATGAGTACGACCACTTAAACGGCGTTTTGTGCACCATGAGAGCTATTGACAATACCTCCTTTAAATGGAGGGCTTCCTAAAAAAGCGTCGAGTTGATCAGCGGTAGCTAAGTTCCCGGAACCATCCCATATCCCCTACCTTATTTTTGGCAATCGCTGGTATTCTCATTTCCCTTTATTAAATTGCTTGCTGTAAACCTTAGTGACCGCGCCTTGCCGTCAACATAATAACCAATTATTGAAACTTAACTTACAGCTATGTCTACTGATCGCAGAAAATTCCTAAAGCACCTGGGTACTTCCGTTTTGTTAACTTCCGCATCCCTCAGCAGCTTAGCAGCCAGGGAAGAAAATGAACTTAGAATATTGCGCGCCGAGAAACGCATCTCACCAAATGATAAGATCCGCATAGCAACCATAGGTATGGGTATTATGGGATTTAATGATACCCAGGCAGCATTAAGCGTTCCCGGTGTGGAGCTGGTTGGCTGCTGCGATTTATATAAGGGACGACTGGACAGGGCAAAGGAAGTTTACGGAGCAAGCCTTTTTACAACCGGCGATTATCGTGAAATATTGGCCCGTAAGGATGTGGATGCAGTGATTATTGCCACCAGCGATAACTGGCACAGCCAGATAGCTATTGATGCCATGCACAGCGGCAAAGCCGTTTACAGCGAAAAGCCCATGGTGCACAAAATAAGCCAGGGCCTTGCAGAAATAAAAGCACAGCAGGATACCAAAATGGTTTTTCAGGTGGGCAGCCAGCGGGTAAGCAGTATTGCCTATAAAAAAGCTAAAGAGTTATATGATGCAGGCGCTATCGGCAAGATCAATTCTATCGAGGCTTCATTTAACCGGCAAAGCGCTTTAGGCGCCTGGCAATACACTATTCCCCTGGATGCGTCGCCGCAAAGTGTGGATTGGGCCCGGTTTCAGTCAAACGCCAAAATGAAATATGATTATGATAGCAAACGCTTCTTCAGGTGGAGGAACTACCGCGAATATGGTACCGGTGTTGCAGGCGACTTATTTGTCCACCTGCTTAGCGGCATCCATTTTATAACCGGCTCAAAAGGGCCCGAAAGGATATATTCTATCGGCGATCTGGCCTATTGGAAAGATGGCCGCAATGTGCCCGATGTGATGAGCGCGGTGATCCATTATGGCGAAACAAAAGAGCACCCTGCTTTCCAGGTAACGCTCCGGGTTAATTTCATTAGCGGTGAGGGCGACCATAGTACCACCAAAATTGTAGGCTCGGAAGGTGTAATGAACCTTATGGGCGATGATAGCTTTACTATCACCAAAAGTAAAATGCCGGTAGCCACCGGCATTGGCGGTTGGGATTCGCTATCAACCTTTACCGAAGCGCAACAGAAAGCTTTAACGAACGATTATAATAAACGCTTTTCGCAAGCCGATCAGCAAGCCCCTGCTATCCCCGGTATTACCTACAGGGCTCCGGAGGGTTACAATACCTCAAATGACCATTTCGCCAACTTCTTTGATTCCATCAGGACGGGTAAACCTGTGGTTGAGGATGCGGTATTCGGGTTTAGGGCGGCCGCGCCTTGTTTAGCCTGTAACGATAGCTATTTTGAAAACAAGGTGATCCATTGGGATGCAGAGAATATGAAGATAGTGTAAGTAAACCTGACAGCGATATTAATCACCGGAAGGCAAATTTTTTTTCAGCACGAATACTCCCCTTTAAACTAAAAAAGCGCCCCGTATCTCATTACGGGGACGCCTCATAGTATGCACTTACTATTCAACTAAATCTCAAGATATATGAAGAGATCTCAAGTCGTTTAATATATTGGATTAAAAAGAATGATCCTCCTAGGGAGAAAGACAAGCGACGAAAGACTTACGAAGTTTTAAAAACTTCGTAAGTCTGGGATTCTTAATGACATGTTATTTGCCCAAAAAACTTTCTTTGTCATCCTGAACGATAGTGAAGGATCTATTATCCATCATGCTTCTTCGCCCGGTATAGTCTGCAAATAGATCCTTCGTTCCTACCCATGACGTATTGGATTTTGAGGCGTGTGGGCCTGTCAGTCTGAGCCTGTCGAAGACTCGCGCGTAGAGGCCTTTGCCCGCTATCCTTCGACAGGCTCAGGATGACAGCCTTTTTTTGTTACGTCATTTTCTCCTTCATAGGCCACCGGATTTTATCAACTCAGGATGACAAACTTTTAGAACATCATCCTATCACTAATCACCTTAATTTACCCTTCTAAAATCGATAGCAGTAAGCTTGATACCCGTTGTTCCCAGGCTTGAGCCACCTGAACGGATAACCAGGTAAACGGTACCTGCAGTTGGGAACGAAACAACGTTGCCTGTGCCTGCACATGACAGTGATGACAGTAATGCATCAAAAGGTGTTTTACCGCAACCATTCCAGGTGTTTAAGGCAATGCGGGTTCCGCCGTCACTATAATCCTTGCCGGCTACAGGTGCAGCTTTACCAACGTAAACCTCAAACCAGCAGTCGGTAGCGCCAGAGCCTGCTACGTGCATATCAATTTTATACTGTTTGTTCGCTCTTACCTCGAAGGTTTGGATAACGCCCTGCTGCCCCCAATTGCCACCTGTTGCCAGTATGCTGCCATCATCGTTCACTTTAAAGGTAACACCGTCGCCATACTTCACAATGCTCCATTTGGTTTTATCAACCATGTTTGTTTTGGGGGTTACCGCGTCTATCAGTGCATCTGCATCAAAGTAGATGATCACCTTATTCATATCCGCGTTAATTTCCTGTTTTGATGAATTACTGATCTTAACACCCAGCGCCAAAACTTTGCCGCTATACTTATTTAGGTTAGCTATTTTAATTTTGGGTACAATGTTGCCTTTCATGATGTTGTTATCAAAAACAACGGAATCTTTTGTCGCCAAAGTAAAATCGGTCGGGTCCATCGGGATAGTATTGGCAGGGAGTGCGCCAGATGTAACCAAAGCAGCGATGTTGCCGTTATCAACGCTTACATCTACGGTTAAGGGATCAAATCCCGATTCGCCGCCCCGGTAAACCGGGATAGCAAAATTAGCGGTATGCGCTATTGTATCCACAGCCAGCTTTGAATCGTTTAGGGCGGCAACAAGGCCGTTGGGCTTTTCTGCCTGTGGCAAATAAACCTTAACTGTTTCTGTGGTTTTTGGTCCCTGCAGATATTCCTGCTTACAGGATAATACCATCGTCAGCATAAAGCAAACCGACAACTTTAGTATTGTTGATGCATGAGTTTTCATAAAATATTTTTTACTTTAATAATTCAAATCATGAAGGATCATTGCACCAGGTGGTGCAATGATCCGTTTATAGTATTACCAGCCCGGATTTTGTGCCCAATGTGTTTTTGCAATTTCGCTTTGTGGTATAGGATACCAGTTCATCTTATCGTAAAACACCCTGTTTTCTAACTGTTTAACAACATAGGTATTGGTAGCACCCGTGTTGGTGATCTCTATCCGGTTTACAGGTTTGTTAAAATAAGCCACCCCTTTTTTCCAGCGGCGCACATCCCATAAGCGGTTATTTTCAAAACTTAACTCCACATTGCGCTCATGCTCAATACGTGCCTGGTTTAATTGTACCGCTGTTATTACGGGCATTGCCGCACGCTGCCTTACCGTGTTGATAGCTTTAAGGGCCGTCATTCCATATCCTTCGGGATCAGCATCGGCACCGTAGGCATTAAACATTGCTTCCGCATAGTTTAGCAGCACTTCGCCGTACCTGAAATAGCTCCATGTATGATTAGCTGTAGTAGCGTTTACAAGATCAACAGATTGGTTTACCCATTTGGATAAGTAGTAGCCTGTTTTGGTGGCATTTTGCTTTGGCAAGCCGCTATTGCCACCGGTAAAGGTTTCAATATTAGTTGCTTTAAACAATGAACCGTTATAAACCACTGTAGCAGCAAAACGCGGATCGCGGTTGGCATAGGGATTTGCAGCATGGGCCGGATTATTCCAATCAAACGGGACGGCATTACCACCGGTAACAACCTCGTAATCATCTACAAAATTCTGGCTTGGCGTGATACTGTTACCAACGCTGTTTTGAAAAGCAATAGGGAAATTATAATACTCCACATAATTTATTGCACCGTAACGACGGTAAAAAATAAACTCCTTTGATGCAGCATTATTGGAGCCAAACAGGTTGGTGTAGCTGCCATCAAGCTGATATTTGCCTAATGCAATTACATCATGCGCGGCTTTCGCTGCCTGTGCCCATGTAGTGGTTGATCCATTGTCTTTAAACAGCGGACTTGCACCATACAATAAAGCCTTGGCCTTTAAAGCCTTGATAGCGCCTTGCGTTACCCGGCCATCATCGTACCATGAATAGGGTGAAAGATCGGCTGGAATTATGGCGCCGGCTTTATCACATAAAGTAGCTATATATTTTATACACTCATCAACAGAATTTCTTGGAATATTATCCCAGCTGCTTTTGTTACTGTAATCAAGCGGCTCTTCGAGAATGGGCATGCCGCCATAACGCTTAACCAATTCAAAATAAAAGAAAGCTTTCAAAAAAAGCACTTCCCCCTGCATAAACTTCACGTTATCGCGGGCGTTAAAATAAGCAGTTGAATCTGTTGATGTTATCTTGCCTTTAATGTAGGATATATCAACCTTATCCTTGTTTTTCAGATATTCATTAGCTTGCCTTATCCCGTTAAAATTAGTTAGCCACGCATTATCCGGGTTATTATACTGGTTCCAGATACCGTAATTATAGGTTTGTGATCTGGAGTTCACATTGGTACTTTCGGCATTATCCGAGGCCGCTTCCAGATCAAGATTAGCAAATCCATCCGGCAGGTAGCTGTACGTATTCCAAACTACCTGCTGCACGTAAGTGTAATTGGCGTATAGTTTTTCTACAGAAATATCAGCCTTTATCGTCTTTACATCCAGGTAATCCTTTTTACAGGAGTACAGCAGAGTGCTCAGCACCAACACTGTTATTATATAATGATTTCTTTTCATTTCTTGGTAATTACTAATAGTTTACTATTACAATTTCACTCTCAATCCAAAGCTTACAACCTTCATTAAAGGATAGCCCATAGAAAGCCGTTCGGCCTCCAGGTTATCAATTTTATCCCAGGTTATGAGGTTGGTGCCATTTACAAATAGCCTGATGGCATCAAGTTTCTTTAAAAATGCTTTTTTAGGCAACGTGTAACCCAACTCAATACTGCGCAGCTTAAAGAAATTACCGTTACGCAACCAAAAATCAGATTGTTGGTTGTTATTGGCATTACTTAGGGTTGACAGGCGTGGCGTTGTAGCTGTATTTGCCGTTTCGGGGGTCCAGCTATTGGCAGAAAATGGCGTAATGGAATTGCTGTTTACAAAAGGATGAGTATATAAATAGGCATCATCAAGCAGGCTTACCGTGCGGTGCATCACACCTTCTAAATAGGCGTCAAAATCAAAACCCATGTACTTAAACCCAAGGTTAAAACCTAAAGTGATCTCGGGCAGTTTAGCGTAGTTCATAGGTATTTTATCATAATCATTGATGATACCGTTACCGTCCTGATCGGCAAATTTCAAATCGCCGGGTTTCACATTTGCATATGAGGATGAAACAACACCTTGTTTTAAATTACCGCTGGCATCAAAATCAGATTGCTGGTAAAACCCTTTGTAAACCAGGCCTTTCATTTGGTCGAGCCTGTAACCCTGGGTGTACAGGTAGTTATAAGGCTGGGCGCTTTCTGATCGTTTGGTTATTTTATTACGGGCAAAAGCTACCGAGCCGCCCAGGTTATATTGAAAAGAATTAACCTGGTCATTGAAATTAAGTGCTGCTTCAAAACCTTTATTCTTTACTTCGCCGGTATTGGCATACTGCAAATTAAAGCCGGTAAAGTAGGGTACATCAGCCGATGGAATCTCTAAAATACCAGTACGTTTTTCGCTAAATACATCAACCGTTGCCGATAGTTTTTTCCATAGTTTCAGATCGACACCAAAATTCAGCGTGGTTTTTTGCTCCCATGACGCGTTGATATTAGCAAACGAACCTTCGGTCATACCGTTTTTATAGGTATTGTTTGTTCCGACGATATAGCCATTGGCGCCTACCGCCCATTGCTCATTTAAAAAACGAAAGTTTTCATTAATATTACCGGTAGTACCATAAGAAGCCCTCACTTTTAAAAAGCTGATCACGGTATTATCCTTCAGGAAATCTTCTTTAGATACTATCCAGCCCAAACCTGCTGCAGGGAAAAATCCATAGCGATGTCCCTGGGCAAAGTCGGCCGATCCATTGTAAGCGGCAGACAGATCAACAATGTATTTTTGATCATAATCATAAGTTACATTGCCCGACAGGCCCTGGGTACGAACCTGGTAAACCAGCCCATCATGGCTATAGCCCTGTCTTTGGCCCAGCACCATACCACTAAAAGTACTTTTGCCAAAGCTGCGGTTATAATCAAACCCAATTTTAATGGCGGTTCTGTTCCAGTGTTGGTTGCCTCCATCAAGTATGCCCTGGCTAACTGTGCCTATGGTTTTGTAAACCACTTTTCCGGCATCTATTACGGGCATATCATTGGCATCCTTAACAATTTCATAAGATGGTACCGTAAAAATCTTTTGATAAGTACCAACGTATTGATTGCTGAATGACAACGATCCGTTTAAGGCCAGCCCCGGGGTTATTACATCCAATTTTTCAATAAAGCCAAAGTTGGTTTGCAGGTTACGGGTATGCGAGTTATAAATACCATTTTGCTGTAAAAGCTCAACAGGGTTAAAATTATATACCGAGCTGTTTCCCCAGGTACCATTAGGGTTTTTTACAGGAAACGCAGCCGGTGGCAAGCCCAACAGGTTGTTGAACAATGATGTTGCCGTAAAGCCTGCAGGGGTATTTTTATCCTCGGTTATACCGGTGATGTTGGCCTCAACAGATAAGCTTTTACTTAGCTGCAACTCCACATTGGCCCTCAGGTTAATTTTGTTGTAATGTGCGTTTGTACCAAAATCCTTATCAATGGCGTTGGCGTTTTTGTATAAACCTTCAAAATCGGTATAGTTCATCAACACAAAAAACTTAGCCATATCATTCCCACCACGAAACGAGAAGTTATAATCCTGTATGGTGGAGGTCTTTTTCAGCATTTCATCATACCAGTTCACGTTTGGATGAAAAGGATCATTAGTTGCTTTATATAAGTCGGGATTTTTGTACTTAGTTGGCAAGCCATCGTTTTGCAAAGCCTGGTTATACAAGCGGGTATAATCATAGGCATTCATAACAGTTGGTAATTGTACCGCGCTTAATATGCCGTACCTGCCGTTAACGGTTATCTGGGTTTTAGGCAAATTGCCCCCCTTTTTGGTGCGGATGCTTAGTACACCTGCCCCACCCTGCAAGCCATATATAGCTGTAGCGGCGGCATCTTTTAAAAGCGTTACCGATTCAATTTCATAAGCCGACAAGGAGCTGATAGCGCCCATATCTACCTGGAAACCATCAAGGTAAATCACTACCTGGTTACCGGCAATATTCCAGCTGCTTTGCCCGCGTACATAAAGCGTGGGGTTATCATAGCCAGGCTCGCCAGAACCGGTTACTACAGTTAAACCGGGAATACGGCCCTGCAGCGTATTTAATAAATTACCGGCCATCATATGGGTTAGTTCCTCGCCTTTAAGCGTAAAAACAGCGCCCGTATTTCTCCATGATTTTTCAGTCCTTAATCCATAGTCAACTGTGTTGGTTTTATTCTGATCAGTTTTAATGGAATCTGCTGAAATTACATTCTTAGTTTGCGCATTCGCGACAGAAAAACTACAGAATGAAAAAATCCAGGCAAAAAGTTTTATATATTCTTTTTTCATTTTTTTCATTAGTTAAAATGTGTAAAAGCCAATTACCATCCTGGATTTTGTCCATCCCAGCCCTTAGCATTACCCAGGTAACGCTTACTTACTTCATCATTAGGGAATGGAACGTAATAGTACCTTGCCGGGAAAACCCTTGTAACAAACGAGGTAGTTTGCCAGGTACGTTTTAAGGTACCGCCAACATTACGGGCTGTAGTTACAATGCCATGCAAGGTTCCGTTTAATACAGATTTGGCTTTTAACCAACGATTAAGATCATTATACCTGTGGCCTTCATAAGCAAATTCAATAGTACGCTCATTATGTACTGCATCTCTGAAAGCGTTTGCATCTACGGGATGTTTCTCGGGCATGCCTGCTCTTTTCCTGATCAGGTTAAGATAGTTGGTGGCATCACCTGTAGGGCCCTGGTACTCGTTAATAGCTTCGGCATAGTTTAAATAAAACTCTGCAAGGCGAAACACCGGCCATGCAAAATGATTATCGCTCATGTTATCAACACGGGCAACAAACTTGTAGGTTTCCATGGCATACCCATCAACACCGGCATCGCTGCTGGCCAGGTTACCATCGGTACTGTAATCGCCTTTTTTGTAGTAGGCCAATGTACCCCGCTGGCTGCTGTAGTACATACCATCATAAGCAATGGTTTGGTAAAAGCGCGGGTCGAGGTCGAGCGCCTTAATATCGGTAGGCAAATCGGTTCCGCTGGCGGGTAGTGTCCATTTTGTACCATCCTTTTTTTCATACTGCTGCATAAACTCAATGGGCACATTATTTTTAACACCCCATTGGGCCAAACGCAGTTTTGATGACAGGTACTGGCCCCATGCAGATCCATCGCCCCAGGCATTACCGCTTGGTACCTGGTTTGAGGTGTTTACCAATATCAGTTCCTGGTTGGCAAACACATTCCAAACAGATTCATAATCGCCAATGGTTGCATAGGTTTCGCCGGTAGTTACCGCTTTGCCTGTGTTGTAAAGCGATACTGCCGATGCGCCGGCGGCGTCAATCACATCTTTAGCAGCTTTTGCAGCCTTGTTCCAACGCTCGGGATCATAGGTAGGATAAGCCAATACTGTATCCCGGCCATCGCCATAACGGGCTCCGGTAACTTCTGATTTAAGATTGGCCGGTGTATTATACAACGGGCTTGCCGCATACAACAGGATTCGTGATTTAAGGGCAAGTGCCGCCAGTTTTGTTATCCGGCCATAATCTGCCGATGGGCGTGTGGCCGGCAACAGCGCCGCAGCCTGATCACACCATTTAACTACACTATCAACCACAGATTGCACCGAACTACGGGGTACAGATATTTTACCGGTACCATCCAACGGTTTATTTACAATTGGGATGCCTCCGTAATACCTGAACAGCTCATAATGCTGCATGGCGCGGCAAAATAAAGCCTGCCCTTTTACATCCTGTTTCCAGCTGTTATCGGCATCGGTAACCATATTGATGTTTTTTAATACCAGGTTGGCCTGGCGGATACCTTTATAATGCCAGCCAAAGCCGTTGCCGTTATCGGCACCAAAGCCATAATCACAAGTGGCGTTGGCGCTCATGTTACCGGTAATGTAGGTACCTGTACCAATGGTGTTTGAGGCCCAGTCATACGCCGGATGGATAATATAAAGCTGATCTGTAATAGCTTCTGGGCGGCAGCCGTCATACGTTTCGGGAAAATAGCCCCGGATACATAGCATGTACATTTGCGCCACAGCGTATTGCGCCTGGTTTTTAGTATGAAAAATAGTATCAACCGTTACCGAACCACCTTTTGGTTTTTCAAGAAAACTCTTCTTACATCCCGGTGAAAGTATACCGCCAATTAAGCATGCAAAAAGCAGTATAATTATATTTTTTGTTTTCATCTTTTCTCGCTTTATTAATTAAAAATTAACATTTAAGCCAATATTGTAGGTTTTGGTAAGCGGGTAGCCCACGTAGCCCAAATTCTCCGGATCGCCCCAGATTTTGTTTGGCGACCAGGTATAAAGGTTGGCTCCGTTCACATACAGGCGCGCCGTGCGGATACCTGCCCGTTTTAAAAAGGCCGGTTTAAATGTGTAGCCTATCTCCATGTTTTTTAACCTTGTATAGGAAGTATTTTTAAGGAAAAAAGTATTGTAGGTAGCCGCCTGGTTATATGCCGCGATAGGGAAATCTATCCGCTCGCCGGCATTGTACCGTTCCTGGGTAAAACGGTTTGCATCTACCTCAAAAAGCGATTGTTGTTTATTAAAGTGGATGGTGCTGTTGGCAAACTTGGCTACTCCGGCTACTCCCTGTAATAAGGCCGAAAAATCAAACCCCTTAAAGCTAAAGCCAAATGATAGACCATAGCTTAATTCCGGAATATCTGTTTTGCCGGTCCTGGTATAATCTTTTTCGTTGATCACGCCATCTTCATTAATATCAACCAAACGAACTTCGCCCGGTTGTAGCGCCGCCCCGGCATAACCAAGGTCTTTTTGATAAACCGGCTGACCTGCGGCGTTTACATAAGGCTGGCCCGCTTTGTTAAGCGCCCTTACAGGGTTTGATAACACCGGGTTACCATTACCATCAATTGCATACAGGGTTGACCATGATGTATACAGTCCATTGGCTTGCAACATTAAAGGTTGATTAATTGGGCGTCCTGTGGCAGCCTGGTATTCTAAGCCCGGCACAATGGCTTCATCCCTGAAAATGATTTTGTTTTTATTGGTTGAAGCATTGCCCTTTACCCACCAGGTAAATTTGCCGGGGGTACTGTTGTAGGTTAATTCAAGCTCGTTACCCCAGTTTTTAACCTCGCCCAGGTTATACGGCGGCAAGGTAGCCTGCACAATTTGAGGCACTGTGCCTTTATAGGAGAGGATGTTGATACGGTGTTCATTGTAATGATCAAAAACAACGGTTACCCTATCATTAAATAAATGGGCCTCTAAACCGATGTTTGATTTTGTAGCGGTTTCCCAGGTAACATCAGGGTTACCGATAACGCTTTCATATGCACCGCGGATGGTATTACGATCATTAAGGGTACCAAAGGTGTAACCACCACCGTTGTTGTAACCCTGCCCATATTGCCAGGTATCCGGTAAGTACAAATAACGGGCGCCGCCTATATTATCATTACCAACCTTACCCAAACTACCGCGTACCTTTAAATAGGTTACGTAATCGTTTTTAGGGAAGAAAGATTCGTTACTGGCTACCCAGCCTAATGAATAGGCAGGCAAAAAGCCAAACCGTTTACCTTCGGGGAAGTTTTCTGATCCGTTATATCCCATGTTATACTCGGCAAAATACCGGTTATCATAGGCGTAGGTAACCCTGCCGGCCACACCCATATAAGCATGCGGAAGATCATAGGCTAAATTCGGGTCGTATTTTTTCTCGGCATTGTACAGCAAAAGGCCGGTTACCGCGTGTTTTTTGGCAAACGTGCGGTTGTAGTTAATGGAGAACTCGCCATAAACCTTGCGCCATTTACCGTTGTTCCAGTCAGACCATCTTTGCGGCGGGGTATCATCATTTAGCTGTACCAAAATGGGGTCCAGCTTATTACCGTTAGGATTTGCCCTCACTCCATACAACAATGGCTTGTAACCACCACCTGTACGGCTGCTGAAATAGCTATCATAAGCTCCCTTGGCATTTACAGATAAACCTTCGGTAATAAAATCAAGCTTATGGCTTAGCCTGATGGCCGAGTTTAATGTACTGTTATTGGTAATATTATAGTTATTGCTGCTGGCAATAGCATATAGCGGATTCAGCTGATCGTTTTGGTTACTGAATGGCACCACAAATTTGCCATTAATCATTCCCGGCGATCCAAGCGGAGATGACCACAGGATACGTTTCTCCCAGGTGTAGCCATCATTATCCATCCCGGTGATGGTAACAAACTGGGTACCTACATCTACCGAGATCCTGAAATTTTTGTTTACATCAAAATCCAGGTTGCCGCGCAAATTGTAGCGTTTCTTTTTAAACTGCATCTCATCAGAGAAAGGCATATAATCGGTATTAAATAAACCGCCCTGGGTAAGGTAACCTAAGGAAACAAAGTATTTTACAGATTCGGTACCGCCGGTGATGTTGGCATTATACTGGGTTTGAGGCGCGAAATTTTTAAAGATCTGCTTTTTCCAATCCTGGTCCGGGTGACCGTAGGGATCATAATAAGGATTTGTTTGCCCGTTTAAGGTTGGCGTATGCGCGTTCTGATAATATTTCAGATCCTCGGGCGAGTAATAAATGGTAGCCTCTTTTATCCAGTTGGCATCCCTTTTTTGAGCAAAATCATTCCAGGTTTTGATATCCGCATCTTTAGCATGCTGAATCCAGTAATTTTCATAACTCTGCTCATTCAGCAAGGAAGCATATTGATAGGAGTTAACAAAATTAGGCATCCTCGAAAACTGCGATATCGCGGTTTGGGCAGTTGCACTAACCTTTGGCGCTCCTTCTTTACCACGCTTGGTGGTAATTAATATTACGCCGTTGGCACCACGCACACCATACACAGCCGTAGCCGATGCATCTTTTAGTATGCTGATGGTTTCTACTTCGTTGGCATCAATATCATTATAACTATCCCGCACAATACCATCAACCATAATTAATGGGGCAGTTTGGCCTGTGTAAGTACCTACACCCCTGATATACAGGGTTGAGTTATCATCGCCCGGTTTTCCCGATGTTTGGATAGCTGTTAAACCAGATAACCTACCGGCCAAAGCATTGCTTAAATTGGCAACAGGCGATTGTGTAAGATCCTTAGTGCCGATTGTAGAAATAGCACCGGTGATGGATTCCTTTTTTTGCGTACCGTAACCTACCACAACAACCTCGTTAAGCCCCTGCTGGGTATCTTCGAGTATTACGTTTAGTTCCGAACCGCCGTTGAGCGCTACTTCTTTAGTGGTAAACCCAATGAAAGAGAATGTTAATGTGGCATTGGCATCTGATACATTAATGGCATAAGTACCGTCGGTACCTGTTACGGCCATAGCCTTGCCTCCTTTTTCTTTAACGGTTACACCGGGTACAGGTAAACCCAATTTATCGGTTATTTTACCGGTTATTTTTTTGGGCGGACCATTGCTGTTGTTTTGATTGGTTGATTTTTTTTGGATGAGTATGGTTTTATCCTCAATTGAATAGGTTAAAGCTTGTTTACCCATACAAGCGTCCATGGCCTGTTTTAAGGTTACATTGTTAAGATCAATTGTAACGGGTTTGGCAAATTTAATATCGTCTGAGTTGTACAGGAAATCATAATTGGTTTGATTCCGTATCTCCTCAAAAACTTCTTTTAAAGTAGCCTGTTTTACTTTTATAGTAACTTTCTGCGCGTAAGTTGCAGCAGTTACCTGTAAAAAAGTTGCCGTTAACAAAATAAGAGTTAGCTTCATGATAAGCACAGGTTTATATAGGCGCCCACGTTGTTTTCCGCAAGTAAATGCAGTAAAAATTTTATACATTTGAATGTCAGTTTATTAATAAGTGGTTGTATTCGCTGCAATTATTTTCATTATCTGACGCAGCCATAACACGGCTGAGGCCAGGGGCGGTACGAACGCTCCTGGTTTTTATTTTGTGCAGATAATTACTGGTATAGAAAAGGAGAGTGTAAAACTATTCCATAGCAGTAACCCTCCTTCCTGTGACCTTAAAGTGAACTTTCCCAATTTTTTCCAGGTTTTTCAATAATTCATCAATGCCTTTTGTGCGGTAAAATGTGCCGCCAAAATGCTGTCCTTCAAAATTTCCCTTTTGCTCCACATCAACATCATACCAGCGCGATACCTTTTTTAGTATGGTGGCAATGTTATCATCATTAAATATGAAATAACCGTTTTTCCAGGCCATTACCTCGTTGATATTGGCTTGCGAAACCCGGATCATATCGGCGCCATTGTTTATCACTGCCTGCTGACCGGGCTTTAACAAACTCTGGCTATTATTCTTACTCACCTGAACTGAGCCTTCCAATAAAGTAGCTTTAAGCTCGTCATCATCATTATAGGCCGAAATATTGAAATGTGTACCCAATACCCTTACCTGCACGTTGTTGCTGTTTACATAAAAAGGCTTGTCTTTATTTTTAGCCACTTCAAAATAGGCCTCGCCGGTTAGCTTAACCCGTCTTTCGTTACCAGCAAACTCAACAGGATAGCTTAATGACGATGCAGAGTTTAACCATACGTGGGTGCCATCGGGCAGCACCACCTGGTATTCGCCGCCGCGCGGGGTAGATAGCGTATTGTACACTAAGGCGTTATCAATAACTTTTGCCTTAACATCAGTTGGCAAAGCATCATACACCAACTTTCCGTTGGCCACTTTATTTACCTGTACCTGGCCGGCCTTTGCAAGCGTGCCGTTAGCCTTATTATCCAGCACTATGGCTTTGCCATTGGCCAGTGTTAATACCGCCTTATTACTCCCCGGTAAAATTTTTGACGACTTAACCATTGCAACCTGGTTATCAACGGGCTTGTGTTTATGTATCAAATAAAATCCAACGGCGCTAAAAACAGCAATTACCGCTGCAACTTTCGCCACGCTGCCAAACAGACTTACAATTTTTGTTTTGGGCTTAACAGCCAGCGGAGCTTGGTTAAACCTTGGGTCGGTTTTAATATTATCTAACACCTTGCGGGCCTGTATTTGGTTAAACTCGGGGTCAGCATCAAGCTTTAATGATTCTTCATCAACAAGGTCGGCTATTTCGGCAGGGTTCTCTTTCAGATAGTTGAGTAGCTCTGTACAATCAGCCCTACTTATAGTATCATCAAAATATTGCTGCAGCAAATACTTTAGCCTGTTATTGTTCATATAATTGGTTTATAACAAAACCCGGAAGGGGTTAATTATGTAGAGAACACGCAGAAACTACCATAGGACTAGTTGAGAATAAAGTTTTTTTTATTGCGTGCGAATTTTCTCTTTTCATGCCAGTGTTTTTTTAGTTTTAGTGAGACACTAAAGGTTCTTGATTACATTTACAGCTCGAATCATAACAAATGAAATGGATCACCCGTGAACGCCCTAAGATTGACCGCATCGCCTGCCCCTGGCTGATCAAAAGGTTTATTGATGCTGATGCGGAGATCATCTTTGTACCATTTGACCAGGTGTTGATAAAGGCCGGCGAGTTAAACGCCACACCCTTTGACTTGCCTGGCGTGGAATACACGCATTATGACGACCATTGCACCTTTGATTATTTTATCAAAAAGCACCAGTTGAAAGATGCCGCGCTTGACCGTGTAGCCGCCATAGTTCGCGGTGCGGATACCGACCGGCATGACTTTGCCCCACAGGCAGCGGGGCTGGAAGCGATATTTTCGGGGCTGGCGTATAATATTAAAAATGACCAGGAACTCCTGAACCTGGGCATGACCATTTACGATGGCCTGTATAGCTGGGCGAAACATCTCCACCAGTTGAAACATACCCAGGCCGGGCCCGTGGAGCAAATGCTGCTGGAGGTATACCATAAATACATCAAAGAAAACAAATCTAAAAAAGCGCCTGAATGGGCAAAAGAGCTTAAAGAAATGATCCAGGATCAGCTGGATACCAATATGGCTTTAAGCCTGCAGCAGGTATCCGATGAGCTGGAGATCAACCCAACCTATTTATCAAGAGAATTTTCCAAATACTTTGAAAACCTTTCTTTTGGAGAATACATCCGGAAACTACGCATTGAAAAAGCCATGCACCTGATGGGCAGCACCGATTACTCCTTAACCGAGATCGCTTACCTCACCGGCTTTTCTGATCAGAGCCATTTTACCCGCATATTCAAAAAACAGACCGGTCAGACGCCTACCCTCTATAAAAAAAACAGCGGAAAAAGTAAAAAGGATACCAATAGTTAAATCCATTCTATTTACAGCACGCCTTTATCGGTAGTATTGCATAGATGAAATTCCACTATCTATGAAAACACCAAATAATAACCGCAGGCAATTTTTACAAACTACAGCACTTGCCGGTGCAGCTTTACTGTTACCCATTGATCAGTTAAAAGCCCTTCCCATGCCGCAGGGTAAAACACCCGCCTTAACGACAGAGGAAATGGCCGCTGTTGATGCAGCTTTGGGTAAAAAAGGCAGCTACAAAGATGCTGAAGCTGTTTACACCACTCCATTGCCCCGCAACGATCTTAAAATGAAAATTAAAGGTGAGCCTGTACCAATTCCTTTTGGTTTTGGTGGTTGGGTATCATTCAAAAAGACCATTGATGGAAAATCGGCCATGGTGATGAGTGATACGGTATTGCAAATGGAGGAAGTTAATCCATTGATCTCCGCAGCCCATGCCAACGGCCTGGAAATAGCCGCTATACACAACCACTTTTTTTACGAAGAGCCCCGCATATTCTACATGCATATTCACGGGATGGGGAGCGTGGCTGAACTGGCCAAAAAATATGCGGATACCATCCGCGACAGCAAACTCTTCCCATCTAACCAGCCAGCACCATCAGCACCGCCAACGGTTACCGGAAAGGAAAACTTTGACCTGCCCGCATTGGACGCCATTGTGAAATATACCGGCACGGTGAACGGGCCGACCTATAAATATACTATTGGCCGGGCCGACCTGAACGTTGTGGCAATGGGCGTGGAAATGACAACCAACATCGGCCTGAATAGCTGGGCTTCTTTCGCTGGTAAACATGATGATGCACATATTGCCGGGGACATTGCTATGCTGCAAAGTGAAGTAAATGGCGTGATCAAAACCTTACGGGCGCATAACCTGGAAGTAGTTGCAGTACACAACCACATGCTGGGCGATGATCCGCACATGATTTTCCTGCATTATTATGGCCGTGGCAATGCGGCTACATTGGCGCAAGGTTTCCGTGCTGCTTTGGATGTTTTAGGAAAACAAGCAAAAAAAATGGAAAGTATGAAGATGTAATTATCCATGAACCTTTAAACCCGATTGTTATGAAATGGATCACCCGTGAACGGCCAAAAATTGACCGTATCGCCTGCCCCTGGCTCATTAAAAACTTTGTCGACCCATCAGCCGAGTTTTTATTTGTGCCTAAGGAACAGGTTATCGAACTGGCAAAATCGCTTAACGCGATACCGTACGATATTGCCGGAGTGGAATACACTCATGAGGGCAAGCGCTGCACGTTTGACTATATCATCAAAAAACATGGCTTAACAGATTCAGCGCTTTTGCAGATGGCAGATATTGTCCGCGGCGCCGACACCAACCGCTTTGACCTGGCACAACAGGCAGCCGGCCTTTGGGCCATCTCCGCCGGATTATCCTATAACTTTAAAGATGATCAGGAGCAACTTGCTTATGGGCTGATCATTTACGATGCCCTGTATAGCTGGGCTAAATATGTACAAACGGAAATACACACATGGAAGAACAATTGATAAAACTGCGCCCCGCTTATTCTTTGGCGGATATTACAAAGTACTTTCTAAAGCTCGGCACCTGGGGGTTCGGCGGTCCGGTGGCCTTAGTTGGCTACATGCAGCGTGACCTGGTAGACAAAAAAGGCTGGCTAACCGAGGAAGAATACAAGGAGGGCCTTGCATTGGCGCAGCTTGCACCAGGACCTTTGGCCGCGCAATTAGGCATCTATATTGGCTTTGTACATTACGGACTGATAGGCGCCACGTTAACAGGGCTGGCTTTTGTACTGCCTTCGTTTATCATGGTGGTATTATTAGGGATGGCTTACCAGCTTTACGGGGGACTGCCCTGGATGCAGGCGGTGTTTTACGGCGTTGGTGCAGCCGTGATTGGTATCATCGCTATGAGTGCTTACAAACTCACTATAAAATCCATCAGCAAATTTGAGCCGGCTGCTATGAAATCCAAATGGCCTTTGTGGCTGTTTTATATAGCGGGCATCGTTATCACCGTTATTACCGAGCGGGAAGAGATCCTTTTATTTATCGCTTGCGGCATTTTATATATGGTTATTAAAGCGCCGCCGCAATGGCTCAAAAAACCTGCGGTATTACCTGCGGGTATAATGATCAGCACGGGCTTTTGGAAATATGAAGGCAAAACCCTGGAACAAATTGCCTGGTTCTTTGCCAAAGCAGGGGCTTTCGTCTTTGGCAGCGGGCTGGCCATTGTGCCTTTCCTGCATGGCGGTGTGGTGAAAGAATTTGGCTGGCTGAATGAGCACCAGTTTGTGGATGCAGTTGCCGTGGCAATGATCACACCTGGCCCGGTGGTGATTACCGTTGGCTTCATCGGCTACCTGGTTGCAGGTTTTCCCGGTGCTTGCGTTGCTGCATTGGCTACTTTCCTGCCATGTTATCTATTTACAGTTGCCTTAGCGCCATCTTTTAAAAAAATTGCTAAGAATACCAGCATCAAAGCTTTTGTTGATGGCATTACAGCAGCGGTGATTGGCGCTTTGGTAGGCTCTGTAATTGTGATTGGTCTGCGGTCAATCATTGATATACCTACCGTACTCATCGCAATTGCAGCTGTATTGGCCCTTATTTATATCAAAAAATTACAGGAGCCGTATATCATTGGTATTGCCGCAATCATCGGCATATTGATAAAAACGCTATAATCAACGTTTTTTGCTAAACCCAAAAAAACAGGGCTAAAAAATAGATCAGGTCAGAATATTGCAGGTGGGATTTTAAAGTTTTAAGCGCCTCAACCATATGATTTTTTACAGTATTTGGTGATATCTGTAACTGTTCTGCAATCTCCTTATGCGTAAGGTGCTCTACCCTGCTTAGTCTGAAGATGAGTTGCTGTTGCTTAGGCAGTTTATTGATGATCTGTTCGGTAAAATGTTCAAGGTCATGTACCAGCACATCCTCTTCGGTACCGTTATGTACTGTAGTGATATGATCAATTAATTTTTCGCTAAGCTCTCTCGACTGGCAAATTTGCCTCAGCGCATTTAGGGATAGCCTTTTAGCAATTACATACAAATACAGCCATATATTTCCTTCCGGATTTAGCTTTTGCCGGTTAATCCAAAGGTTTATGAAGCATTCCTGCACAATTTCCTGGCTTTGCGCAGCATCCTTTAAAAACCTAAATGCCACCCTGTAAACCTTACCGCAGTATGTTTCATAGATCATATCAAACGCGGCTTCATCGCCCGCAATCAATTGCTGAATATAACTGCTGCTAATTTCCTGGTGCACTTTTGCTGTTTATAAATTGGTTTATAAATATAAAGAGTAAATTTTCGCAATTCATAACATTAAATTAAAGTAGTGGTATTGTAGTGGCAATAAAAGCATCAATTACACGTTGTGTAAAAAGCAAGACAAGTGAGATAATACACTATCTTACAGCACATAACGTCAAATTATTATCATTTACCTATCACAACTCCTGCCTGTTAAAAAAATAAAAAAAAGTCCAAAAACTTATTTCAAGTTATTGAAATTGTTCAGTGGCTATCCTCCGCTTAGTTTAAACTTTGGTTTTATATAGATTTATTTTACACGGCTTTCCTGTTAAAAGCAGTACAGTATGTGGCCTGTAAAAATGGGCCGAAATACATTTTAACATTAAAAAAAACTATTTGCCGTAGCGTTTTGCTATTGCTCACCGTATTGGTAGAATAAATAATAATAACCAACTATGAAAAAATTCTTTACACAAGGGGCAGCCATGTTCGGGATGATGTGTTTGCTCAGCGGCCTGTTAACCTCATGCCTTAAGAATAACGACAACAACCATTATGTGGTACCGCCTGTAGCGCTCATCTCTGCCATCAATGCCTCGCCGGATGCCCAGCCTGTTGATTTCTATCTTGATCAAAACAGGGCAAATAACTTCTCTATCAAAAGCGGCGAAAGTCTTGATTACATCAGGGCCTATACCGGCAAAAGAACCGCAACATTCTATGTAGGAGGAAGCCAGCAGAAAGTAAAAAGCGACACAATTACCCTTAAAGCCGATAAACTATATTCGCTGTTCCTGGCTAACCAGGTGAGTACACCCGATTTTTTGTTGATAGCCGATTCTGTTAGCCGTCCGGCTGAAGGAAAAGCCACCGTAAGATTTATTAATCTGAGCCCCGATGCAGGCGCTGCCGACCTGGCAATAAAAGGCGGTGCAGTACTGGCCACAGGCTTAACTTATAAAAAGTATTCTGCGTTCATCCCTGTTGATGGCGCTACCCCTTATACGTTCGAAATCCGCAAAGCCGGAACAACCACTGTACTATTCACACTTACTGATGTTACATTTAGGAGAAACACCATTAATACCATATGGTTACAGGGATTGGCAGCAGCCACCGATGTAAAAAAGATTAGCGGACATACGCAGGAGAATGTATACTATTATTGATCTACTTCCTTTATATAGAAACAAAAATCCCTGCCTCCGAAAAGAAGCAGGGATTTTGTTTTTAATATAATTTGAGGCCTCAAGAACCCGGGCTACAGATTAAAAATCAGGATTTATGCTAAACTTAATGCCATACGCCGAGATACCTGAATGATCAAGGTAATTAAACCGTTTAATCACATCTATACGCAACAACTTAAAAATATTTCCAACACCAACTCCCGCTTCCACATAGGGCGTGCTGCCTAAGGCATAAGTACCGTTTGCACCATTTGAACCTACTGGAAATTTGTATAAATTTTTTGAGTAAAGGGGATTATTTTCGTTACGCAAGCCCCCGTATAAAACTTTAAATGATAAAAACTCCCGCCATTTTAAATGCTCTATTAATGGTATTTTATTCAGAAAAAAGCCATTAAAACTGTGTGTAATATTTAAGCCCACATAGTGATCGCTCACAAACTCCAGGTAATTCATCTTATTGTAAGCATCGGGTTCATAACCAAAAGATTGATTGGCCGGACTGATATTCAGCAGCGGAAATGGCACCTTTCCGGTTAACAGATTACCCAGCAGCGTAACATCCGAGTAACCCAACTGTGATAAATAAAATCGTTTAAAAATATTCGCGCTTATATTGTTATAGCTGTAAGCTCCGTTGAGCAGCCCTTCAAAACCATGGTTTATCTGCAAGTTAAAAATGGGGTATTTGCTATAAATAGTATGGCGGGACTGCGTTCCCTGTAAAATTTGTTCATGAGGCGCATACCTCAACCCAAGGCCAACTTCGGTAGTGGTTAAATCATGTATGATGGTGTTATTTGCATCATTTTCTTCAAACACGAGGGTTCCGGCGGCTTGTTGGTTCCAGTTTTTGAAAGTAACATTATATGAAAAATGATTCTCAAAATCTTTCACATAATCAACCCTGAAAATTTTATTATAAAGCCAGTAATCCGTTTTGCCCGTTTGGAATGAGGCGAGCGTAGCCTGCGAGTTATTTATTGAATAAATCTTTCCTGGTTTATCAATATCATACTGGTAGCTAACTTTAAAATAATCGTTAGGGAAACGATAAGGCGGCGTTTGATTTAATGAAAAATAAGTGCTTAAATTAAATTTTGCTTTAGTATCCCTCGTTCCGTAGGCTGTAAAACCTTCCAAATAGATGGATCTGTTAAACTTTGGCGTAGTTCGTCCGCCCAACTGGAAGCGTGCCCCTTCTACATTATCAAAAGCATAAATAGAGCCTATCGGTCCTATTTGTACCGGGCCAAAATCGCCATATCCCCCTGTAAATGTTGATGCAATCCACGATAATCTTTTAAAAGACGGCATACTTTCCAGCTTGCTAATACGCCCATACAACTGTTTCTGCTGTGTACTCAATGTATCGGCCCTGTTTTTCATCCAGTAGGCAGTATCTTGTTTTTGGGAATTTACAGCGGTTTGCAAACTTTTACCCTGGTAAAATTCCTCCGCGAGCGGAGAATTTAATTTATAGTGGTCATAAAGCACCATTCGTTCGCCAAAAACGCCGGTTCCCTTGTTTTTTAAAATACCAAAGTCTGCTTTTACGTCACTTTTGTTCAGGTAATAACGTCCACCGGGATATTGTTCAAAATCCAGCCGAATTTTAAGGCTGCGCATAAAATTGATATTGATCTGCTTATTTACGTTAAGCTCACAAGCTTCAACAGCATAATGCCCATCCAGGGTTACCATTAACTTACCTTCAAAAAGCAGATCACCTTTATTGCGGGGTATAAAACTGACCTCCACTAATTTTCCTTTAGCTGTTTGTATAGTATCGGTTATAAAAAACTTATAAAACTCCGGGGCATGATTAGCAATAGGGCTCAGAAACTGGTTGGTGATGATAAAAATATTATTGTCGTATATATCTATATCATTACCATAGAGCCGGTTAAGGTAGGTATCCAGTCCAACGGTATCCACAAATTTGATAATGTTGGTTTCCTTTTGCGCGTTTAATACCCTTATAGACTTTGATGGGTTTTTGCGGTAATAGTTTTGAAATAGCTTTTCGCTGAAATAAACCGGAAGGGAAGTTTCCTGCTGGCCGTTTATTTTTTGAGTAGTATCAAGCATGAACTTGTATTTACTAAAAAAATGACTGTTGATGAGTTTTTGTGGGAGATGAAAAAAGGATAAGCCTATCTTTTCATATTGATCATATTGAAGATAGTCGGCACTTTCCATCCGGTTCTGCTCCTTATGGTCAATAATCTGCTGAATAAGTTCAACGGCTGGGTTTCCTTTATTGGTGTATTTCTTTTTTTTGCCAGAAACAACCGAAACTTCTTTTAACTGGGTTTGACTGCTATGCAGCCGGATTTGCAATTCATTAACCTGGCCCGGTTTAATAATTTTGGTAACCGACTGGTAGCCCATATAAGAAAATGTTACCCGGCTATAAGAGCCTGTGGCACTCAATATAAATCGCCCCACCCTATCTGTACTGGAGCCATACCTGCTGCCATTAAAGTTTACGCCCACAAAAGGCAGTGGCCGGCCAGATACATCATCAACAACCAATCCGTTCACAGTTGTTACCGTTTGTACATTCAATTGCTTTTTCCCGGCAATAGTACTATCCGGCTGCTGGGCTTCACTGTATAAAGGAGATAAAAGCAACGATAAATAAATAATTCTTTTTAGCCCGGGAAGAGTCGAAAACTTAAAAAGCGGGGATATAACCTGCTTCCGCGAAGCTAATTTTATAATGAGATTCCAAAAAATAAGTAACAAATTAAATTAAGAGTTAAGAGTAAAAATGAACCTAAAGCAAAGTAACATTTAGCCATATCTTTTTTAACTGTGAAGTTTCAACTATGTCTAAAATAAATTATAATTCTGTTTTGTTTCTGAAGAAGGCCGGCATGAAAGCATAATGTATGGCTAAAACTCATGAGCCGGACAACAATTAAACGACAACAAATTTTCAGAAGAACTTCAAAATCAATCAGAAACATTAACGAACGGTAACTTTATAAAGTATAAAATCATTTTCAGGTTATTTTTCATGTTTAGATACTCTAATGTCAAAGATGAAAGGAAAGAGCGTGAATATTGTTTTTGAACCATTAAAAATATCTGCATATAAATAACAGATCTGAATAGCCCTCAAAATCATGGGGTACCGGAAAACGCCGGTCATTTACCCAAAAAAACCACGACGGGGCAATAACAGCTTCATGATAGCGGTCATTTTTTTGCAGGAAAAAATTATTAAGCTTTGTATAGATCAAATAGTACTTAAACCTGATTTACCTAACAGGCTGTCTAAAAGTAAATAAACCACCCGTCATTGCGAGTTGTAAAATCCGGTGGCCTTTGAAGGAGAAAATGACAAACGGCGAAAGACTTACGAAGTTTTAAAAACTTCGTAAGTCTGGGATTCTGCAACTTGTCATGGGTAGGTTGTTATATACTTCATTATAAGTTAATTAATCAATTTTAAACAGCTTTTAAGATATTTAGTTCCTGGTTATTTTTTTACTTAAAGCAAACTCTTATGAAAAATTTAACTTTTTACTTTTTGGCAGCAGGTTTCCTGCTTTTTGGTTTTTGCGCAAAGGCCCAGAATTTTGCTTTGGGTGTTCGGGGGGGCATTAGTATTCCTAATTTAACCGGCGGGGCTGGTAGTCAAAACCCACTGAATACCGGTTATAGTTCGCGCTTAGGGCTGGACGCAGGTATATTTGTTGAATATAAAATCTCAACTCTTTTTTCAATACAACCCATGATAGAATATTCTTCGCAGGGAGGTAAAAAAAATGGGTTCCAGGCTTTTACCACTCCCGATGCTTTAGCTGCGATGTTTCCTCCCGGGCAAGCACCTCCATACCTTTATGCCAATTACAACAGTAAGGCAAAATTAAACTACCTGATGCTGCCATTACTGGCTAAATTTGGATGGAATATTAAAAAATCACCATTTCGTGTTTATGTTGATGCAGGTCCGTTTGTTGGGCTCCTGGTCTCTGCTCACCAGGTTACCAGCGGCAAAAGCGAATTTTTCACCGATGCTTCCGGGCAACAGGCCCTGCCAGGAGGCGCGCAATCCTTTGATAATAATGAAGATATAAAAGATCAGCTTCATAAATTCAACACAGGAATTGAAGGTAATATAGGCCTTAACTACCGTATAGGGTACTGTAATTTATTTATTGAAGGGGGTGGCAATTATGGATTTCTGAATATCCAAAAAGGCACGCAAAATGGAAAAAATGAAGTTGGCGCGGCCACAGTTACCATAGGTTACAGTTATTGGTTTGGAAAGTGATTGGTACTTCATTAACAAACAACGGTCTCTTTTTATTTTACCGCACATTTAATTAGAACAACAATCAAAATGTTTTGATTAATTAAATCTGCGGTAAATTATTATTTATTAAATTGTTTAAAAAATCATGTATGTGAACATTTTGTTTAACTTTAGCTTTAGAAATTGACCTATCCTTATTACTTCGTTACTTAATAAGATATTTTTAAATACCTTCTACAGCTATTTTTTGACCCTTAGCAGGTATTTTTTAACAAGTAACTTCGTTAGGTTTATATCCCGTTTCCGTCTTAATTAAATATAACCACAAACCTAACGCCATGATTGCTAACCCACTAAATGTTTTATTAATTGATGATGACTTTTTGAACAATTATATTTCAACTAAATTCATTCAAAGGTATTTTACCAATTCAAATATAACCTCTTGTTTAAATGGGAAAATTGCCATAGATCTGTTAGCGGATAATAAAGCAAAGCAACCCGAATTTAACTATGACTATATTTTTCTTGATTTGAACATGCCGGTGATGAATGGGTGGGAGTTTCTGGATCAGTATACTTTTTTAAAAATTGACCCTACAGTTAAAAGCAATCTATTTCTTTTAACCTCATCGATCCATAAAGACGATGTCAGCAAAGCAAGCAAATACCCCTTGATAAAGGAATTTATTACCAAGCCTCTGTATTCAGAAAAAATAATGGAAATTTTCAATGTGGCCCAGCTAAGCGATTCCAATTAAGTTAGGATCCTAAACAATACAGTACATAAAATTAAGAACAAAGCTCCTTTAGCGTGGCTAAAGCTCAGCTGCAATTTGCAGATAGCTTGGCCCGGATCAAAACAATTCAGGTTGCACACCACTGGTGGCAATATATTTATCAATACTTTGTTCTGCAGAACCTAATTAAACTTTAATGCGAGGGCTACTGATAATTTTCCCCGGCTATTTTCAAGGCCTTTTACCTGAAAGTAGCAGTTAATAGTAAGTGTCCATACTTACATTAATTTTAAGCATGGCACTTAAATTAAATAAGTTCAAGCGTCCCTCAACCCGAACCCGTACGTGGCTAAAAATTTATAGCCTTAAAATGAAAATGGCCCGTGGTTACTTCCGAAAGGGAATTTATTAACCCTGCCATATGCGTGATCACAATGAGTATGATCGCGATACGTTTTTTGAGTAAGATGTTGATTGGTCAGCAGTTCCGATTTATTAGTTTCAGTCTTCTCAGGCTGATTAACTATTACAGTTTTCTTCTTCATGGTGACTCCTCCTGGTTTTAAGGTTTCTTTACAATTGGTATACTAATATAAGCATAAATACACTCATTTCCAATCGCGTTTAAAGAAAAATCCAAGCAGATACAAAGCAGATGTACACGCTGTATTGACAGGGACCTAAGTTAAACTTTCACCAGAAGCCGGTAACGTTTCTTAATTTCCGTTTATTCGTTTTTTAAATGCTTCCAAATAATATTAAAAACATCAACCGGGGCAACCTTATCCTGCAATACCTTATCATTGGTTATCAATACAGGCTTATATTTAGCAGGAATGCCAATGCGGCCATGTGAACCTTTAATAAGGGTGGCATCCAGCGGTATAACATCCATTACATACCTAAAGCCGGCTTTTTTACGCAACAGCTTGTAGCCGGCCCTGGCTTTTGAGGTCATAAACATTTCTACAGGATCGTAACCCGGCTTTTTATGAATATCAACTACGCGGGCATAATCAGGCGCTTTGGCATCGTCGAGCCAAAAGTAGTAGGTAAACCAGCTATGCTCATTTGCCATTAAAACCAGTTCGCCGGCACGTTCATGATCTATATGATAAGCCGCCTGTTCAGCACGATCAAGCACCAACTCAATGCCCGGAACCGTTTTTAGTAAAGCCTTTACCTGCTCAGTTACCGCCGGATCATTGATATACACATGGGCTATCTGATGATCGGCAACAACAAATGCCTTTGAGGCACCCGGATCAAGCAGCTCCAGGCCTCGCTCTACCCTAATCTGTAATAAGTTATGCTGGCGAAATAAGCGGTTTAAATGGATAGGATTGTTAACGGGAGCGATACCATATTCAGATAAAAGGATAATTCTTGCACCCTTCTTTTCGTAAAATGTAACCAGCTCCTCAACCAAAGCATCAATCTCTTTAAGCTCGTTAGCTATTTTTGATTCATCTGGTCCAAACTTTTGAAGGCAGTAATCCAAATGCGGAAGATAGATAAGGGTAAGCGTAGGATCGTGAAGATCATCGGTATACATAGACGCATCTGCTATCCATTTGCTCGATTTAATATTTGCTCCCGGCCCCCAGAACTGAAACAGCGGAAACTGCCCCAATTTTTCCTGTAAAATATCACGCAATTCGGCAGGGTGTGTATAGCAATCCGGCATCTTTCGGCCATCGGCCAGGTAATTTGGCCTTGGTGTTACAGAGTAATCGGCAGTTGAATACATATTATACCACCAAAACATCATAGATGAGGTAAAAGACGGATCTTCTTTTTTTGCCTTATCCCATATTTTATCTCCGGCAACCAGCTTGTTTGATTGTTTCCAGAATTTAACTTCACTGTCAATACGATCATACCAACCGTTACCTACTATACCATTTGCCACCGGGTATGTCCCTGTAAGATAGGCCGATTGTACCGCTGTAGTTACTGCAGGCAAAAGCGGTTCAATGGTGGTTAAATTTTTTGAGGCTATATACTTTTTTAAAAAAGGTGTATGCTCACCAATTACCGAGGTAGATAACCCCACAATATCAATAACAACCGTTTTATTCATAACAGCACTTAATTTGTTAACTCGTATTTAACCCATTCCAGCTCTCTTATTATCGATTGGGTAAGCGGGATCCTCATGGCATCCGGCAATACTCCCCATGTATAAGTTTCTACTTCCAGATGATTGGTGAAAGGACTGTTTTTTTGGATGCCTAATACCTTTACAATATCGGCTTGTGTGGATTGTAACAGGCCAAAATCTTCCAAAAATACAGGAACATGAAAATGGGCGCGCCATTCTTCAGCATCATCTGTTGCCATTAATGCTTCGGGCAAATCAGCATATCGCAGCAAATTACCATCGGCAAGCCGCGCAATAACCTGGTGCAAGTAAGTGGGTTCATTAAACTTTTCAAATTCAGTTAATATTGCCTGCTTATTGCCCGGTGTATGGTCAAATGAGGCCTTGAGGGCGGCACTGATCTGTATCTTGCCTACTTTTACTCCTTTTTGCGCCAGTTCATCAATGATAGCTTCATGTGGCTCATACCCTATTGCAAAATGGCAAACATCATAGCATAAATTCACATGTTCTTTTATGAGGATTTCCGCTTCTGCAGTAGGTATATTAAAATTATGCTGGAAATAGCTGATGCCTTGCGGCAACAGATCGGTCTCAAACCATTCTATAAATTCCCTTCCGGTTTCTAACACGCCATCAGGCTCGGGCTCAATATCCAAATGTAATTTAACACCTGTTTTTTGCTTTATTGAATGGAGTTCGGCAGCTACCTGTAGTATATTTTTAGTGGCTTCCTGCTTAGCTTCATCCATTGCCTCTTTACTATTAAACCAATGTTTATAGCTTAAAGGCGAAGTTGATATACCACCATCCATTCCCTGGGGTAGTAAAAGCGCTAATATGTTAAAAAGCCTTACTGTATAGGCCAGCCTATCGGCGGTCGTCCAATCGGGGGCATGTACCTGGTCTTTAACTATCACATTGTGAAAGCCGCCATACGGAAAACCATTCATGGTAAACACATAGGCATCGTTCAGTTGTAACCATTGTTTAAATTGGGCCAGGTTATCGCCCTGGAGCAGTTCGATACTGGCTATGTTAGATAAGCGCAAACCAATACCCATGGGTGCATCAGGAGATAGTTGTGCCTTTATTTGCGGAAAGCTAAGTTCCAGGGCATTGAAATGGTCGGCCCAGTTTTCACCCGCGTGTATATTGGTGCAATAGCTTAAATGTCCTGCTGTAAGTTTCATAAGTATATCAAATTATTGCAATTGATGTTGTTGCAATTCACCCAGCTTTTTAGCGGCTTGCTTTAATAAAGCGGCATCAATTTCATGTACTTCTTCGCCTTCGCCAATTGAGTTAAGAAGCATAATGGTTAGCTGGCCACCCAAATGCTCGCGAAATTCTTCCAAACCGGCCAATATTGGGCTATCCTCTTTATCAACCTGCAACAAGGGATGCGAAACATCAAAGCCAAGGTTTAGCAAAGTTTGTACAATTCTTTTGCTATCTGCAGCTGATAAACGGCCCGAAAGTTCGGAATAAACGGTATCAAGGGCAATGCCCATGGCTACTGCCTCGCCGTGGCGCACTTCAAAATTGCTCAGGTATTCCAGTTTATGAGCGCTCCAATGTCCAAAATCAAGTGGCCGGGAAGAACCGCTTTCAAAAGGATCTGTACCGGCAATATGCTCCATATGGAGTTGCGCGCACTTCCAGATCAGGTAATTCATTGTCGCTCTATCGCGTTGAACCAAAGTACCGGCATTATGCTCTATCCAATTAAAAAACTCTGCATCTTTCAATAATGCAACCTTAACCGCTTCTGACATTCCTGAGCGCCAATCGCGGTCGCTGAGGGTTTCTAAAAACTTTTCATCATTAAAAACAGCAACCGGAGGCATAAATGTCCCTAAAAAGTTTTTCTTCGAAAAAAAGTTAATCCCATTTTTCACCCCAATGCCTGAGTCATTTTGCGATAATACCGTAGTGGGTATGCGGATATGTTTAATGCCGCGATGAGATACCGCGGCAGCATAACCCACCATATCAAGCACCGAACCGCCGCCAATAGCCGCTATATAAGAGTGCCTGTCAATACCATAAGTATTTACCGCTTCAACAACCTGGTTAAAGTGAGCCACATCATTTTTAACATCCTCGCCCCCGGTTACTATTAAAATATCAGGAATGAGTTGAACTGTAGGGTAAATGGAAAAGTAATTTTTTATTTCGTTTATTAAATTTGGATGTGCATCTATAACACCCTTATCGGCCACAAAAAGTATTTTCCGCAATGACGCCGGTGTGCCGGCGCTCAATAAAAAATCGTTAAAAAGGATATTGGTTATATTAAAAATACCGGTTGTAAAGTAAACCTGGTACTCAAACTTCACAGTAAAAGATTGGGATAAATGCTTCATGTATAAACTAAAGAACGTTTTTTAATAAATGTAATTACGTAACGGCAAAAATCTTTGCCAGCCAGATAGATAATGGCAATAAACAGGCTATGATCAATGCCGCGTAAATAGTACTGAATGTTGCCGCCCATGCCGCATCCATCAATATCAATGAAATAACGCCGGCTTTTACTGCCTTGCCTATATTTTTACCTATCGGATCCTGAATTGCCTTAAACAGCGGCTTAAATATCATCCGCAAAAACGGGATCATGATAATGCCAGATAAAAGCATATTTTTATTAAGATAGGAAAACCAGAATATTAAACCTGCCACTATAACATATAAAAGCGCCGCGATGTATAAATTACGTTTGTTACCACCATGCACTTCGCCCCGGCTAATCATGGTGATTGAAAAGATATAAATAATGGGCACAATTGCCAAAAAGTACCATTGTGGCAGTGCGCTTGTTATTATGCTCACCCCTAAAAGTAAATTTAAGCCCCGGCAAAAACCCATGTTCAGCGGACCAAAAAAAGGATGATGCTTACCTATCTTATTATACAACAGCGCAAAAAAGCTGATGGCTGTTGCCAATAAAGCAGATACCAGGCTAACCATGCCCGCGCTTATAATGCCCGCCAGTAACAGTATACTACCAAATATTGCCGCTTGCCGCAAGCTAACCCTGCCGCTTGGTATGGCACGCTCCGGGCGTTCAACCCTATCCAGGTCGGCATCAAAAACATCATTAAAAACTATGCCGCCGCCATACAGGCAAGCTGTTGAAAAACAAAGCATTAAAACACTTTGCAAATACCCTTTGTAGGCAACTTCAGAAAAAGCTCCGGCTATGGCCGCACCCGCCAGCACATCGGCAACCGAGGTTACTACATTGGCCGGCCTCATCATACGCAAGTAAACAATTATTTTTTCCAATGCGCTTAGCTAATAATAATTGAAGACTTATTGATGCGCGGCTGCTGACCACCACGTAAGATGCTATTTCCTTCAAACCTGGCGCTTTGATCAATGGTTGCAATAAAATCTGCCTCGTTGATTTGCCCGCTTTGTGCAAACGCTGTTATGGCGTTGCGATAGGTAACCAGTTCAATATCCGCATCACTTATTCCGTTAAGCTTCATTAAAGCCGCGGTTTTTGGAACAGCCAGCGGATCACTGATACCCCAATCGGCGGCAGAATTAACCATGATCCGTTCGGGGCCATATTGCTTTGTAATTTCCACCATGCGCTGGTTACCCATTTTGGTAAAGGGGTAAATAGTAAAGGCTGTCCAAAAGCCCCTGTCAAGTACTTCCTTTACAGTTTCCTCGTTGTTATGGTCAATAATTACCATATCCGGGGCAAGCCCATGTTCAATGGCAATATCCATACTGCGCTGCGTTCCGCGTTTTTTATCGCGGTGTGGAGTATGAACCTGTACCGGTAAACCAGCGGCTTTAGCCAGTTCAAGCTGCAAACGATAATATTTTTCTTCGGCAGCGGTTTGATCGTCAAACCCTATTTCGCCAATACCAACCACACCATCTTTATACATAAACAGGGGTAGCATTTCCATTACCTGCTCGGCCAATGGTTCGTTATTAGCTTCTCTTGAGTTAAGCCCTATAGTACAGTAATGCTTTATTCCAAATTGCGATGAACGAAACCTTTCCCAGCCAACCAGGCTGCTGTAATAATCTTTAAAGCTATCTACCCCGGTACGCGGCTGGCCCAGCCAAAAGGAAGGCTCTATAAGCGCCACTATGCCGGCATCGGCCATAGCCTGGTAGTCATCGGTAGTGCGTGAAGTCATGTGCACATGCGGATCAAAAAACTTCATGCCCTTTATTACACCTATATCAAACGCCTCTGTTGATTGTTCAGCGGGTAAACTTCTCTCTTCTGGATTATGACTGCAACACATTTTTTTAATTTTTTATGATCAACGATTTATTACTGCTAAAACTTCCCTTGTTTCATACCATCCAATTGTTCATCGTTAACAAATTTGCCAACAATGTACCAAAGCATATCCTCAACTTTACGGTTGGCTGCCTGGCGTTCTTTAGCATAATCAATTAATATACGGGCAAGCTCCTGGTTTGCCCTGTTATCCAAACCGAATAACTTGTTCACTTGTTTTTCTGTAAAAAAGGCTTTTAAAACCATTTGGTTCCATGCCGCTTCCTCCAGGTTCTCTGCCGGATAAGGATTATTGTACATAATAGCCTCCAGCACCGTACCTATGTTACTCCTGATCCCCTCGGCACAGCGTTTAACCCATAATTTAGGGTACTGCAGTACAGGCAGGGCGGTGTATAATGCAACCTGTTCATTCATTTCGGCTGCCGAAAAAAGGTTTTCAATCGCCTTAAAATAACGGCCTTCGTCAACATCCTTATACCTCATCAACAACCAAACCCTGCTCAGCCTGTCTGCCGTCCAGTTATCGATTGCAAAGCCCGGCCTGATGGATTTTAATAACTCTTCCTGCTCATGAGCTACCCTTACAACTGCTTTGCCCGTTTTACGCGGTATAATTGCAAAGGCGGTATTTAAAGCCAAATTGCTACTGGTATTACTATCCGCATTAAGCCAGGTCCAGGCCTCGGCAGTGATATTATTTTTCGTTATGTCAGCAATTACCGCGTTTAATTCCTCTGTATTGTAAGTAACCATAACTTTTGTTAAGCTGCAAAGTAATTAATGAGCAATGCCCCCGCAATAATAAGTAAACCAAAAAATTCCCTTGTTTTTTCAATGTATGGCTTGGTTGCCTGCATGCTTTCAACCAGGCTGGGTTTATTGTATTTGGTTATCCAGTCGCGTACACCATCTTTCTGAAAAAAAAGTATAACCGCGTAAACCAGGTAAAAGGCTATAAGCAAAATATCAACAAGCGGATAAAATTTACCCATGGCGGCCAGGCCACAACATATGGTAGCACTCAGGTATATGGGCACCCATAAGTACCAGTCAACATCATTCAGGTTTACATAGGCAAAAGCCAAAAACGAAACCACAAAAATTACATTTAAAACAACAAGCATATTAATTTAGATTATTGGGCCGATAACAGCAATTTGTAATTGCTTGTTAACAGCCAGCCAATTTAAAGAATAAAACTATTCCAGAAATCCAATTGTGCATTATTAACAGGAAATTTACCATAATCCATTAAATCTTTGTTCGCAAACCGTAACTTTTTGTGCACAAGCGGTCATTAAAATATTCTTAAACAATCTGAGAAATGATTAGGCTAGGATGCTGTCCCCCTATCCTTTGTTATCACCCAGCCTCAAATCATACCAAAATAAATATTGCAAACAGCGTAACAAATTGTTTAATCATCAGTTATTATATTATAGTATTTTTAATTATACTACAAAGTACCTGCAGTTTCTGGTTTAATACCACAACATTTTACCCGTTGATCTCAAGCGCATCTTAAATTTCAAGCTTGTATCTCATCAGGCAGATTCAGGCCACAGAGAGCAAAACTTCATCTGTTTCCACCCCATCTAAAATGCATGATTCCTTAAAAGGGGTAACCATGTATCTATTTTATTGTAATTGCTATTAATACTTTTTTTTATGCCGATCCTGATTTTCTTTATTGCGCACTGGTTTTTATCCCTGTTTTTCCAAACCTTCTTCCAACACCGCTATGCTTCGCACCGGATGTTCACAACCAATAAATTCTGGGAACGTGTATTTTACATTATGGCCTACTTGTTTGAAGGTGCATCCTTTTTAAACCCCAGGGCTTATGCCTTAATGCACCGGGAACACCATGCCTATAGCGACACGGAAAAGGACCCGCACTCGCCACATTTTTTTACAGACATTTTCCAAATGACAAAGGCTACCTTTAAAACATTTGGCGATCATATGCAAAGAACAAAAGACCCGGAAGCCCGCTTTGCCGGTAACTACCCCGAATGGCCGTTAATAGACCGGATGGGGTCTTCGATACTATCCCGACTGTTATTTGGCGCAGCATATACTTGCTTCTATATATTTTTTGCCGACCATTGGTGGATGTTTCTACTGTTGCCTATTCATTTTTTAATGGGACCCATCCATGGCGCCATTGTAAACTGGTGCGGGCACAAATATGGCTACACTAATTTCGACAACAAGGATAAATCAAAAAACACCACACCTTTCGACTTCCTGATGCTGGGCGAACTGTTTCAAAACAATCACCACAAACACCCCAATAGCGCCAACTTTGGCAAAAAATGGTTTGAGATAGATCCGGTATACCCGGTTATGAAACTGATGCACTGGATGCGAATTATTAAACTGCGGAAAGCGTATTAAATTTTACACATTGGCTATTAAACCTGCATTTGCTGATGAGCCACTGATATTAAACAACAAAACAATGAGTAAAGATAAAGGCAGTAAAGCCATCAAAAAAACACCAAGCTTA
This sequence comes from Mucilaginibacter sp. P2_A4, assembly GCF_056405015.1. Taxonomy (NCBI): domain Bacteria; kingdom Pseudomonadati; phylum Bacteroidota; class Sphingobacteriia; order Sphingobacteriales; family Sphingobacteriaceae; genus Mucilaginibacter; species Mucilaginibacter sp. P2_A4. The sequence continues at coordinate 92,163 of NZ_JBFUCX010000005.1, read as the reverse complement.
AACGGTAAAAAGGAGATATCTAATTACCAGGCGGGCAAATCCCCGGAATATAAAACCGAGGTTGTATCCACCAATAAAAAACACCACTAACATGGCCGGAAAGACAGTTGATTTACAGGCCAGCATGTTTTTGTTTGACCTGGGCAATAGCGCCAAAGAACATTGGTTTAAAACAGAAGAAACATGGGAGGTTAGCTTAGCCACAAATGATGAAAAATTAGCTATGGAAAAGAAATATTTTCCAACCGTTTCTATAAAAGTTTTACCCGAGCAATTGGCAGAATTGTACGGATTGGTCAAAAAAAGATCAACCATTGTACATGCCAACGTTGAAAACACTTTGAATACTGATACGATCATTAAAAACAACTTACAATACCTCATTGCCTTTAATCCAAACAGGCAACGATCTTAAATAGTCACCCATTTTTATACGTGCCGATTACCTTTAATTTTTTAGCCGATGCCCTTTTTAGATTACGTACTGCAAATGCCTTCCTATGGTTGGAAGGACGAACAGGGAGCTTTGATAAAGCCGACTGTACTACAAATATTAACCGAGTTTTTCTCGAGATTAAACCCAATTGCAAACCGTAAAAACTGGTTGCCATTTTTTAGTTGGCTAAAAGTTTTATGCCTTATTCCTTTTTTTGTGCTCTTCATCATTTATTTTTTAACCTGGTGGACCATACTGGCGGCCTTTATTTATGGAATGATTATCATGGGCACACATGGCACCATCTGGCACCACCGCTATTGCACGCATGGCGCTTATGCTTTTACCAACAAATTCTGGCGTTTTGTTACGCAGAATCTCACTTTAAATGTTATCCCCGAAGAGATCTACGTGATATCGCATCATGTGCATCATTCCAAATCTGATCAGCCCGGCGACCCTTATAATGCCCAGGCCGGGTTTTTATATTGCTTTTTAGCCGATGTTAACCACCAGCCGATTGCCAAATATTTAAGTGAGGGTGATTACAACCGGGTAAAACGATTAATGAAACATACAGGTGTTAAAGCAAATACTTATGTGCAATATCAGCACTGGGGCTCTTATGTAAATCCCTGGCGCGCGGTTATGTCATGGATATTAAACTGGTCTTTCTGGTATGTGGTATTTTACCTGGTAGGCGGGCATGCGCTGGCTTGTAGTTTATTTGGCGCCGCCGGCTTTTGGGCAGTTGGAGTACGTACGTTTAACTACGAAGGGCATGCAAAAGGTAAAGAGAAACAGCATGAGGGTACAGACTATAACCAGAAAGACAAATCAATTAACCAGCTATGGCCGGGTATTGTAGCCGGCGAGTGGCATAACAATCATCATCTGTTTCCAAAGAGCGCCAGGAGTGGTTTTAAACCCTTTCAGATAGATTTTGCCTGGTATTACATTAAGCTAATGAGTATGCTTGGTGCCGTGAGCCATTACAAGGATGCTAAAAAGCAATTTTATCAGCAATATTATCTGCCTTATTTAAACAATAAAAATGCAAATAAAATGGAGCAGCCAATAAGTTGTTATGATCCGATAAAGATAGGTGATTGACGATCGGGCAATCAGCATAATTTGTCGCCTACAGCCCTGTACAATGTCGCTTAATGGTACCCGGTTTACTTTATGCCAATACTATATTTGTATATGGATCTTTAAAATATACAGGTATGGAAAACAGGCAAATTATAGAGACTATCACTAAAGCTTTTAATGATAATGATGACGAAACGATATTAAAATATATGGCCGATGATGTGGAGTGGCATATATTAGGTGATGATGTCATATCGGGTAAGGAAAACATCGGCCATTTTTTTTCTAAGAATCCGGAGATCAAAGTGATCACCTGCACTCAGGATCACTTTTTGATTGACGGCGACCAAGCATCCGTAAGCGGCGAAGTGCAATGCCAGAACCGTGACGGAAAGGTATTTGATATGTATTATTGCGATATCTATGAACTACTGAACGGAAAAGTCAAAAAAATGATCACCTATGGGGTAAAGAAACCAACCGGTGCCCAGGATTAAATGAGGCACCAGTTAGCTTGATTCGAATTAATTTGCGATGATCTGTTATTTTGGGGCAAAGAACCCAAAAGTGCTTTTTCCGAATTTAAATTGATCATTTAAATAGTTCAATATTTTTACGGATATAGTCGACAATATGCAATGGCTTTGAACCGGATATTTTTTCTACAAAATCATTTGTTCCGGAAAATACACCGTCCCGGCTGTCCTGTGCAACCGATTCAACATGCTGTATAAAATATGGGGTATATCTCGCCTTCATCAACTCAGCAAACTTATCAATATCAGCAGCTACATAGGTGATCTTCCGGCCAAGTTCCCCAGATAATATTTCGGCTATTTCATATTGGGTAAGTTCTGTAGAACCGTACAAAGGATAAATTTTACCGGCGTGGCCTTCCGGGTTAGCCAGGATAGATGCAATAACCCTTCCGGAATCTTCCCCTGCAATAGGCGCATAACGGGCCTCACCGAAAGGAAGCACAATGCGGTTGTTTTCCTTAATTTCTTTAGCAAAATATTTCAGCCACTCCGCAAAAAAGGTCGGGCGTACGTGAGTAACAGGAATGCCGGTACGGTCAAGCAATCTTTCTGCTATCCAATGGTTTTGAGATGCATTGCTCTTCGCGTCCCTACGGGCGGCCACCTGCGACATATTGACGATATGTGTTAAACCTTCATCAACTGCAGCCTGGGCAAAATAAGCAGTTCCTTCTACCAACCCATCTACCTGGATAGGGTACATGTAATAAGCGCTGCCAATACCCTTTAACGCCGCACTTACAGAATTAAAATTTGAAAGATCTCCCTCCACAATTTCTACCCCTTGCTCTGTTAAATGTGCGGTACGCTCATCTATTTTGTGAACCAGCGCTCTGACCGGTATGTTCAGCTCCAATAATTTTTCTATAACGCTGCTTCCTGTTGCGCCAGTGGCGCCTGTAACCAAAACTTTAGTATTCATGATATTATTTATTTATGTTTTTTAATTATTTGTTAGTGATTATTTAGTCCTTATTTTCTTTTTGTTTCCAGGTATCTAATTTGTAATGAACATATTATATATAAAAAAGAACAATGATTTAAAATAGAACAGTGTTCGAAATTATTGTAAAAAAAATCAGATTTTTTCCATCATGTAAATTAAATTTTCATAGCCTTTTTTCATCAACTCCTCTGAGGTTTTGCCTTTAAATGTGCTCGTTCTGTCTTTACAAAAAAGGGCGCATATGCCATGAAGTGAAGAAAGGAATGTAAATGCCAGGTCTTCGGCATCCATGCCTTTAAAATGGCCATTCTCCATACAAATTTTTATCACATCAATGAGATAATTTAGTGTCTTTACCCCCATGCGCCAGGGATCGGTCTCTGATTTCTTTTTCAACGGTTCATCTACTATGAACATCAGGTTATAAAAATCCCTGTTATTAATTGCAAAGTCTAAAAATGCGTATCCCATTGCTTTCAAACGTTCAAATGGGTCTTCATTATGTTCAAACGCCTGCAGCTCTGACAAAAGCAATCTGAAACCTTCCTCATGCAGTTCGTGAAATATTTCGCCTTTTTCTTTGAAATAAAAATAGATGCTGCTGGGGCTGTAATTAATTGCTTCCGCTATGTTGCGGATACTTGCCATTTCATAGCCTTTTTCCAAAAAAACTCTTCGGGCACCGTCGAGGATCAGCTTACGCATCTCCTCTTTTTCCTTGACTTTTCTGATTGCTATTGACATCTTGTTAATTAATACAGCACAAAGATATAGAACACTGTTCGAAAAAAGAACAGCTAATTAGCAATTTTCGTTATTTTGCCCGTTATATGACTTTGGAATAACAAATAGGTGGGTTTTACCGGTTAAGTCGAGAAGGAAAGGTTAAATTTTGCTGGCTTTCTCGGATTGATCCGAATGTTGTTTACCCTTTGCCGGAGCGATCAAAAATGCATTTTAAACAGAAAAGGCCCATTTTCGTGACCAAGTTGTTCTTAAAAAGTTGAAAAAAATACTTCCCGTTTTTCAAGCTCTGCCCCGTTTTGGTTTAAGGGCATATATTAAAATTAGTATTGAAAAGTACAAGGACCTTTTAATACCGTAAACTATTGAATCAACTTAGCTATCTTTTGCAATGGAATTGTTTCTGCAAATTCCAGTATTTGTGTATCTGTGCAATCATCTACCTTAAAAGTAATTAAAGCACTTCCCAAAGGTATCTGTAACTCGTAATCATTTTTGTCATTGGTGCTACCCGCCTGTTTTTCAAGCCTTGCTTTATAACCTTGTACTTTTACAGTTTTGCTCTTACCATCACTCATCATTCCACCTAAAAGAGGTGTATTTAATACCGTATTCGTCATAGCAACCAAAGGGGAATTACTAATGATAGAAATATCGGCTTTCCTCCCGCTTTTCTCATAAGAGCGGTGTATAGTAGCGCCAACGTAACCAACATTGGAAGCAACATTATCTTCCCTTGCAATAATTTCCATTGCATCCATTTTAGGTGGCAATAATTTTAAAACCTCCTTACCAATTACCAGGTCAACTTCCTGCATGGCTTGCTGTAGCGCAAAATGTGTATCTTCCAGTTTGCCTGCACCGTAGGCAGTTTTAGCAGTGCTCATTGCTTTAGTGAAATCCTGTGCAACGCCAGTACTTACAAAGGCGATGACTGCGATTAATGTTATAAAAGCCTTCATGAATTTTTATGTTGAGATTAAAATTATTGTTCCCCAAGCATCTTTTTTATTCCGTCAATATCAAAAGTATTAGCGGCAGTCATCACTTCCTGCTCGTTGGCAAAGTTGATACACTCCCAAACAATCATGGAAGCTTGGCCAATGGACACTATCAATGTATATCCCTTACTGTCTTCGTATTGAATGATTGCCTTGTTGCCTTTAACTCTCACCTGTTTAAAATTCTGTTTAGCGCCATTGGCTTCAATCATACCGGCATTTGAAAAATATAAAGCAGCTAAACCTGCATAGATCCCTGCATTTCCAATAGTAATTGTCAACTGTTTATCAGCGTTGTTTTTCCACACCCGGTGAATGTTCAGGTTACTCCAGCCCCATTGGGTACTCATTACTATGTCCTGTAGTGTATCTACTTTTAAAGCTACTACCGAAGCGGGTAAAGATTTGAGAATCTGCCGCCCCAATTGAAGCTCTACCCCCATGAGTGCCTGCTGTAACGAATACCGGGCATCGCTGTAATTCTTAGCCGCATGGGCTGTTTCGGCTTCTGCCATTTGCGCTTTTACATCAGGCGGAGTGGTATTACTTAATCCGCCACCGCCTTTATTGGAGGGGTTACCGGATGTGCCGGAGTTACTATTGCCCGATCCGGTTTCAGGAGGAATGCCGACCTTTTTGTCTACTTCCTTATCTACTGCTTTATCTACAGTTTTATTCACCTTGTCTTTGATCTTCTTAAAAAATCCTTGCGACGAGGCGGTATTAGTAACCGTAAGTGCAATAAGGAAACAGAGCAAGTACAAAACCTTTTTCATAAATAAACATTTATATATTGTCAATAAAGATAAAGATAAGCCACACTGATATAAGACACTTAAAGCTAAGTATTTAAATTGATTATTGCAAAACGTAAAATCAACAGATTGTAGATAATTATAGGCAAAAGCCCCACATTTACTGATTTTTTTGAAAGTGATCCCTGCAAGATTATGCTCCATGATCCTTGTAAAAATTCTACGTTAAGCTCCCTTATTTCGATATATGTAATTATATGCAATTACATATAATTTTAATAAAATCCAATAATTATATGTAATTGCATATAGCTAAGTTGAAAATAAAAAATTATATGTAATTGCATATAAAAAACATTATATTTGATTAACTATATGCATTTACATATAATTAATCAAATATGGAGACTTTAGCGAATTTTGTTAAACAAAAGCGAAAAGAAGCAAGGCTAACACAAGAAGACTTCGCTTTAAAGGCAGGTGTTGCATTAACAGTCATCAGGAAAATAGAACAAGGTAAGGGTAACTTAAATTTAGAAAAAGCAAATCAAGTACTAAAAATGTTTGGTCACGAGCTGGCACCAATTAATAGTCGGGAGCTTTTACAGGCAGATAAAAACTTGCAACCATGAGAGAGGCGAGCATATTTTATAAAGAAGTAGAGGCCGGGAAATTGACCGAAACCGATGACGGATTATATGAATTTCGATACCTGCCCGAATACATAAAAACATACCCCGGGCAGTTTATTACATTTACTATGCCGGTTAGTGACAAGGTGTATACTGACAAAAGGTTGTTTGCTTTTTTCGAAGGCCTTATACCTGAAGGCTGGTTATTAGATATCGCCATAACCAGTTGGAAAATTAACACAAATGACCGTATGGGGCTTTTATTAGCCTGCTGCCGGAATTGTATCGGAGCCGTAAGCGTTATACCAACGGAGAAAGAAAATGAGTAGGAAGTGTTTATATTGCTACCAGCCGCTTAATGAGCAGGAAGACGGCGACTATCATGAACGTTGTAGCTTGAAATTTTTTGGAATCAAAACACCACCGGAGTTTAGTTATACCATGGACCAAATGACAGATCTGGCTAAAAACGTAATAGAACGTAGCATAGCGGTTCCAGGCGTGCAACCCAAATTATCACTGACGATTGTTAAGGATGCCATGGCAAATGGTCCGCGTGGCAGGCTTACTGTTGTTGGTGCGTTAGGTGGTAATTACATTTTAAAACCACCATCTACGCATTACCCTGAAATGCCGGCAAACGAACATGTGACTATGCGAATAGCCGAAGACGCATTTGGGATACGGACTGTTCCATCAAGTTTAATCAGACTGGCCTCTGGCGAACTTGCTTATATCACTAAAAGAATAGACCGAACTATAGACGGTGAAAAAATACATATGATCGATATGTTTCAAATATTGGAAGCTTTTGATAAATACAAAAGTTCTATGGAGCGTATAGGAAAAGCGATTACAGCCTACTCAAGTAGTACATTACTTGATCAATTTTATTTTTTTGAATTAGCATTATTCAGCTATTTGATTGGTAATAATGATATGCACCTGAAAAATTTCTCCATATTTAATAGCAAAGGTGGCTGGAATTTATCGCCAGCCTATGATCTTTTAAATGTAACTATAGCTAATCCTAAAGACGAAGATGAATTGGCGTTAACCCTTGAAGGAAAGAAAAGCAATTTCAGACCGGAGCATTTTCAAAGATTTGGTATCGGGCTTGGCTTAACTGAAAAGCAAATACAAAACACCTATACTAATTTTCTAAAAAATAAGGAAAAGGCATTTTCCTGGCTTGATAATTCATTTTTATCACAAGAAATGGTTGATGGGTATAAGATTGTAATGGATAAAAGATATACAATCCTTAATTAAATAATAATATGCGGGAATATTGCGCCGTTTGGAGCTTGCATAAAAACGTGGAGAGTTTGCTATAGTCGTATGCTTTTATTATCCCACAAAATAAATACTTATTTCTTCATCCCCCAAATTATCGGACTGATCCCCAAATTTCCGCTTGATCCATAATTATAAGGCATTAACCGAAAAAAGCCCCACAGTTGTGAGGCTTTTTTGTGATCCCGCTGGGATTCGAACCCAGGACCCCAACATTAAAAGTGTTATGCTCTACCAGCTGAGCTACGGAATCAGACTTTTCAACTTCTCCAACAATGCTGCTGTTTCTGTTTAAAGAGATTCAATTGTAATTTTTAAAAAGAAAAGCCTTCTCTCAAAGGCTTTTCGTGATCCCGCTGGGATTCGAACCCAGGACCCCAACATTAAAAGTGTTATGCTCTACCAGCTGAGCTACGGAATCAAACTTTCAACTTTTTCGATAATGTTACCGTTTCCGTTTAAAGTGGTGCAAATATAGGGCGATTAATAATACGGTGCAAGTGCTATTTGCAATTAATTGTAAAGTATTTGTTAAGCCATTAGTTGCCAATAAACTACATTTTAAAAATGGCTATTTTACCCTTGTCTCCAGCCAATAAAACCAATTTTCCGTGCTTAGCTTTGCGGCAAACGTTAAAACTTGTGGTATCAAATTGCTTCCAATTGGCTCCCCCATCTATTGTAAGGTTACTTCCTGTTGTACCTGTAGATAGGAAAGTGCCGCTATTAATGTATTCAACTCCCGATTGAAAGCCTGCGGGTGCAGTCTGTGGGCTAACAAACTGCAGGGAAGGACGAACCTTGTAAATAGTAGCAACCGAATCTAATTTTTTCCCATTTGCATAATCGCCGCCAACTATGATCCCTTCATTTTTTCCCAATGCTATAGAAAATGCACCTTCGCTTTGCTTGCCCTGGGTTATTGGCAAATTAGTATATTCCCATTCTTTTCCTGTTGGCTTCAACGAGATCAAACTGCTGTTTTTTCCGCCCGAAACGATATAGACAAACCCGTTATTCACCCTTAAGCAAGTACCGCTTGCCGCAAATGCCGCTTCTCCGGGTAAGGCATCGGGTGCGGTTTTCAATTCGGCCCAGGTTTCGCCGCCATCTGTGGTTTCCATCAGCAGGAATTTATCTTTTATCGGGTCGCCCAAAATATAGCCGTGTTTGGCATCGGCAAAATCCATGGCATCAAAAAAGTAAACACTATCAGTTTTGCGGCATTTTTCCTGCCAGGTTTTACCACCATCAACGGTTTTTAAAACCAGGGCCGGCGTACCCGAGCTCATGATTACGGCTTCCTTATCGTTAAATGCTTCAATATCCCTAAAATCTGCCTTTTCGTAGCCTTTCACCTGCTGCCAGTTCCAGGTTGTTCCGCCATCATTAGTGGTGGCTATATGCCCTTTGCTGCCGCTAATCCAGGCTATTTTATCATTTACCACAGATAATCCCCGAATACTTGTGGGCTTATCCTGTTGCAAAATAGTTATAGTTTGCGCCGATGACAACAAGGGCAAAAGGAGTAAAGTACTGAATATTAGCCGATAAAAACGTTTCATTAATTTGAGTGTAAATATGAATATGGTTCCTAAATTAATTGTAAACAAGTCAAGTAACAACAACCTATGGATTTTTATATTTATTATAATGCTTTTTGATAGAAACGATTATATTTGCACGCTTGTTAATAAAACAACAGGCCCGGATGGCGAAATTGGTAAACGTTGCGGTCTCAGAAGCCGTTGAGAATTGTCTCTTGAGAGTTCGAGTCTCTCTTCGGGCACGCCTTTTTTAAGATAAGAGATCTGAGACATGAGATTTGATAAAATTTTGTGTCTCACCTCTCAAATCTAACATCTCAGATCTTTTTTAGTAACTGCCCAGGTGGCGAAATTGGTAGACGCACCATCTTGAGGGGGTGGTATTCGTAAGGATGTACGAGTTCGAATCTCGTTCTGGGCACTAAAAAAATTCAAAATCCCCCTCGCAGGCCATAATTAAAAAGCCTGGCAAACATCTGGAAATGTTAGTTGTAACGTATATACAGCAAATACTACCTGATGCAAAAACCATCCATATTTACATTAATTATTTTAGTTACGGCGCTTACCGTAAAAGCCCAAATCCAGCCGGCTCATCAATATAAAGATCACGTTTTCCCTAATGTTGATCTTAAGCAAAATCTGAGTTATAGCCCTCTTGCTCCACTTGCCGATAAAGAATCGTACCTGTTTGATCTCTATGAGCCAAAAGGCGATCATTCCAGGGCACGCCCATTAATTATATGGATGCATGGCGGAGGTTTTAAGTATGGTTCAAAAACAGCTCAGGGCATACAAATCTGGAGCAGGGATTTTGCCCAGCGTGGTTATGTTTGCGCGGCTATCAACTATCGGTTAAGTAAAAAGAACCCGGCATTTCATTTTAATGAACTGCAAAAAAGCTGCTACTACGCCGTACAAGACGCGAAAACCGCCATTGAATATTTTAAACAGCACCATACCGAATATAATATTGATCCCAACAAAATTATCGTGGCCGGCAATTCGGCCGGGGCAATTATAGCATTGCAGGCCGCCTACAGCAGCAATGCAGAACTTTCCAGGCGTACCGGCGTGGCAGATTCAACGGCCACATTAAAACCCGATGACAGGGCGCGGATTGCCGGCATCATCAATTTTTGGGGAGGTATCTTTGATATCCGCTGGTTAAAAAACGCACGGGTGCCCATCGTGAGTGCTTATGGTTCAAATGACCATATTGTAAAACCTGCTCAAACTGATACGGGCATGTATGGCAGTATATCTGTTCATGAAAAGGCCAATGAGTTAAAAATCCCAAACGGAATAAAAGCTTTTGATGGTTTTGGTCACGAACTGCAAAAACATTTTAATCCGTTGTTTGGGGTTGGTAACCCAACACAAAAAAGATGGCTGGAAGCCGCCCAATTTGCCGCGGATTTTTATTACGATATATTATTTAAGAAACAGGAGTAAACAATTGCCAACCTTTAAGGTTATTGTATTGAAAAATGCTTAAAACAAACTAATTATACACCATGAAATTAACCAGGATAGTCACAATTGCTACAGTAGCTATTTTTAGCTTGCAAGCTTTGGAAATATCTGCCGAGGAATTGCCAGCCGTTGCGGAAGCATCTGTTTTACAGATCAGGCTACCGCCACCACCGCCACGGCCACCTAATCCATTCAGAAGGCATCACAGGCGTTATCGCCGGCACCGCAGCGGAACACTGCATATCAAACTTCCGCCGCCACCACCACATCCACCGGGCTTACCAAGGCCGCCACGTCCGCCCTTGCCGCCACGTCCATAAAATGAATAAAGCCCCGGGAATTCCCGGGGCTTTATTCATTTTATATTGTTTTATTGCTGAGGCAAGTTGTAGAAAAAATTCTCGGCAACAATTTTACCATCTTTAACTTCATAAACGCAAACTTCGCTCATCATGCTGCGGCCATGCCCTTTATAGGTAACATCCATATCCATTGTGCACGAAAAGAAATTACCACTCACAATAGGATCTGATACTTCACCGCTGTGAATCTCTTCAACCATATCATACCATTGCTGATTTTTGGCCAATGCTGCCTCTTTACCCTCAGAAAGCTCCATCTGCGAGCCCTTTGGTTCATGGCTTACCACATCATCGGCATACAGTTCATGTATGGCATCTAAATTTTTGCCTTCACGGCAAAACTGCACTAATTTTTCAGCTACTTCTTGTGTGTTCATTTTATTGTTTTTAATTGGTTATTGTTAGTATAAAGTTATTCATAATTACAAAAACAACACCGTCAGGTATTTTAAATTTAAGTTAAGTTTCTTTGGCGCTCATTACCCCACCTGCTTGCCCCAAATTTAAGCTATAACCTCTTGACTGTAATTGTTTTATAATGGTATATTACATGTGCAATAATTAACCTTTTCTTATCCATAAAATAAACCTATGAATGCCGTTAGCATTGATCAGATCATCACCGATTTAGAGGCCATCATAACCGATTCAATTGCAACCAGTAACCGGGCCGGGTATTTTGCCGCCTTATACCACAAGGTTACCTGCCGGGTAAAGGAAGGCATCCTGGCCGGTGAATTTGAAAACGCTGCCCGTATGGAACAACTTGACGTGACGTTTGCAAGCCGTTATATTACTGCTTATAAGCAATGGCAGCAAAAGCAGCAACCCTCTGCCTCCTGGCTGCTGGCCTTCGGCATCTTTAACAAATCATCAAAGGTGGTGCTGCAGCATTTACTGGCAGGTATGAACGCACATATTAACCTCGACCTGGGCATTGCGGTTGTGGAGGTAGCAAATGCCCTTAATCAGCCGCTAAGTTTGATTCATAAGGATTTTAATGCCATCAATACCATACTTTCTGCCCTTACCTATGAGGTGATCAACGAGCTTAACCAGGTATCACCGCTTTTATCGCTGGCGGGTTTACATGCCCAAAATAATTCTATACTCATTCAGTTTGCACTTGGCAATGCCAGGGACGGCGCCTGGTGCTTTGCCGAAGACCTTTTTACCCGGAAAGACCAGGATTATCTTAACCTGATAGCCAAACGCGACGATGACATAAACAAACTGGGCATTGGCATCGCGAAGCCTGTGGGCCTGTTGCGCTGTACCATGTGGCTAATCCACCTGTTTGAGTGGAGAAACCCCTCAAAGATCACCGAGGTATTGAATACCTACAAAAAAACTTATCTCAAGGTGAATTAATGGTGAAGGTGGTTTAGAAAACGAATTTAAATAAGCAAGGATGTTTTAAAAGATTTGTCATCCTGAGTGATTTGAAGGACCTATTCTCAGACTTACAGGGCGAATAATAGATCCTTCACTATCGTTCAGGATGACAAAAAGTTTTTTTGCAAAAAAAATCATAGGTAGTTGATGAAATTTGGAAAACTCTAAAGGTAGAAATGACAAGCGGCGAAAGACTTACGAAGTTTCTAAAACTTCGTAAGTCTGGGATTCTACAACATGTTATAGGTAATACTTAACAAAGCCCTTATCTTCCCAAAACTTCTAAAACGGCCTGGGCTTTAAGCAAACACTCCTCGTATTCTTTTTCAGCATCGGCGTGGTAAGTTATCGCGCTACCAGCATGGAAGGAAAGATAGCCATTAGCCGAATTGTATAATAACGAACGGATCACTACATTGAAATCAAAATCATCATCGGCACTCATATACCCTACTGCACCCGAATAAACACCACGCCTACTGCGCTCATATTGCTCCATCAGCTGCATCGCGCTTACTTTGGGAGCTCCAGTCATGCTACCCATAGGAAAAGTGTTTTTAATGGCCTCGATGACCGATAATCCGTCCTGAAGTTCACATACCACCGTCGAGATCATCTGGTGTACTTGTTTGAAACTGTATATACCAAACAAATCCTCCGTTTTAACCGTACCCTGCCTGGCCGATTTGGTAAGGTCGTTACGCACCAGGTCAACAATCATCACGTTTTCCTGTAATTCTTTTGGATGATTGCGCAGCTCCTGTTTAGCCTCCTCATCTGCTTTAAAATCAGCAGCTCTTTTGGCCGTACCCTTTATAGGCTGCGAAATTAATTTGTTGCCGCGCTTAGCCATGAACCGCTCGGGCGAAGCACCAAGAATATAATTATCCTTCCACTTAAAAAAGGTAGCGAACGGATTGGGCGAAACGCTGTTGAGCTGTAAAAATATGGGTAAGGGATTGATCTTTATATCCGTGGCAAAAAACTCCTGACAAAAATTGGTTACATAAATATCGCCCCGGTTAATGTGTTCCTTTATGCCATTTACCGCATCAATATATTCCTGTTTGCTAAAACGGGCCTGCAAATCAATGTTAGGCTGGGCGGAGCCGGCATTTAATTCCTCCTGTTCAATGAGTGCTAAAACCTCCTGCTCATCATCACTAATGATCTCTACTTTTTCATCTTTAATAATGATGAGATGTTTTGGCGAAAAGAAATAAAGATCTGGAAATTGCAGGCCGTCAGCATTTTGGGAGGATAGTTTTTCAACTTCGTTTTTCAGATCGTAACCAAAAAAACCGGTGATCCAGCCCAGATTTTTTTTTCGAAAGTTTTCCAGTTCATCAAAAGCATTGCCTGCATAAGCGGTGATCTCGGCCTTAGCACCTATTGCTATCAGGGTATCAAATTTAGAATACGGATCATCAAAGCCGTTGGAGTCAAGGTAACATACCGCGTTAAATGATTGGGCCCATTGTAAGGCTTTATGCTTAAAATTTTGCAGATGATCTACCTGTACTATCACCTTGCAAAAATAACCAAGTAAATGAAAAAAGGCCGGCATAACCGACCTTTTAATAATATTATGTTTTAAAGTTTGTGTTGATACAAACCTGCAGCGGGTTAAATTAGTGCAACACTAAAGTTTGTTTCCTGTCTGGTCCTACCGAAAGGTATTTTACAGGCACGCCCAATTCTGCTTCAAGATAATCAATGTATAACTGCAGTTTAGCAGGGATCTCATTTAACTCGGTGATACCTGTTAAATCCTCGTTCCATCCGTCAATTTCTTTTAATATCGGCTCCGGACTAACCGAGCAGATATCATAAGGCATATAGTCGATTTTTTCGCCTAAATAGTTATAGTGCGTACAAGCGTATATTTTATCAAAACCACTCAATACATCGGCTTTGGTCATTACCAGTTGGGTAACACCATTAAGCATAATTGCGTACTTTAATGCCGGCAAATCAATCCAGCCGGTACGGCGTGGCCTGCCTGTAGTAGCACCAAATTCATGACCTATGCGGCGCAATTCTTCGCCAGTTTCGTCCTCCAGCTCTGTTGGGAACGGACCGCCACCTACGCGGGTGCAATAGGCTTTAAAAATACCTATCACATCACCAATTTGCTGTGGTGCTATACCTAAACCGGTACAAGCGCCGGCTGCAGTTGTATTTGATGAAGTAACAAAAGGATATGAACCAAAATCGATATCCAGCATAGCGCCTTGTGCACCTTCGGCCAAAACCTTTTTGCCTTTTTTAATATAGTCGTTTACCAAATGCTCAGAATCAACCAACGGAAATCCTTTAATGAACTCTATGGCTTCAAAAAATGCCTGTTCGCGTTCAGAAAAATCTGCAACCTCACCATACATGGCCTGTAGCATAGCAGTATGCTTATCAACCAGTTTCTGGTAACGTTCCTTAAAATCGGGCAGTGTGATATCGCCAATGCGTAAACCATTTCTGCCGGTTTTATCCATATAGGTTGGTCCTATCCCTTTTAAGGTTGAACCAATTTTACCTTCGCCCATTTTTTTCTCAGATGCAGCATCCAGTAATTGGTGGGTTGGTAATATCAGGTGAGCCTTTTTGGCTATCAGAAGATTCTTTTTAGCTAAAAGATCATGACCTGCATCTTTCAGCTTATCAATTTCCTTTTTAAGTGTAATAGGATCTATCACTACACCATTACCAATAAGGTTCATCGTGTTTTCAAAAAATATACCTGAAGGAATGGTATTCAAAACGAATTTTTTACCGTCGAACTCCAAAGTATGCCCTGCATTAGGGCCACCCTGGAAACGTGCAATCAGGTCATAACCTGCGCTAAGCACATCAACAATTTTTCCTTTACCTTCATCGCCCCATTGGAGGCCTAATAATACGTCAACAGCCATTTATGTTATTGTAAATTCAGTACTTAAATAAGAAAGGTGGCAAAGTTATATTTTTCTGTCACAAAAACCTGCTCTTAATTTCTCGCAGTTTCCATAAAGATTTAAAGAGTGGTGATTGATTTCAAATTTCAACAATGTGCCCATCATGCTTTGGATCTGCTGTATACGGGGATCGCAGAATTCAACCACTTTGCCGCAGTCGATACAAATGATGTGATCATGCTGCTTGTAGCCGTATGATTTTTCAAACTGTGCCATATTTTTACCAAACTGGTGTTTGGTAACCAAATCACATGATACCAACAGCTCAAGCGTGTTATAAACAGTGGCACGACTAACACGGTATTTTTTATTTTTCATGTGGATGTATAATGATTCCACATCAAAGTGATCTGAGCGAGAGTAAATTTCTTCGAGAATAGCAAAACGCTCTGGCGTTTTGCGCAGGTTTTTATTTTCAAGGTAGGCCTCAAAAATTTTTTTAACCAATGCTATAGTATCCGGCTGGGGCATAATAGTCTGTTAAGCAGGCAAAGTTATTAATAATTTGTTAAGATAGAGGCAAGAGTCAAGAATCAAGAATTAAGACATTTTTTAATGAAAACGTTTTCTCCCGTCTTGATTCCTGACTCTAATTTCTTGACTCTCTTTCATCAGGATGCTTTTTCAATAGCCGAATCAAACCTGTTTACGCCGGTAACACCTTTAATCAATTTTATTTTTTTGATCAGGTTTTCGAGGTGATTGGTGTCATTTACATACACCATGATTGATCCTTCAAAAATCCCATTGTCACTATCAACAGTAATAGAGCGGATATTCACCTTAAAATCCGTTGATATAACTGTAGTAAGCTTATTAATGAGGCCAACTTCATCAATACCGGTTATCCTTAAACCGGTTAAAAATGCCAGTTCCTGTTGGTTGGTCCAGCGGGCTTTTACTATACGGTAGCCGTAATTGGCCATCAGTTTGGCGGCATTAGGGCAATTGGTTCGGTGAATTTTAATACCATCGCTAACGGTTACAAAGCCAAACACATCATCACCAGGAATTGGGTTACAGCAATTGGCCAGCTTGTAGTCAATTTTCTGCATATCCTCGCCAATCAGCAGCATATCGCTGTCTTTAGATTTCAGGTTGCGAATAAGGCTTTGAACCTGTTCCTGCTCAATTTTATCCTGCGGCTTGTTTTCAACAATTTTCTCAAATGCCTGGTATTCTTTCAGGTCCTTCATATCAATAACACCCTTCGCGATGTTATAAAACAGATCCTGGGTAGATTGCAGCTTGAAAAAATAGCTGAGCTTATGTATATTCTCAGAATTGTAAGTGATCTTGAGCGATTTCATTTTGCGCTCCAGTATCTCCTTGCCATCCTCAGCAATTTTACGTTTCTCTTCTTTTAATGCCGATTTTATTTTGGCTTTGGCTTTGGCAGTAACCACAAAGTTAAGCCAGTCTTCTTTAGGTGTTTGCTTACCTGATGTAATGATCTCCACCTGGTCGCCGTTTTGCAGTTTGTAGCTTAACGGCACCAGTTTATGGTTCACCTTGGCGCCAATACAGCTGGCTCCAACGTCGGTATGGATCTCGAAGGCAAAATCAAGCGCGGTAGCGTTTAATGGCAACTGGATGAGCGCTCCCTTTGGGGTAAAAATGAAGATCTCATCGCTGAAAAGGTTCATTTTAAAATCATCAAGAAAGTCGAGCGCATTTGAGTCTGGATTTTTAAGCATATCCCTCACCTTTTGCACCCATTGATCAAGGCCGCTATCGGTTGATGATTCCTTATATTTCCAGTGAGCGGCAAAGCCTTTTTCGGCAATCTCGTTCATCCTTTTGGTACGTATCTGCACCTCCACCCATTGGCCCCGGGGGCCCATAACGGTAGTATGCAATGATTCATAACCATTTGCTTTGGGCGATGATATCCAGTCACGTAACCTATCGGGATTTGGGCGGTATTGGTCGGTAACTATACTGTAAGCTTTCCAGCAATCAGCCTTTTCCTGGTCAGGGGCACTATCAAGAATTATCCTGATGGCGAAAAGATCATATACCTCCTCAAAAGGAATAGATTTTTTCTTCATCTTATTCCAAATGGAATGGATAGATTTTGGGCGGCCAAAAACATCAGCATGTAATCCCTGGCCTTCCAGAACCTTGGTTACCGGTTCAGTAAAATCGCGGATAAATCTTTCACGCTCCGCCTTTTTTTCATTCAGTTTCTTTTTGATGAACTGGTAGGTTTCCCGCTCCATGTATTTCATGGACAGATCTTCCAGTTCAGACTTTATGGTATACAAGCCCAATCTGTGCGCAAGAGGGGCATACAGATAAACGGTTTCTGACGATAGTTTAAGCTGCTTATCACGGGGCATAAACTCCATGGTACGCATGTTGTGTAACCTATCGGCCAATTTTATCAGGATAACCCTGACATCATCGGCCAGGGTGAGCAGCATTTTACGAAAGTTTTCGGCTTGTAAAGAGCTGTTGGTATCAAACACGCCCGATATTTTGGTTAAGCCATCAATAATTTTGGCTACCTTTTTACCAAACTCCATCTCAATTTCGTCCAGCGTTACGTTGGTGTCTTCAACCACATCATGCAGCAGGGCGCAAACTATTGAAGTGGTACCAAGTCCAATTTCCTCGGCAGCAATTTGTGCAACGGCAATAGGATGGTATATATAGGGTTCGCCGCTTTTACGGCGCATGTCTTTATGACTTTCAAGGGCCATATCAAATGCCTTGCGAATCATTCGCTTATCGCCCTTTTGCAAGGTTGATTTACAGGCACGTAGTAAAGCACGATATCTTTTTAATATCTCATTTTTTTCTGCTTCCAGATCAATCACTATCTCTTTCATATATGAATATATGTGGTAAAAAAAATGGATAAACCCGTAATAAAAATTATTATTACAGATTATATTTAAATACCACAAAAATTTGCTTTAATTTTGTATTAAGTAAAATTATGAAATTTATTGGTTTTCTGTTGATGTTTTGTTGCATTATGGGCGAGGTAAAAGCCCAATCAGATAAACCTGCACCTATGATTGTAGGCAAAAATGATACCATAAGAGTAGCGGTAACAAGTATTGACGGAGAATTGGTTCCGTGGGTGGTATGCGCCCCAGTAAGAATTGTTGATACCCGCATATTTGCCAGCGATGCCGACAGAGATAATTACCGCCGTTTAAGGTATAATGTGATGAAGGTGCTACCGTATGCCCGTTTTGCAGGCCAGCGATATGCTAAACTACAACGCGACCTGGCACTTACCGGTGATAAAAAGAAGCAGAAAGAGCTGATTGGCACCTGCGAAACAGAAATTAAAACATTGTTTAATAAGGAAATAAAAAATCTGACAATTAGTCAGGGTGAAGTTTTAATCAAGTTAATTGACCGGGAAACCGGCACTACCAGTTATACTATGGTTAAAGAGCTTAAAGGTGGTTTTAAAGCATTTATGTTTCAATCCGTAGCCAGCATATTTGGCCACAACCTTAAAGAAACTTACGATCCTGAGGAGCAGAGAGATATCGAGGCCATCCTTACCCAGGCCGGATACAATTCCACTAACTTCTAATAATGGATACTACAAGCGTCTACAAGTTTAACGTTCAAAAGTTAAACGGTGATGAAATCAGTCTATCGGCTTATAAAAATAAAGTACTTTTAATTGTTAACACCGCTTCCCAATGCGGCTTTACCCCACAGTATAATGATCTTGTATCATTAAAAGAAGCCTTTATTAATACGGATTTTGAAATACTCGCATTCCCTTCAAATGATTTTGGCGGCCAGGAGCCGCTGGAGGGCGCTGCTATTGACGCTTTTTGTGAAAACATGGGTGTAAACTATCCGGTATTTGATAAGATAAGGGTACGCGGACCATTTGCCCATCCTTTATACCAGTTTTTTGCTGATAAAAAAGAAAATGGCACGCTTAAATCAGTCCCGAGATGGAACTTTCATAAATTTTTAATCAACAGGGACGGCCATGTTACTGACTTTTATTATCCCTTTACCAAACCAACATCTTCAAAGATCAGGAAGAAAATAGAGCGTCTTTTATCAACCGCTCAATAACCACAAATACAATAATGAAATTAGATATTTTAGTTTTATCGGTACACCCTGATGACGCAGAACTTGGCTGCGCAGGCACCGTTTTGAAACATATAGCCATGGGCCATAAAGTAGGCATCGTTGACCTTACCCGTGGCGAGTTAGGAACGCGTGGCTCGGCAGAGATCCGTGAGCAGGAAGCTACAGCAGCGGCAAACATATTAGGCCTTGCCATAAGAGAAAATTTAGGCATCCCCGATGGCTTTTTTGAAAACACAAAAGAATACCAGCTACAGGTTATCTCTACAATTCGCAAGTACCAGCCCAAAATTATAATTACCAACGCTTATCATGACAGGCACCCGGATCATGGCCGGGCTAATGAGCTGGTAGAGCACTCGGCGTTTTTAGCAGGTTTGCGCAAAATAGAAACCGTTGACGACAATGGTGAACCGCAGTTGGCCTGGCGCCCAAACCTGGTACTTCACTTTATACAGGATAATTATATCAGGCCTGATATTTTGGTAGATGTTACTGAATTTTGGGACAAAAAAATAGAAAGTATCCGTGCTTACGGCTCCCAGTTTTTCAATCCTGAATGGAGCGACGAACCCCAAACCTACATATCATCGCCCGAATTTATTAATGTGGTGGCTGCCCGTGCAAGCGAATTTGGTAAAAGCATAGGTGTTAAATATGCAGAAGGCTACACAAGCAGGAAAATTTTAGGTGTAGATAATTTATTTGCTTTAAAATAATATATTATTTAACTATAAATAAATAAGCCGCTAATCCTTAATAAGATAGCGGCTTATTTTATAATATTAGTTAAATATTTAAGCTTTAATATATTCAAAACGATTATTCTCATTACTTCTTTCTCTTCTTAGTTTATTTTCGTTCGCAAGCTTTAAAAGGATGCCCGATAGTTCAGAAGTTTTAAAGTCGGAGTCAAACTGATCCTTACAATAAGTTGCAATTGATGATATGGAACGCTGGGTATCAAAGAAATCGGTACTCAATAACTGGTTCAATATTTTAGTTGCTCCTGGTTTTTTTCGGCCCGGCGTTGCAAAGTTTTCATCCTCTGAGCGCATCCTACGGCCTTTTTTGCTAAAAATCTCAGATCCTTCAGCATCTGCTTTTTCGCCCTCAATCATTACATCCAGTAGCCTGTCGATAATTCTTACCTGTACAGCTTCTGATTGAAATGAGTTAACAACTTCTGCTACCTCAACAAGTTGTTTTTTTAATTTCTCTATATGTTTGCTCATGATGAATTAGATTTGATCTAATAAAGGATAGTACAAATTTAATCCGAATAATAATTAAAAATATAGCCTATTTTGGTAAAAAAATAGTTTATATTATTAATTTGTCCTTTCCAGGATGATTAATGTCATAAGCAAATATTAAATACTAAGGCTGTTTCTGTGTTGATTATTAACAAACAGAGTTACTTATTGCACTATATTACAGTGATTTAGATATTTTTTCTAACATTTCTAAACCTGTATCTATATGTTTTTTTTCAATAATAAGGGCCGGTCTGAAACGAATACTCTTTTCGCCACAACCTAAATACATGATATTATTATCTAAGCCTTTGTTAATGAATGCATCACGCCTGTTTTTATCAGGAAAATCAAAGGCTGTTAATAAACCTTTGCCCCGCACGTTACTTATTATAGGAAGCGTGCTGGCGATATCACTTAACCGGCTTTGTAAGTATTCGCCCATCTGAGCCGCGTTTTCGCAAAGGTTATCTTCTTCTATCACTTCCATGATTTTTGATGACCGAACCATATCAACTAAACTACCTCCCCAGGTAGAGTTAATCCGTGACGAAACATGGAAAACATTGTTCTCTACCTCATCAACGCGGTTGCTGCAAAGTATGCCACAAACCTGCATCTTTTTACCAAAGGCCAAAATATCAGGCCTTGCCTTTTCACCAAAATGTTCGTGACACCAAAATTTACCTGTAAGGCCTACTCCTGTTTGAACTTCATCATATATCAGCATGGCTTCATACTCATCGGCAAGTTCTCTGAGTTTTTCTAAAAACTCTTTGCGTACATGGTTATCACCACCTTCTGATTGTACAGGCTCTATAATAATAGCACAAACATCATCCTTGTTATCTTCAAAGGCTTTCCTGATCTGCGCTACAGAAAGTAGTTCTCTTTGCAGCAGATCCTCATGATTGCTATCACTGTAAGGGAAATTCATGTAGGGTACTGATACGCGGGGCCAATCAAACTTGGCAAACCATTTAGTTTTATTGGGCACAGTATTGGTTAAACTTAATGTATAACCAGAGCGACCGTGAAAAGCATGCTCAAAGTGAATCACCTTAAAACCACGCTCTTTGGTATAACCTTTGGCAAAGTTTTTCTGAACCTTCCAGTCCATAGCGGTTTTAAGCGCGTTTTCAATAGCCAACGAACCTCCTGCTATAAAAAAAGCATGCGGCAAATAATCAGGAATACCTACCCGCGAAAAAGTTTCAACGAACTGAGCATATTGCGTGGTATAAATATCAGAGTTTGATGGGTTGGTTAACGCTGCCAGCATCAGGTTTTTTTTAAACTCCTCATCGTTCAGCATTTTGGGATGATTGTAACCTAAAGGCACCGATGCAAAGCATGTAAAAAAATCAAGCAGGGTACGATCATTCTTCGAATCATAAATATACACACCCTTACTTTTTTCCATGTCAAAAGTGAGATCGAAGCCATCGGCAAGTACATGCTTCTGCAAAGAAGCCTGCACGTTTTGGGGAGAAACAAGTAGGTTATACATATTAATTTTGGTTTACACAAATTTAATAAAAAGCCCCAAAAAACCAAATTTAGGCGGTTTTTGAACCGATTGACAAAAAAGTAACTTTAAATTGTTTAAAGTTACTTTTTGTACCAAAGGCCAAACCGGTACACCACATTTTAATAAAAAAACTTTCGCCTTACATCAAAAAAAACTCCTTTTCCTGATGGATTTTAATATTCGTTTGAGAAGAAATTTCAAAATTATTAATCGCTCAGGAGCCGAGCCCCGGCAAATATGTACCAATGACTTTATTATTTTGAAGATGCTACCAATACATCATCTAAAATCTGCACATCTAAAATTTGCACATCTGTAATCTGCACACCTAAAACCTATCCTTCATACCCAGTAAACCCCAGATGCCACCACTATGTATAGCCAATATTTTGCTTCCGGTTTTAAAATAGCCCTTACCGATTAAATCATATAGCGCATATACCATTTTACCGGTATAAATGGGTTCAATTACTATCCCGGTGGTGGCCACAAACTGTTTTATAAAACTGATCAGCTCATCAGTAGCTTTTCCATATCCTCCAAAGTGATAATCGGTATGAATAGAGTATTCAACGGAAGCAGTTAAAAACCGGTCAATCTCATCCTTTATAAACCCGCCATTTTTAAAAACAGGCACCGCGTTAAATTGGGTTTTAAGCTGGTGATTGTTTAGTCCGTTAATAATGCCGGCCGCAGTAGTTCCGGTTCCGCAGGCACAAAAAATATGATCATAGGCACCTGTAAGCTCGTCAACCAGCTCGCTGCAGCCCAGGGCCCCTTCTGCAGATGCACCGCCCTCATCAATAAAAATAGCGTCCTCATCATCCCCAAAGTATTTGTGATACAGTGCTTGTTTATCCCGATAGCTATCCCGATCGGTAAATATCAATTGCATGCCGTGTAGTTTGCATAAAAACAGGGTATCGTTTTTAACTTCCTCCCCACGCACAATACCGGTAGCCTTAAACCCAAACTTCGCGGCAGCAGCGGCAGTAGCCAGTAAATGATTGGAGTAAGCCCCGCCAAATGTTACCAAATGATTTCTCTGCTTATCCTGCGCATTTTTAAGCAGGTATTTTAATTTACGCCATTTATTGCCGGATATCATGGGGTGTATCAGATCGTCGCGTTTTAAAAAAACTGTTACACCATGCTCATCAAATAAAGGGTTCGTGACCTGGTGTACCGGGCTAAAAATCTCCAAATCAATATTCATAAAATAACCTGTACTTAATGCTATTGCAATATTACACTTAACCTACACAAAAAACGATTACTTTTGCCCTCAAATGGCATACGAACCCGAGCTGATAGAGCAGGAAGAACAGGATTTATTTGAGCACTTACGTATTGTGGTTGACAAGGGTCAATCCTTGTTGCGTATTGATAAGTTTTTGATGCATAGGGTGGAGAATGCATCGCGCAACCGTATCCAAAACGCTATTGAGCTTGGTAATGTGCTGGTGAACGATAAGCCCATTAAAAGCAGCTACCGCGTAAAGCCCTTAGATGTAATATCGGTGGTATTGCCGCACCCGCCGCGTGATACCGAGGTTTATCCCGAAAATCTCCCCATTAATATTGTTTACGAGGATCATGATGTATTGATTGTGGATAAGGCCGCAGGTATGGTTGTGCACCCCGGTTATAATAACTACACCGGCACATTGGTTAATGCATTGGTTTACCATTTTCAACAACTCCCTACCCTGCCGGGTAATGATGGAAGGCCAGGTTTGGTGCACCGGATTGATAAAGACACTTCGGGGTTATTGCTTATCAGCAAAAACGAGCGCTCTATGAGTTGGCTGGCCAAACAGTTTTTTGATCATAGCATCACCCGTAAATACATTGCTTTGGTTTGGGGCGATCTGGAGCACGACGGCACTGTAACAGGCTATATTGGCCGCAGTATTGCTGATAGAAGGGTAATGTCTATATATGATGATCCCGAAAAAGGAAAATGGTCTGTAACGCATTACAAAGTATTGGAGCGCATGGGTTATGTTACCCTGATTGAATGCCAGCTGGAAACAGGCCGCACGCACCAGATCCGGGCACATATGCGCCACATTGGCCATCCGCTTTTTAGTGACGCAACTTACGGTGGCGACAAAATTTTAAAAGGTACCGTGTTTAGCAAATACAAGCAATTTGTTGAAAATTGTTTTGAGTTGATGCCCCGGCAGGCACTTCACGCGCAAACACTGGGCTTTTTACACCCCACACTCAAAAAACAAATCCTTTTTGAGTCGCCTTTGCCACCTGATTTTGAAAGCGTACTACTAAAATGGCGTAAGTACACTACAGATCTGAGAAATGAGATTTGAGAAAAAACAAATGAACAGACTTGATCATTAAACAAAGTATCAAACCTAATATCCAAAATTTATATATTAAACGTTAGATAGGAGATAAAATCCAACCGAATAACAAATTAGTTTACACCAAAAGTCAAAATCTCAAACCTAATATCTCATATCTAAAAATGACGCCTGTGCTTATCAATTTTAACGGACAGATACTTCCTCAAAATAGTCAGCTGCTTACTATAGCCAACCGTGCCTTTAAATACGGCGATGGCCTGTTTGAGAGTATGCGCCTGATGAAAGGGCAGCTAAAGTTTGCCGATTTGCACGCCGACCGCTTACAACGCGGAATGAAGGCCCTTAAAATTGATGGTTATTCGCAAATGGATGCCTGGTTTTTGAAGGAGATTGTGGAGGAGCTGGCCAAACGGAACAAAGCGAAACATGGCAGACTGCGTTTAACCGTTTATCGTGATGCCGAAGGGTTATATACCCCCACGCAAAACAAAATGGGCTACTGCCTGGAACTAACCGCATCTGATGAACCCCGTTATTTTTTGAATGAGAAGGGCCTCATCATGGATGTGTTTACCGAGCTGCCCAAGCCTTCAAACTACCTATCCAACATCAAAACCTGCAACTCGCTTATTTACGTGATGGCGGGGATCTACAAAACGCAAAACAAGCTGGATGATGTTTTCCTCCTCAACCAGAATGGTTTTTTATGCGAAGCCAGCAGCTCCAACATATTTATCCATTACCAAAACCATTTATATACCCCGGCGCTAAGCGAAGGCTGCGTAGAAGGCGTTATGCGCCAGGTGGTGATCAAGCTGGCACAGGATAATAACATTCAAATTACCGAAGCCCAGATAAACCCCGATATATTATACGAGGCCGATGAGGTGTTTTTAACCAATTCTACCCGCGGTATCCAAACCGTAATGGGCTTTGGCGTAAGGCGCTACTTTAACAGGATAAGTAAGCAGTTAATGGATGAGTTGAATAAGGTATGATAAACTATTTCATTGTCATGCTGAACGAAGTGAAGCATCTATTGCAAACTGTACAGGGGGAAGAAGCATGGTGGAGAGTAGATCCTTCATTTTACAGAGTCTTCCTAAAAATAAAAAACAGATCGTCATTGCGAGGTACGAAGCAATCCCGAACTCTGCAGATCCGATTTGCAAAGCCACTCTGTAAGGCGGGGATTGCTTCGTACCTCGCAATGACGAGTGGTTATGTGCTTCATTAAAAGTCCAAAAACATTTAATAAATCATTTTTAGAAAGCCTCAAGGATGACAAATTAAAAGTATTACTCCACACCTACCGGCGCTTTAATGGCCGTCAATATGCCATCCCATAAAGCAATTCTGGCCTGTAAAGCTTCTTTAACCGCGGCGGTTGCTTCCTCCCATTTCTGGTCGTCATTGCCACAAAGTTCGGCCGTCATTTGGTAGGCTAATTGTGAGTGATGATCGCCATCAACTTCGATGTGGCGTTCAAGGTAATATAACAGGATATCAACCTTGCCGGGCAGTTGTTTGTTAATCTCCTTTACAATACTTAAAAACATATCTGGTATCAAATCTTCGCGCCCAAAGGTAAATACAGCTGCCTGCACGTGATTTTTATTAGTACCGATAACATCAAAAGTATGCTGCATAAAGTTACGCGTAGCCAACGGAATCTCCGCAATGATCAAAGCTTCATCAATGTGCTTGCCAAAGTTTAACTCATCAAACAGGTTGTTAATGGCTGTTGCCTGGCTGCCGGCTTGCTCCATGGCGCGCAGGTACAGCTCAAAATGGCTGGTACGGTTACCCTGCTCGTCTACATCGCTTTCTTCGCCGGTTACAATTTCATTAATGAGGTAGCGTGTGTTTGCATTCCCGGTTGGCATCCATGGTGTAACCGTACAGGTAAGTTTTTGCTGCAACGATTTTAACAGCGACATAAAATCCCAAACAGCAAATACGTGGTGGTCCATAAAAACGGTAAGCTCATCAAGGGTATTGATGTTTTTATAAAGCTCATGTTGTATTAGTTGATCACGTAAAGGCTTAATCTGTTTTTTTAAAAGTTCTATGCGGTCGCTGTAATTTGCCATGGGGTAATAAAATTATGAAGCCGCAAAAGTAGCAATCCAGTTTGTTAAATAACAGCAAGTTGCAGTTTTTGACTTTGGGTTGATAGGACGTTAGTTGAAAATGATTTAAAGTAATGGCAAATTTTATTATTGCCACAAAATAAATATGGCTGTTGTTTTAGATGCCCATAAAGCATTTTGATTAAAAAGCCAGCTACCTTTATGTAAAAGCAGCTGACTTTTTAATTATGGTGCAATGCTATCAGGGAAATCGCGTTTTAAATTTATAGCGACTTATCCATCAGTCTGAGGGAGTTCAAAGTTAAAATGCGGAAGTCATGCCGAATTTATTTCGGCATCCCACAGGACAATCACACCTGCCAGTTCTCCGGCTTGCCCGGTGCACACTTTCCCCGTGCTTACCTGCACGTGGGATGCCGAAATAAATTCGGCATGACGTTGTGTTTTTTTAAAAGCGATTTCCCTGGCAATGCTATCCGGCAGCGTAAAAATTTAATGAATTATCACGATTAAAGATCTTTCGAATTATCATTAGGCATGCGGTCAATCAGTTTATTATATGGATCTATACCCACATTTATTGGTTTGCCTTTAACAATAGCAGTTATTGTATGCAGCCCAGCCGTTAATTTATATCTTTTAAAATAAAGCGGATTGGTAACCATGCGGCCTTCCTTATTAGTACTGTTAGCAGCAAATACCCCTATATCAAAATAATCGTTCATGTTCCTGGCTAGTATGTCATTGCCCTTTTTATCTATCCAAACCTTTTCAACATTTACCTTTAAGGTTACCTTATATTCATTTTTGTTACCTGTTGGTATAGCTTTGGCTTCGGTCACCTTATTATCATACAGAGTGATTTTCTGCCATGTATCGGTTAAATAATATTGCAATGAATCGGGCACATGCTTTTGCAGGTATCGGTACAAGTCATTACTGCCTGCAAAGGGTGGCTTACTTTTAAATTGATAGGCATCTTTAAACTCGCGCAGGGCGGCGTTTAAACTATCTTCGCCCATGAGGTCTTTCAACGTGTAAAGCACCAAACCGGCTTTGCCGCCCCACTCAAACCATTTATCGGCTTTTATTAGCGGGTGTTCTTTGTCTTCCATGCGCCGCCTGATAAACGAGTAAAAGTCAATCTGATCTAACAAGATCCATTTCAGGTTATCTTTCCCGTATTTCTTTTCGGCCATTACCAGGGCACTGTAGGTTGCCAATCCTTCCGGAATTACCAACGATCCTACGGTACTATTAGGTGCTACCTGGTAACGCCACCATTGCTGGGCCAGTTCGCGCGTGGTATTAAAATAGCAAAAATCAAACTGGTTAGGGTCTTTAAAATCAGCGTTCCACGCGTAATACTCGGCATAGGTATCCATGGTATTTAATGAAGCATCATGAGGGCCGTATACAGAGGTTTCGGCCAGGCGGATATTTTTAAAAGGGTATGGCCCAAAAGCTGTGGAATAATAACGAAGACCATCTTTATATGCCGCCATAAACCGCCCTATATTGGCATTATGAGCAGGGTGATAATAGATATTGATATTAACCTTATGATCAAGCTGTACACTATCATGCAATGTCGAAAACTTTGCCGATACAATAGCTAATGGAGCATACATACCGGGTTGCGTTTGTACATAGCGATAATAATTCCGGCCGTTTTGCTGCCATTGTTTTTGCAGTTCGCCGGGCGCGATGGCAGTTTGATCGCCCGATGTGCTCACTGTAATATCTATGCTCAGAAGATCAGAAGCGCTGCCCGATTTTAGCGTGCTAATACCAACCGGGTTGTTCTGCGCAATTTCATCTTCATGCTTCTCTGGCAAGCCATTTTTTTTACGCACGTAATTGCTGTTCAGTTCGTCATCGTCATCATAACCTATACCGGGCAACCCTCCGTTAAAAAACGTACCGTTACGCAGTCTGTTTTTAGCATACAAGCCATTTTCAAAACCTTTGTGGGTAACTGATGAATTAATCTCGAACACTGCCGAATCGCCGGGAGCTAATGGTTTTTGAAATTGGTACAAACGAAAATCGGCTGTATCCCGCTTTGGCCTGAACCAATTGAACATCCCCCTTTGGTAGGTTAAAGGATAAGTAAACGGCACCGGTTTACCATCCATTTTAATGGAGTAATCAGCAAGCTCATCGCCATCCATCAGCACCTTTGAAATAGGCTTATCCGTTCTGTTAAAAACGGTGATAAAGGCCTTTACAAATTCCTGCTGCTTATCGGGGAATATATCCGCATTTATCACCATGCGGGTTACTTTGGGTAGCGGCAGGCTGGCATATTTTTTTAACGTTTTTTCATAAATAATGGCCCTGCTCTCATTTTCTCCCTGGGTTAAAAAGTTATTTAAATAGCTTATATTATAGTAGTTATAAGCGCCAACGGCTAAAAACGCTGCTACTAATATGGCGGTGAATAACTTGGTTTTAGCATCAAACCGTTCGGCCAGCAACTGAAGCCGTTCCTTAAATGAACTGGTGACGCCTCGATAATAAAACAATGCCGAAAGGATGATAAGCAGACTGCCAAAAAGCAGCCAGTACAGGTTAAACCAGTATATAGGTTTCAACATATGACCCAATCCGTCCATATCCGAGATGCCGTACCAGGGCGTATAGGAATATATGAGCAGGTTATAGTTAAACATGCCTGTTACATTCAGGAAAAAAACCAGCACCCAAAAGGCTACCCCTACCCCATGTGCCACAAATTTGTTATTAATAAGCACATGCACCATGTACGAGAATATAACCATCTCCAACAGGCGGGGCATTACAATGGTAAACACGTAAACCAAATAAAAAGACAGGTTATAGTGATAAAACCCTTTTGCAGTTTGTACCACCAGCCCTGTTATTAAGGGAACCAGGGATAATCCAAATCCAAGAATGAGCAACGCGATGAGTTTAGAGCCATTTAGCACCCAGTTTGGCGGCGGCAGAGAATCGTTAATAAAAGCATACCTGGTTATCCTGTCGCGGTGAAGCGTTTCGCCAGTGTAAAATATAATGATGAAAAATATGAAGAATGGGAATACATCATTAAATATATCCATCAACATAATGGTACGCGGAAAATAGGATACACCGAACTCGGTATTACCCATCCAAAAAACAAAACCCAGGAAGCCAACACCGCTTAATAAAATGATCCAGAAATAATTATCACGGATAATGTTGGTTAACTCTACTTTGGTAAGGCTAAACAAAGTATTGCGATTATAGGGGCTTGCAAAACTAACTTTGGAATTTAAGATGAGCGAACGCTTTACTTTTGATACTACATCATCAATAGCCGATTTATCCCGTTTTCCGCTAAAGAACCGCTCAAAATTAAAACGCACATAAGTAAACAACAAAATGACTAACCCTACACCTGTCCACAGGATGCGGTTAAATAAAAAGGCGCCTTCAATAGGAAACAAGGTTGTGTTTTTTTGAATTGAAGTTGCCGTACCCGAAAGCAACCGAACCGCGTTGAGACCAAAAGGATCGGCATTAATAATTACCGTGGCATTATTGGTGTGATTAAGGAAAAAGATGGAAAGAAAATAGCCTAAAAATAACAGGATGCCACCGCTGTAAATCACTTTTACATTGCGGGTAAGCGCTACTAATCCAAAAAACAATGAAGAAGTAAAAAACAGGTTTGGGAGTGCCATTGTAAAAAACGGGTGCAGATAATACACCAGCTTATTAGGGCCATACTCCTTAGGGTCTTTCCAGCCCATTAAAGGACCAAGTTTAGTCCCTATATAAGCCCCAATAATAATGGAGCTTGCTATAAAAAGCATAAATAAAAACGAACCCAAATATCTACCCCAAAAATATCCGGCTTTGGTGATGGGATAAGTAAGGTAGTAGTCTTTGGTATTATATTCAATATCGCGATATAAAGCTACCCCCATAATGGACGAGCTTACCAACATCATAAGCATGGTGATACCCGAGCACCAAAGGGCAATTACATAAGGCGCATTGATGTGTTCTTTTTCGCCTAAAGGTAATGAACCGGTGGCGAAGGTCATTACGGTAAAAATTAGCGCGGCCGCAAAATATAGGTACACCGCGGGCCTCCTGAGGCGATTTTGCACCTCGAAAATAAATATTTTCCAGAACATATTGTTGTGATTTAAAGAGGGTTAAATGGTATTTACATCTACACGGGTAGCAATATTACTGAAGTAAACATCCTCAAGACCAGGGCTTACCGCTACAAAACCATTGCCCGGGTCGGTATCCTGTATCACGCGGATATGTAGTTTACCTATTTTTAACTGTGTAGATATCACGGTAAAATCGTCCTGGTAAAAATTGAGGTCCTGCTTACTGATGGCTTTACTAAATATTTTACCTTCCAATTCATTTACGGCAGTATCTGGCTGGCCTGCATACAACACCTCGCCCTGGCAAATGATGGCAAAGTTGGAGCAAAGCGTGCTTACATCTTCAACAATATGGGTTGATAGGATCACTATCGTATTTTCGCCCAGCTGACTTAGCAGGTTATAAAAGCGGTTCCGCTCGGCTGGGTCAAGCCCGGCGGTTGGTTCATCAACAATGATGAGCTTAGGGTTTCCTATCAGTGCCTGGGCAATGCCAAAACGCTGCTTCATCCCACCCGAATAGGTGCCAAGGTGCTTCTTCCTGTCTTTTGAAAGGTTCACGTTTTCAAGCAGGCTGCCCACCAGGTCCTTCCGTTCGCCGGCGTTCCCAATCCCTTTAAGCTGGGCGATGTGATCAAGCATCCGCTCGGCAGATATTTTAGGGTAAACCCCAAACTCCTGCGGCAGGTAGCCTAATAATTGCCTTACTTCGGTTTTATTTTTCAGCACATCCAGGTCATCCAAAAAAACGCTGCCTTTATCGGCCTCCTGCAAGGTAGCTATGGTACGCATCAGGGATGATTTGCCCGCACCGTTTGGCCCCAGCAAACCAAACATGCCATTTGATAGGGTCAGTGATACATCCTTTAAGGCATGCACCCCATTGGCATAGGTTTTTGAAAGTGAATTGATAACTAATTTCATAAGTTGTAAGTGGTTAGGTATTTCTATTATCGTTTTATTGTATTATTGGCCGCTCCATTGATAAGAAGCTGTGTACTATCGGCCATGCTATAATCCAGGTGCTGTATGCTTGCCTGGTGTAAAATCAGTTTGCTCCGGTTTAAAATCCGCAGCTTGGCATTTTCAAACCGGTTATTTTTTAAAATATTGAGTATCGAGCCACTTAAAAGAGCTTCGCCTACAACAGCATTTACAGATCGAATATGATTATTAGCCAACACAACATGACTCCCGTAGCTTTGGGTAATAGTTAAGCTATCCTGTTTAAAGCCATCAATCAAAACCTCGCGCGAATTCCAGCCTTCTGTTGTTACCGTATCAATAATTTTTTGACCTTTAACCGTACTAAAAGCATTAACGTTCACACTTTTTAAATCAGGACAGGATATCAGCAACAGTTGGGCATTGTGGTTGTAGTAACGTTCAACTGCCAGGTTCACATCTATTTGAAGGTGAGTACCCGTTTGTTTTACTTTTACATAATGCCGGGCGTCTGATTCTATCTTCACACTAAACGGCCCTTGTATCAATTTTACATTGGCTATGTGCCCCGCATTAATATCCAACACATCAAAGTTTTTAAAATCAAGCGGGATGTAATAGGCGTATACATCCTTATACTTGCCGGTATTAAATTCCTTTTTTAGCAAATAATCATATCCCAGTATTGATAACACCAGAAACAGTAAGGCAGCTATAAATATTTTTGTACTCGTCTTCATTTGTTTGGGTCTGTTTTGGGTTGAGCAATGGCCAATCTGTATTTTTCGTACATCGCCTCTAAATCCTTAATATCTATATCAAGCAGGTATATATTTCTAAAAAACTCAGGCATCTGCTGTTGAATAAAACGTTCCTTACGGTAGGCTTTAACTTTTTGAGGGCCATCTGCCGCCACAAATATTCCCAGTCCGCGTTTGTTTACGACCACCTCCTGACTCTGCAAAAACTCGTACGATCTGATAACAGTATTTGGATTTACTTCCAGCTCAATAGCAAGGTCCCTTGTCGACGGAATCTTTTGATCCGGCAACCATTTACCTAATAATATATTTTCGCTCACATAGGCTGCTATTTGCAGGTATATGGCATCCTTATCTTTAAACTCCATAGTTAAACCAGATCATACCTGTTTTTCTTTTAAACGAAAGTAAGCGGCTACCCAAAAAAACAAAGCCATACCTACAAACACCACCTGGCCCGTCCACACAAAACCCGACACGTTAACAGAATACATGGTTCCTTTTTCCATGAACCCTACATTGCTAAACGGCATTACCTGGATAATATCCCGGTTTAACATTTGCCGCATAACCAAATTATTGCATATAATTAAAACACCTATAACTATAAAAAACAGCAACGCTGTTTTTACAAAATGCATCTTTTTAAAATAGATGGCTCCAAAAAAAGCAATGGAGTGCAATACACCATATATGGTAAGCAGTACAAAAAGCACGCTGGTGCTTAAACCATTTACATTATAAAATAAGCTGAACACCTCTTGCTGCTCCCCAGGAAAATGCTTGATGTTCAATAAAAATAACATCACCAGGTAAAAAGCTGATATTACCAGTACCAGGAATATAACGAAGGAATAGAGCCACGCCACCAGGTACTTTTCAAAATGTGTGGCTGGTAAGGTGAGGCTTGTAATGGCCTTTTTACTATTTATATCAGCAAATATGGTACTTGTAAATACCGTTCCGGTAAACATTACAACCCACAATAACAGCAATAATTGCAGGCTTATTTCCATACGTACGTTTATCAGGTACACCATAAAGCTGCCGCCAAGCATGAGTACCCCCATGAGCACCATCAACGACATTAGGTAGCTTTTATAATGCTCCGCTGTGAATTTTACAAACAGCATCCCGAAACGTGCGGGCTTAAAAATATTATTCATTTACTGATGCATTTAAAGTTTTTAAAACAGGTTGATTATCGGCAATGATGGCATTAAAAAGTATTTCCAGATCTACCTTACTATACTCGCCGGTAGTATTCTTAAGGATGGCGTTTTTACCCCGCGGACCATTTTCCTCATATAAAACCGGCAGATCTTCCGTATCTGAATAACTACCGAATGTGATTTTTTCAATTACATCATCAATAGACTGATTGATCACAATCTCGCCACCATGCAATACCAGCAGGGTATCAATTAAGCTGTCAAGATCCCTTACCTGGTGTGTGGATATTACAATACACCTATCCTCGGTAAGTATTGATGCGATGAGCTTTCTGAACTGCACCTTAGATGGAATATCAAGCCCATTGGTGGGCTCGTCCATGATCATCAATCCTGTATTTGTGGCCAGCCCAAAAGCAATCATGGCCTTCTTTTGCTGCCCGTATGATTGTTTATTCATAACGGCATCAATATCCACATCCAAAGCCCTCAGGTATTGATAAAAATCGGCTTTGCTAAAGTTGGGATAAAAATATGCCGTATTGGCCACAAACTGGGCGGGTGTAAGATCAGGTACAAATAGCTCTTCGGCCAGGAAGTAAATATCTTCAAGTACTGAAACCGGCCTGTCGGAAACGTTCATGCCATTAAAAGCACAACTTCCTTTTAAAGGAAAAGCCAACCCCGCTATGTTTTTTAACAAGGTTGATTTACCGGCGCCGTTTTTTCCCAGCAAGCCGTAAATATGCCCTTTAGTTAGTTTGAGGTTCAATCCACTAAAAAGCAGCTTGTTTTTTTGGTACCCGAAATGCAGATCTTTTATCTCTATCATTGTAGTGCTATAGTTAGATAGTGCACTACAAATGTACGCAAGTATAATTGAGAATTCCAAGCACTCAGAAAAAAATATAAATGTTTTTTCTGACTGCCTGGAACAATGGATAGCTTAATGTGAAAATAGAGGTAACGATGAAGTTAAGCTATTAAAGGCTTAAATATCAATCCCCTCCTATTTAGTACTCATGCTATTAAACTTGTAAGTAAGCGTAAGCAGGAAATACCTTTTCAGGGTGTTGTTTTGCACATCGTAAATAGAATTATCGCCGGCATAGCGGTATACGCTGGTATTTTGATTAAACAGATCATAGCCGGTTATTTTTATTTCGCCGCGATCTTTTCTAAGCATTTGCAGCGCTACAGAACTGCTTACTACATTGATACCCTTTTGAAAATTATTACTCACCTGCGAGTTGTAGTTAAAATCCTGCTTGGTTTCCCATATTATTCGTTTGGGCCAGCGTACCACCAGGTTATTACTCATATTAAAGTTATTGCTAAGTACCTTTTTATGATCACCATAATTATACTGTGTATTGTTTGTACGATAACCAACATTTGTGTTCAGCTCTATCTTATCATTCCAGTTTACGTTGATAAATTGACCAATTCCCGGCGAATAGCTTTTCTGCCAGCCATCTACACCGTTAATAATATTAAGGTTACGGCGAAAGTATCCGTTTAGCGAGGAGTTGGCGTTTAACGTCCATTTACCCATTTTTTTAAATTGCTTATACAAACCCATGGATAGGTTTACATTGAGTTGCCCATCGCGGTTTACAAAATTTGTAGCCTGTGCTCCATTAGCGGTGCTAATCTGCGTTTGCACAACCGCATTTTGCTCGGTTGAAAAGCTGCCATAAAAATAAATATTCACCTGCGATGCCTGGAAATACTTGTTATAGTTTGCATTTAAATTATCATAAGTAGTAGGCTTTAACAATGGGTTGCCGGTAAAGGTGTACAACGGGCTGTAAACAATGCTTTGAGGTTGTAATGACGATAAGCTGGGCAAATTGGCCGACCGGCTATAGCCAATAGATGCAGAGCCCAGTTCCAGCCTTACAGTTGGCAGCACAAAAAGATAATTATGATAATTGGTTTCGGTTATAAATTTATTTTCGGCCTGTTGCCAGTTAAATGACACGCCTGCAATTAGCGATATACTTTTGGTAGCCTGGTATGTTATACCCGGTTTCACATCCTCTGTAAATAAATTCCGTTTAAGATTGGTGCTTTGGCTTGGTAAATATATATCATAAGCCCGTGTGCTTTTATTGTAATCATAAACGTAACTCTCCTCTCCTGATCGGTTGAAATTACCCGACGTAGTGATATCGGCAATTATTTTTTTATTGAACGGATACCGGATACTGCCGTTTAATGCTGCCGAAAAATTAGTGCTTTTACCATTGCCCAGTCGCTTTAAGGTATCTGATTTCAGGTCGGATACAAAAGAGCGAAGATTGTTAACACTAAGGTTTTGTGAGTTATTGGGACTATACGCCAGGTTGTGACCAATATTTATAGATGCCCCTTTTTTGCCTTTAAAACGCGTGTTATAATAAAAATCCTGTTGAAATTCCGCACCATGCCCGCTATTGCTTGAACTACCGCTTGCAGTACTCAAATGACCATCAATATTGTTGAAGTTATCAGAGAACGAAGTACTTGACGAATTATCGCGCCTAAAGATAACTTTTGGCGCGTAGTGGATGGTATTGAGGGTATCGGGATTCCAATCCATTAAGCCGCTTATGGAATGTGAATAATTGTTTGACCGGTATTCACTGTTCGAGGTGGTGTGCAGGGTAGTATCGCCCAAAAACTTCTGCATAAATGCGGAATTTTGCGAGACATTATTTTTTTGACTGTAAAAATAAAGCAGGTTTAGCTTTAACTTTTTGCCGTAATCGGTATTGAGGTTAAAGCCACCCGATGTTATTTTTTCAATACCACCCCAATTTTGGCCACCGGTATTAACCGTGCCATTGTATAAACTGTTACCCCCACTACGGTTAAAGCCACCTTGTGAGTACAGCTCATCGTTTGAAAACGCCGTGCGGTTTAGGTTGTTGCTTAGCCCAATAATACTTACCTGCAAAGTATCGCGAAACAAGTTGAACAGGCCGCCGCTTTCATACCTGTCACGGGTACCTGCACCACCAAATACTTTACCAAACATGCTTCGTTTTATGGCCCTTTTAAGTTTAAGGTTAATTACCTTTTGAACTTTAGTATCGCTTATCAAATGGTCCGGATCATTCTCCCTGTCGTCATAAACCTGTATCAAAGCTACAATTGCGGCATCAAGGTTTTTGGTGGCTATTTTAAGATCACTGCCAAAAAACTGCTTGCCATCAATAAGTACCTTGCTTACCCCCTTCCCATTAACAGTTATGGATCCATCGCCGTTAACCTGCACGCCCGGCAGCTTTTTAAGCAGTTCTTCAACCACGGCATTGGGCCTGGTTTTAAACGCCTCGGCACTAAATTCAATAGTATCTTTTTTTACCGTGATGGGAACGCGCTCGGCCCTAACTACTACTTCGGCCAGCATTTTGTTGCTCAATGAAACGCTGCCCAGATCTACCGCCTCATTTTTTTGAAAGTTGAATACTTTAACAAAGCTTTTATGGGATGTGAAAGAGATAATCAGTTTTAACTTTTTACCGGCTGGCAGGCTACTGAGTTCAAACTCGCCTGTTTTTTTACTTAAAGTATAGGCAATTAACGAGGTATCCTTTACATCAACAGCGGCTACGGTACTAAGTTCTAAAGGTTTTCCATCAAGGGAATCAATAACCCGACCTTTAATGGACGCGTGATTTTGGGCAAAACCGATGGACACACCGGTTACAAGGAATAATAAGGTAAACAGGAATTTCATGCAGGTGAAAGGTGTTATAAGGTAGATAAGGCAAGGTGAAGCAAGGTATTCTGATCGAAATTTTTATGTCATAAATGAGGAAAAAAGATTTGATTACGTGAAGCAAAAATATCCCGGCAGGTATAATAAAATGAGGGCAGTTAATGTTTATTTCAAAAATATACGCAATAATCAGCCACAACAATGGATTATGTAGAGATCATAATGGATTATACTATTAATATTTCATCATTAACTACTTCCCGGTACATAATAAATTAGCTTTAGGTATTTTATAAATAAACTGGCTATCAAACGCCTATAGTTTCAAAGTATTATCTGTTGAATATTAAATTTTATCTGTTTTAATTATATTAGTTTATCCTATATCGTTAAACTATATATTTATCTATTAAAAAGAAAAACAAATAAACGTCCACCTTCAATTCATGCTTATTTTTCCAGGGAACAATTCTTTTTTACGGCGATTTGGCATAAGCAATTTTTTTGACCGATAATTGTACCGCCAACATCCAGTTACCTATTTAAATGACCGTTAATGACATTGTGCTTTGCGAGCGCCTAAAAGGCGGCGATGTAGATACTTACAGACAAATCTATAGTTACGCAATTGCAGCAGTACCGGAAATTTCTGTTCCTGCTTATTTAAACTTGCCCCCAACACTATATTAGGTTATATTCCATTTAAAAACACCACTATGAAAAAATCGTTATCCTTATTAATTCCCGGGTTGCTTATCTCGTTTGTAAGCTATAGTAAAGACAAAAACATCCCCCCTGCAAAAACCGCTATCGTTAAATCTATTGACAAGAATTTTACTACGAGCGATGCTGACCTTGCCTACAATGCTTTCAACAGTTACTTTTATAACCCCACAGCCAAATTATATTACGGTACAACCAAAAAGGATGGTGTAGCTGCCATTTGGGCGCAAGCTATTTATTGGGATATGGCTATGAATGTATACCAGCGTACCAAAGCCAAATCTCAGCTAACCATGATAAATGATATATACCAGGGCAACTATAATCATTACGATGCCTATAACTGGAGCAATAAGGCAGTATGGTTTATTTATGATGATATGATGTGGTGGATAATGTCGCTGGCCCGTGCCAACCAAATTACCGGTAACGCTATATACCTGGAAAAAGCCAAGGCCGGTTTTGATCATGTTTGGGCAGGCTCATATGATTCCGTTAATGGCGGCATGTATTGGGATTTTAATCACAGCGGTAAAAACTCATGCATTAATTATCCAACGGTTATTGCCGCTATGCGCCTTTATACCATCACCGGCGATGCCTCTTACTTAACCAAGGCTAAATCAATTTATGCCTGGAGCAAAACCAATTTGGTTGATGCATCGGGTAAAGTGAACGATAACAAAATTGGCAACGGTCCGGCAGGTGGCCAGGATTATACTTATAACTCGGGCACGGCTATTGGCGCGGCTTTGGAATTGTACAAGACAACCAAAGATGTTACTTACCTTAACGATGCCAAACTTTATACAGATTATGTTAAGAACAACCTATGCACCAACGGCATACTCCCAGCCGAGGGCGATTTTAATGAGCAAGGCGTGCTAAAAGCTATTTTTGCCCAATATGTGATGCAGTTAATAAAGGAGGGCGGCCAAACCCAATATTTAAGCTGGATACAGAACAATATAAATACCGCCTGGAAAAACCGCGATGCAAAGCGTAATCTTACTTATCGTAATTACGCGGTAAGCTGCCCTACCGGCGATATACAATCATACGAGGCCAGCAGCATAGTAACCTTTATGCAGCTTTGCCCACCCACAAAGTAACACGCTATCTGCACCTAAGATATAAACCAACGCAAAAAGCCTCCCGATAAATCGGGAGGCTTTTAAATAACCTGTGTTTAACAGGATTTTACTATTAATATAAAGTGAACTCAACCCTACGGTTAGCCTGACGACCAGCTGCAGTTTTGTTAGTTGCAATTGGTTGTGTTTCGCCATAACCTGTAGCTTCAATTCGTGATGCATTTGCACCTTTACTTACCAGGTAAGCTTTAATTGATTCTGCACGGTCTTTTGATAAACGCATGTTTAATTCATCAGCACCTGTGTTATCTGTATGTCCGGCTAATTTCAAGCTGAAGTTTTTGTCAACCAATAATCCGGCAACCCTATCAAGACTTGGAAATGAGTGCGCGCGGATTGTAGCTTTGCCTAAATCAAATTCCAGGTTTTTGATAGCATCTTTAACTACTTTCTTATCCTCTTCGGTAACATAAACCTTAACTTCTGGTTTTGCAAGCGGGCATCCAGAACCATCAACCTTTGTACCGGCTGGTGTGTTAGGGCATTTGTCATTTACATCTACAACACCGTCTCCGTCGCTATCAGTTGTTAATTTAGCAAGGTTTGCGTTAGTAGTGTTCAAATCATTCCTTAATTCATCATTTTTAGCTTTCTCTGCATCAATTTGTTTTTGCAAAGCAGTTTTAGTTTGTTCATTTTCCCATAAATACTCTGTACGCATAGATGCTACCGGGTTATGAGTAGCCATTTGTGGCTTTTTACGGCTGCCTAAAGCAAACTCTAAACCAATGTGTGCATAAGAGAATCTGTCATTTGTAGCTCCGAATTTGTAGCCATCAAAATTATCAGAGTTTACAAAATTAACCTGGTAACCTAAATCAAGGTTTACGCCTGGTGCAAGGTCGAATTTTAAACCAAGACCAACCGGAATAAACACTTCGTTTATTGATCCGTTGCCAGTGGTTTTAAAATTAGTTTGCTGGCCGCCGGTTTCAGTAATTTTAGGGGTGTAATTCATAGTACCAGCACCTACCGTTAAATACGGCTGGATAAATGGCTTTTCATGACGCCAGTTAATATTAGCCAATGTAATGTTGGCACTTAAACTTGCAGACCAGTTAATATTGGTTTCATACTGCGAGTAGGTAGATTGGCCTAAAGCATTTGTTTGGCTGCTGGTACCTTTAACTTTACCGCGAAGGAAATCTGCCTGCAGGCCAAAAGAAGGCAATATTTGCTTTTTAATATAAGCCCCATATCCTATTTGCTCTTGCGGATGGGTAAAATCCTGTTTGTTGTTACTGCCAAAAATAGTGAACGGAGTTAATAAACCGCCGTTAACACCTATTGACCAGGTGCGTAATTGATTGCCACCTGAGAACGGTTTAACATAGTCTTTTGCGGCTGTAGTATCAGGACTTTGAGCGAATAATCTACCACCTACCATAATTCCGGTAAGGAGTAAGGTGGCTTTTTTTAAATTTGTTTTCATATTATCATGTTTAATTATTAGTTTACTTTTCAGTAAAACATAACAACATGTTTTCAACATTAATGCCGCATATAATTTCCTCAGAGATAAAGGGAGTATCAACTTCCTAAATTGCAACAGGCCAAACATTTGCATAAGGCAACAGTAACAAATTTAACTTTTTGTACAAAACGGTTAATGGGTCAAAAACAGTACAATTTTGTATCATCGGTAATACTAAATGGCATTTTACCATAACAATTGTTTAAACCTTTAGGAAACTAATTAGTGAAAAACAACGTATACAAATCATTATAATCTTACTGTTTCTGCAGTATTTTCAATGTTAAATCACGTTCTATGCTAAGGTTGTTCCAAAACTATAAACTCATTGTTTGCTCTTTATTTTTAATTTGCATCCTAATGCCGTTTAATGGTTATGCACAAAACGAAAGCCTTAAGTTTTTGCATGTAGGTACTGCCGAAGGCTTATCGCAGATTAATATTAACTCCATTTTTCAGGATAGCCGGGGGTTTATGTGGATAGGTACCCGTAATGGTTTAAACAGGTATGATGGATACCAGTTTATAAAATACCGCTATGACTCCAAAGATAGTACATCCTTAAGTAACAACACGATAACCGATATTGCCGAAGATGACAATGGCAATATCTGGCTATCAACATCGGGCGGTTTAAACACGTACCAAAGAAGCACAGGCCGCTTTGTACGATATTTCCATGACGATAAAAACCCTAAAAGCATCATCAATAACATTATCAACCGCTTACTTTATGATAATGGCAACTTATGGGTGGCAACTCAAAACGGAGGCATTGACCGTTACAATCTGAAACGTAATATATTTGAGCATCATATGCATTCTGATAAGGATGCAGGCACTCTTAGCGATAATAACGCGCGCACTGTTTACAAGGATTCACAGCACAATATATGGGTAGGCACCGGTGGCGGGGGCTTAAACCTTTACAACAGCAAAACCAACAAGTTTTCAAATTTTCCCTATTATGACCCGGCGACTAAAGCGATCCGGGGTAACAACGTTGTAGCTATTTTTGAAGATAAGTTCCATCAGCTATGGATTGGTACGCAAGCCGATGGACTGTACTTATTTAACCGAACAGATAAAACATTCAAACGTTTTCTGCACGATAAAAATGATGCTGGCAGCATTTCAAGCAACACCATTTACAGCCTTAATAACGATGAGGATGGAAACCTATGGATTGGCACTGAAAATGGCGGCTTATGCGTATTAAATAGAAAAACCGGCAAATTTGTTTCCTATCAGCATGACGAGATTGATAACAATAGCATCAACGGAAATTCGGTTTATGGTATTTGCAGAGACCGGTCTGGAAACATGTGGGTTGGCGCGTTTGGCGGCGGCATCAATCTATCAAAAAAAACTACGGCAAGTTTCAACCTATACCGGCACAACAGTCACCAGGAAAGCCTGTCCAATAATTACGTACTTGACCTGGCCGAGGATAAAGACCATAAAATATGGATTGGGACAGATGGCGGCGGTTTAAATAAATTTGACCCGATAAGTAAAACATTTTCAAGCTTTAAACAACCAACCGATGGCAAAAATGGCATTACGGGCAACTACGTACTTACCGTAAAACCCGACGCCGAAGGCAAATTATGGATTGGCACCTGGGGAGATGGGTTCAGCATACTTGATCCTAAAACCGGCATTTTCACCAACTTTAAGCATAATCCGGCTAAGCCACAGGGAATAGGCGGCGATAATATTTATTTCATTTTACATACCCGCGATAAAAAAACCTGGTTAAGCACTTTTAACGATGGATTGGATTGTTATGATGACAAAACAAAAGTTTTTACCCACTATAAGTTCAACTTATATGATCCAAACAGCATTAGCAGCGACAGGATCTATTCGTTATTGGAAGACAGCAAAAACAATCTGTGGATTGGAACCTCTGATGGCGGCTTAAATTTATTTGATCGTAAAACAGGCAAGTTTAAACGTTTTGTTCATGACGAAAAAACCAATAGCATCAGTAATAATGGCGTAACCGATATTTTTGAAGATAGTAAAGGCCGGTTATGGCTCACTACCCTATCGGGCCTTGATCTTTTTGATCCGCTAAAAAAGCATTTCACAACTTTTACAAAAAAAGATGGCTTGCCAAGTGATATCATTTACTCCGTAAGAGAGGATGATTATGGCAAACTTTGGGTAAGCAGCAATGGCGGCTTATCTAAATTAGACCCCGACACAAAGTCTTTTTTTAATTATACCGTTGAAGATGGCTTGCAGGGTGATGAGTATAAACCACATTCGGCGTTAAAAACTTATGATGGAAAAATGTATTTTGGTGGTATTAATGGGTTCAATGAATTTACTCCAGACCAGATATTAAAAAAAGTGGGGTTTGCACCATTAGTCATTACCTCTTTCCAG
The DNA here is from genome assembly GCF_056405015.1 of Mucilaginibacter sp. P2_A4. Taxonomy (NCBI): domain Bacteria; kingdom Pseudomonadati; phylum Bacteroidota; class Sphingobacteriia; order Sphingobacteriales; family Sphingobacteriaceae; genus Mucilaginibacter; species Mucilaginibacter sp. P2_A4. Next base: position 49,233 of record NZ_JBFUCX010000005.1, on the reverse strand, counting down.
GTATTTAACAAGCCGCTTTCCATTGCTGTAAATCCACAAGACCCCTCGCCATTAAAAAATGATGTTACCGATACCCGGAAACTGGTGCTTTCCTATAAACAATCTGTTTTTTCGTTTGAGTTCTCGGCCCTGGATTACGCCTCTCCTGATAGGAAACAATATGCCTATTATTTAGAAGGATTTGATAAGGAATGGAACTATATAGGTAATCACAACACAGCCTCGTACACCAATCTTTCGCACGGCACTTATCATGTACTGCTAAAATACAGAAACAGCCAGGGCTTGTGGTCGCCGGTTACCTCCCCGCTACAGATAACCATCGTGCCACCATTCTGGTTAACCTGGTGGTTTGAGTTGCTGGTTGTTTTATCTGTTGTGGCTGCCATTTACGGCTTTTTCAAATACCGCATGCGCACGGTGAGGCGGCAAAAAGAGCATCTTGAACAATTGGTAAAAGAACGTACAGAAAGTATTACACAGCTTACTATTGAAGAAAGAATATCACGTGAAGCGGCAGAGAAAGCCCGTGAGGAAGCCGAAAATGCCAACAAGGCCAAAAGCATTTTCCTAGCCACTATGAGCCATGAAATACGCACCCCAATGAACGGCGTTATTGGCATGGCTACCTTATTGGCCAATACCGACCTTACCGATGAACAGGCTGAGTATACAGAAACCATTAAGCACTCGGGCGATGCCTTGTTAACCGTTATCAATGATATCCTTGATTTTTCAAAGATCGAATCGGGTAATATGGAGCTGGAAGAGCATGACTTTAATATCAGGGATTGTGTAGAAAGCGTACTGGACCTTTTTGCTGATAAGGCATCGAAACTTAACATCGACCTGATTTACCAGATAGAACCCGGCGTGCCTGAACATATCATTGCCGATTCGATGCGCTTAAGGCAGATATTAATAAATTTAGTGGGAAACGCCATTAAGTTTACCCACGAAGGTGAAATATTTATTGATGTAATTGAAAACACCTTAAATAACAATGAGCTCGACCTGCTATTTACTGTTCGCGATACAGGCATTGGCATTCCGGAAGATAAATTATCAAGACTTTTTAAAGCATTTTCGCAGGTTGACTCCAGTACAACCCGCAAATATGGCGGTACCGGCCTTGGTTTAGTCATCAGCGAAAAACTGATCCATTTAATGGGAGGCGAAATTAATGTAACAAGCAAATTAGGATCTGGTACAACTTTTAGCTTTAATATTAAAACAAGCGTTGGCATAAAAACCCCAACTGCCTATTTCAATTTAGATGCAGCCGGCCTGGAAAATAAACAAATATTGGCTGTTGATGATAATGCTACCAACCGCAACATTATGGAAACCCAGCTAAGGCATTGGAAATTTACTCCTATAATTGCCCAATCGGGCGCCGAAGCATTAGCAATTTTAGAGGCTAACAACCAGGTTGCACTGGTAATTACAGATATGTATATGCCCGAAATGGACGGTGCCGACCTGGCCCGTAAAATAAAAGCCCTATATCCAGCAATGCCGCTGATATTGCTTAGCTCTGTTGATAAGCAAGGCAAAAGCGAGGCTAATTTATTTAATACGGTACTTACAAAACCGGCAAAACACAATGTTTTGTTAAAACACATTATTGATCACTTAAAAAATGATAGAAACACCCTTACAGAACATAAACTAAAAAAAGAGTTTTTATCAAAAGATCTGGCTATCCAATACCCTCTAAGCATTTTGATTGCAGAAGATAATATGATCAATCAAAAGGTAGCCAAACAAATTCTTCAAAAAATGGGTTACCTGCCCGATATCGCTATCAATGGCCTTGAGGTGTTGGATGCCGTGGCCGTAAGGAAGTATGATATCATCTTCATGGACGTTCAAATGCCCGAAATGGATGGCCTTGAAACTACCCGGTACATCAGGAAACACCTGCCAAGTCAGCCAATTATTGTGGCCATGACCGCCAATGCTATGGTTGAAGATAGAGAAGCCTGCATGCAGGCCGGTATGGATGATTATTTGAGCAAACCCATGAAACTGACAGAGATCATCGGTATTCTTGAAAAGTATGGAAAGAAGGTGAATGTACAGGCTTAACCTCTAAAACAAAAAAAAACTACCTTTTGTCCTATATTGAATTTCCCGGTCGTCATAGGGTTTTAATTCAATAAATTTGTAAAAAACAACACTTATGGCCCTACCCAATATTTTTACTAAACCGGTTGCTGATAGTATAATTAAAAGAATCAATACCCTTACACCAACAACAAGCCCGCAATGGGGCAAAATGGCTGTAGCGCAAATGCTTGCACATTGTTGCGTATCCTATGAGATGACTTATGAAGATAAGCATCCCAAACCAAAGGGCTTTATGAAGTTTGTACTGAAACTACTTGTAAAAAACAAGGTAGTAAGCGAAACACCCTATAAACACAACGGCCCTACTGCACCTGCATTTATCATTACAACGGCTAAAGATTTTGAGGAAGAAAAGGCCAGGCTGATAGCCTTTATCCAAAAAACACAGCAGTTAGGCGAGAAAGAGTTCGATGGCAGAATGTCACATTCCTTTGGCTCGTTAAGCATAACCGAATGGAACAATATGTTTTATAAACACCTGGACCATCACCTTACTCAGTTTGGGTGTTGATTGCTTTAGGTTGAAAAGTTTTAAAAGCATCATCGTCGGCTTTTCCTTTACATCTCCCCTGGTTTTATTAAAAAAGGCCAGGGGATTTTTGTTTAGGCACAGCCAAATACCATAAGTTTATGTATCGAGGCAACCCCATGAATACGGCAAACGTAGTTTATATAACGCCCTTAATAACAATGGGGTTATATTCATTAAAATATTAAAAAATAAATCTCTTATGAAAAAGACCATGTATCCCTTACTAATGCTGCTTATCATCAGCATTTCGGCTTTTGCTTTCACATTAATAAACTACAAGGTTAAAAGCCCATACGAAGTGAAATTTGCAGGCGGCAAGATCCACGGCATATTTGAAACACTAAGGGCCAATATCCAGTTTGATAAAACAGATCCCGAGCAATCAAAAATTTCTGCAACCATTGATGTTGAAAGCATTGCTACAGGTTTTTTCTTAAAAAATATGCATGCCAAAAGTGCGTTGGATGCCGATAATCATCCAACCATTACATTTGTGGCCTCGTCGGTTACTAAAAGTAGCAGTGGTTACCAGGCCGCGGGCAAACTCACCATTAAAGGAATTACAAAACCTGTTACCATCAGTTTCACTTTTGATGATAAAGGCAATGAAGGCCTCTTTAAAGGTAGTTTTAAAATAATACCCAAGGATTTTAACATCACCCGCAGCGGCACCCCCGATGAACTTACCATCAGCCTTACTGTTCCGGTTACTAAAGCCTGATCCCGGCGCAACTCATAAACCAGTTTTTAATTAAACTAAAAAGGGCAAATGATATAATGATCATTTGCCCTTTTTAGTTTAATTATTCGTCTTTGTGTTGGAACTATAACCCTATCCCGTAAGCTAAGCGCAGACCTACTAAACCAGAATGATAATCTTTCATATAAAAATCTTCATACCTTACGCCAATATCCCAGTGCTTAGTGGCATAACCCACCCCACCTGATAGGTCGCGTCTGTGAAATGGTGCCCAACCCTGGCCAGCCTCCAACTTTTCCCAGACAAGGCCGCCTTCTGCAGCAACATATATGTTTGGCACAAAAAACTGCTTAATACCAATTTTAACAGGGATCTCACCATAGCTTTCGTACCTTTTATTTGTGCCCGGTTTTATTTTTTGAAAAAAGTGATAACCACCTGTAGTAAGCATCAGTGCAAAATTATCGGTTAAACCATATTGCAACCGGCCGGTAGCGCCTAATGTAAAATTTGTGCCCAGTCGCGATACACCGGTTGGTACACCAACTTCGGCACCTAGGCCAAGGTTAAATTGGTTTTTCGCTGTAGTTTGAGCTTTTAGGTTTGTTGCAAAAAACATAGCTGATGCCGTAATTGAAACGGCTATTAATCTTTGTAAAATTTTCATTTTTTTGATTTTAGTTAATAATCACTTATAGATATTACAGTGACTTTGACAAATACGTTGCCTCTGATGTTAATTTTTTCTGGTTAAAGGCTTATCATTATAATAAGCTAATAATTAGGCAACATTGGACAGGTAATTTTGTGGAAACAAAAAAGTTATCGATGCCAACAGCATTTTATTGCCCCAAGCACCTTAAATTCTTGTTCCTGTTTCTGCTGATCTCCCTCGGTTATAACTCCTACTCCCAAAATTTAAGGCTTGTAAATGGATTTGCCCACAATGATTACTGGCATAAACGGCCTTTGTATGACGCCCTTGATAACGGGTTTACCCATATTGAAGCCGATATATATTTAAGAGGGAACAAACTCATCGTAGCACACATCCTCCCCATTTTTAAAAAACAACGAACGCTGGAGCGCCTCTATTTTAAACCGTTGATGGAATGTATTGAGGGTAATAACAAAGAAATTAAATGCCCGGTTTACCCGCTTACATTAATGATTGATATAAAATCTGATGCAGATAAAACTTACCAGGCGCTTGAAATTTTACTTGAAAAATATCGGCCAATATTATCAGGCTACAATAATGGGGTTTATACTCAAAGGCAGGTAACCGTAGTTATAACCGGGCATAAACCCTCTGAAATGATTAAAACGCAGCAAAACCGCTTAGCTTTTATTGATGAGGACCTGATGCAGTTAAAACAAGATACCATTTCAAAAAATCTATATCAAACGGCAAGCTGCAAATACTCGCACTTATTAAAATGGGATGGCAGAGGCGATTTCTCGCCTATTGAAAAGAAACGTTTGTGTACATATGTGATGCTGGCGCACAGGTTTGGTAAAAAAGTAAGGCTTTGGGCTTCGCCAGAAAATGAAGCCGTATGGAAAGAATTACTGAATTGTGGTGTTGATCTCATCAACACCGATAAACTGGTGGAGCTCAAGAATTTCCTGACTTCGGGCCCTAAAAGTTATGCAAAGGTTGATTAAACTTTACTGATGTAAAAAAAACAGCACTAAAAACTTACTCCTTAATAATTTGATAACGTTGGCTTCTCTTTATCTAAAAGTAGCGGGGTTACTTTTAACAAAAAGTAAAACTTTGTAACAGCGGCCCGATATAATTGAAAGTTAAAGGATGAAGAAAATATTATTCATTACGGGTTCAATTAACCAAACAACCCAAATGCACCAGATTGCAAATGAGTTACCCGGGTATGATTGCTGGTTTAGCCAGTTGTTTACAGATAATGCACCGCTTAAATACCTGTTAACCAAAACACCGATATTCAACGGCACGGTGCTCTCACGCAAATTCAAGCTAAAATCTGAAAGATACCTGTACCAAAACTCACTGCAAATTGATTTCGGTGCTAAAAAAAACAAATACGACCTGGTAGTTTATTGTACAGATATGATCATTCCTAAACGGATGAGGCAATACAAAACCATTTGGGTACAAGAGGGAATGATTGACCGGTATACCCTGTGGAGTAAAATAGTGAGAACGCTAAGGTTACCATCTACCCTTTGTGGCAATACCTCCTTAAACGGTGCATCAAATATCTGCGATGTTTACTGCGCTGCTTCCGAAGGTTACAAACTGCAATTTGCCGGTAAAGGTACAGAGCAACGGAAGATTGTGGTTACCGGGATGCCAAATTATGATAACCAGCAACAGCATCTGAATAATGATTTCCCCCATCATAATTATGTATTGGTTGCCACTACAGATATGCGGGAAACCTTTAGACTGGAGAATAGGGTAGCATTTATAAAAAAAGCTGTAAAAATAGCCAACGGAAGGCCTTTGCTATTTAAACTTCATCCCAACGAAAACTTTAAAAGGGCCGAAAAAGAGATTCTTAAGTATGCTCCGGCTGGTACCATGATATATAAGCAAGGCAACACCAGCCACATGATAGCCAATTGCTGCGAGCTGATAACCCAATACTCAACAGTAGTATATACGGGTATAGCTTTAGGTAAAAAGGTACACTCCTGGTTTAATATCGATGAGCTTATAGGGCTTGCCCCGATACAAAATGAAGGCACATCTGCCAAAACAATTGCAGCGCTATGCCGCGATTATTTAAACCACAAGGGTGATAAGAAAAGTTTTGATCCGCAAATGTCCATGTCTGAATTTCAGCGTCAGGAAGCGGAGCCGGAACTAAGCAACGAATTAATAGCAAACTGGTAATAAAATTTAATACCATGACAGAAAAAATTGTAATTATAGTACAGGCCCGCATGGCATCAAGCCGTTTACCGGGCAAAGTAATGCTTCCTATACTGGGTAAAAGCCTTTTGGCCAGAATGATTGAGCGTTTACAGATGATTCAGCATAAAGCTGATATCATTATTGCCACCTCAGAAAACCAGGAAGATGACGTTATAGTAAATGAAGCTTTGGCTATGGATATTCCCTATTATCGTGGAAGCCTGGGCAATGTACTCGATAGGCACTACCAGGCGGCAAAGTTGTTTAAAGCCGATGTTGTACTCAAGATCCCGTCTGACTGCCCGCTGATTGATCCGCGTATTGTTGATTATACGCTCGAATACTTTTTTGACAACCGGGGTAAATACGATTATGTAAGCAACCTGCACCCTGCTACTTATCCCGATGGCAATGATGTAGAAATAATGACGATGGCCTGCCTGAGGCAGGCATGGGAAAATGCCGGCAGGCCTTTAGAGCTCGAACATACCACGCCTTATATATGGGAAAACCCGCTTATATTTAGTGTTGGCAATGTAACCTGGCCAACCGGTATGGATTTCTCCATGTCGCACCGTTTTACTATTGATTACCCGGAAGATTATTATTTTATTGAAAGGGTATTCGCTGAGCTTTATCCCATCTGTAACCAGTTTTCGTGCCAGGATATCCTTAACCTTTTAAACCGCAAGCCCGAAATTTATCAGCTTAATGCGCAGTATGCAGGTGTAAACTGGTATCGTCATCACCTGGGCGAATTACAAACTATCTGGCCCGATCAAACCAGGCGGGCACCGCAGGAAAATTCATCCTTGTTACAACAAAGCGAAGCATAGCCATGAATAATTTTGACCAACAGGAACTTAAGGCTATAGCTTTAAAGGTCCGGGAACATATCGTGCGCATGTCAACAGATGGTGGGTGCTTTACAGGAGCATCCCTATCGGCGGTCGACTTGATCGTTTACCTATATACCAACTTTTTAAACATCAATCCATCAAACCTTAATGATCCCGGGCGTGATTACCTTTTCCTTTCAAAAGGCCATGACGTACCCGCTTTATATGGCACACTCGCAGAGCTGGGCCTTTTAGAAAAAGAGCGCCTTAAAAATCATCTTTCGCTTAATGATCATATTTACTGGCACCCCAATACTAACATTCCCGGCATAGAATTTCATTCGGGTTCGTTAGGGCACTTGCCATCAGTAGCTATTGGTGTTGCTATGGATCTTAAAATAAGCGGCAGCAACAACAAAGTGGTGTGCATTTTAGGCGATGGTGAGCTAAACGAAGGCACCTGCTGGGAAGCTATTTTAGTAGCAAACGCCTATAAACTGGACAACCTTCTTTTTGTAATCGATCGTAACCAGTTCCAGGCTAATGTACGTACCGAGGACTTGATTCCCCTGGAACCTCTTGCAGATAAATTTAAAGCTTTTGGCGCTGCCGTTATACGTATAGACGGGCACAACTTTACCGACCTGCACCAGGCCTTCACTGCCTACCCATTTCAACAAGATAAACTTAATGTAATTATTGCCGATACGGTAAGAGGCAAAGGCCTGCCGAGCATTGAGGAACGGGCCGACCGCTGGTTCTGCAATTTTAATGCCGGCGAAATTGGCCAGCTATTGCTTGAATTACATGGCGAACACGATACCTTATTAACATCAGAAACTTTAGTAGTGAGATAATATGACCTACGAAGAACTATTAACAGAGATGGCCCTGGCCAACGAAAGGATTATTGTGATGACGGCCGAAAACCGTGCGCTGGTACGCAACCTGCCGGGCATATTAGGCAAACGTTTTATTGATACCGGCATTACCGAGCAAACCATGATCGGCGCATCTGCCGGTTTGGCTCTGCGTGGCCGCGTACCCGTAGTGCATGCGCTGGCAGCGTTTTTAACCATGCGTGCCTTTGAGTTTGTGCGCACCGATTTAGGTATAGCAAACCTGCCGGTTAAGCTAAGCGGATTTATCCCCGGCCTTTTATCTGATGGTAACGGCCCTACTCACCAGGCAATTGAAGATATTTCTATCATGAGGGGCATCCCCAATGTAACCGTATTTGCGCCTGCCGATGAAGATGACCTTGTTAAAATGCTGCCGCAGATATGGCAAAGCAAACAACCAGCCTATACCCGCATAAATACCCGTAAAACAGGTTATGAGCATGAGCCTTTTACTATGGGCAAAGCCGAAGTTATTACCGAAGGCAACGATGTTACCATTTTAACCTATGGTTTACTTTTTGAACAGGCACTTATCGCGGTTGAGATTCTGAAAAGCGAGGGCCTTTCTGTAGGATTGGTTAACATGCGCAGTCTTAAACCCGTTGATGAGCAGGCTATATTAAAAGCATCGGCCCAAAGTAACCTGGTGGTAACGCTCGAAGATCATTTTTTAACAGGTGGCCTTTACAGTATTGTTGCTGAGGTGTTATTGAAACATCAAACAACGGCAAACGTATTGCCCATCGCCCTCAACGAAAAATGGTTCAGACCGGCATTACTGCCTGACGTTTTGCAGCACGAAGGTTTCACAGGCAAACAAATTGCCGAAAGGATATTAGGTTATAAAACCACCTACCATCAACCACAAATTTTAACACCTGAATTTTCAGAATAAAACACGACTCCAATGGCTAATAAAATAGCATTCAACAATAATTTTCCCAACATCAGCGAGTCTGATAAAATATATGACCGCGCTTTAAAGGTACAAAAGCCGGTTACTCAAACATTAGCCAAAGGGCCTGGGCAATTTACCAAAGGCGTGGCCCCCAAGTATATTGTTAAAGGCAAAGGATCACATGTGTGGGATGCCGATGGCAATGAATTCATCGACCTGAATTCTGCTATTGGTCCTATATCTTTAGGATATGCCTACCCGGTGGTTGATGATGCCATCCGCAGGCAACTGAATGATGGAATTACCTTTTCGCTGATGCACCCCTTAGAGGTTGAACTGGCAGAGCTGGTGCAGGAAGTTGTACCTAATGCAGAAGCGGTAAAGATCTCAAAAACTGGGGCTGATGTATGTTCGGCTGCCATACGTGTTGCCCGCGCCTTTACCGGCAGGGATAAAATATTTTGCTGTGGCTACCATGGCTGGCATGATTGGTACATAGGCATCACCAGCCGTAACGCCGGTGTGCCCGAAGCTATTCAGGATTTAACCTACACTTTTGAGTATAACGACATTGAGGCCGTAAAAGCCGCGTTGGATGAAACTGTTGCTGCTGTAATCCTGGAACCATTTATTTTTGAAGCCCCAAAGCCCGGCTATTTACAGGAACTTGCCGAAGTATGCAAAGCAAACGGCACCCTGTTGATATTTGATGAAATGTGGACTGGCTTCCGCGTGGCCCTTGGCGGCGCGCAGGAATACTTTAATGTTAAAGCAGATTTGGCTGTATTTTCAAAGGCATGCGCCAACGGTATGCCTATAGCCTTGCTTACCGGTCGCGCCGATGTAATGGAGCTCTTTAACTCCGCGGTATTTAGCTATACAACATTTGGCGGCGAAGCATTATCATTGGCAGCCTGCATTGCTACCATAAATGAGCTACGCGATAAAAACGTACCACAATACCTGGATGAGAATGGCGCATTGCTAAAAAATGGCTACAACCACATTGCCATTGAAACCGGGATGGATAAGTACACCCAATGTGTAGGTTTTAACTGCCGCAGCATGGTAACCTTTAGGCCAGAGGCCGGTAACGCCCTGGAAGTTAAAACGCTAATGCAACAGGAAATGATAAAACGAGGTGTATTGTGGGCAGGTTTTCATAACATGTGCTACAGCCACACTACCGAAGATATTGATTACATTTTATTGGCATACCGCGATGTTTTGCCTTTAGTAAAAGAAGCTATAGAAAGTGGCAATATTAAAAATTATTTAAAGGGCGAGGTGCTGGAAGCTGTTTTCCGCAAGGTGAGCAACTACAATATTAAACCTAAAAGCATCATAGCCGACTAATGATGAACCTTTTTGCATTAAACCAAAAAACGGCTTTAGTTACAGGTGCGCTGGGGCTTATCGGAAAAAAACATTGCGAAGCGCTTGCAGCAGCCGGGGCCAATGTAATAGTTGCCGATATTAATGTTGACGAAGTACAGCAATTTGCACAACAATTGGGTGATAACCATTTAGGATTAGCGGTAGATGTTACCAGCAAGCAATCGCTGATAGATGCGCTTAATACTATCCTGGATAAATACGATTCGCTTGATATATTGGTGAACAACGCGGCCATCAACGATAAATTTGAAGACCCGGCCATGGCTAAGGAGCTATCGGCCTTTGAAAATTATCCCCTGGAAGCTTTCCAGCGGTCACTAAATGTAAATATTACGGGCGTATTTTTAAGCTCGCAGATATTGGGTACGCATATGGCGCTTCAGGGAAGTGGCAGCATCATCAATATTGCCTCAACTTATGGCATGGTTGGTCCCGATCAATCCATATACCGCAACGCCAAAGGCGAGCAAACCTTTTACAAATCGGCTGCTTACCCCGTAACCAAGGGGGCTATTATCAATTTTACGCGCTTTTTGGCGGCTTACTGGGGCAATACCGGTGTAAGGGTAAATACACTATCGCCGGGCGGAGTTGAAAACGGACAAACCGAAGATTTTATAGGTAACTATTCAGCAAAAACATTATTAGGCCGTATGGCCAAAGCATCTGATTACCAGGGCGCACTTGTATTTCTTGCCAGTGAGGCATCGGCTTACATGACGGGGGCTAACCTGGTGGTAGATGGAGGATGGACAGCAATTTAATTCACACATAATTATGAATGAAATTTTAAAACAAAAAGCGGCCGGCATTAAACTATTGCTAACCGATAACGATGGTGTATTAACAGATGCAGGTGTTTATTACAACACCGATGGCGAGTTGTTAAAAAAATTCAACATGCGCGATGGTATGGGTGTGGAGCGTTTGCGAAAATTGGCAAATGTTGATACCGGTATTATAACCGGTGAACATTCTCCTTCGTTGATTAAACGGGCCGAAAAACTTCAGATAACTGAACTGCATTTAGGTATAAAGGATAAGGTTTCTACTTTTAACGAAATCTGCCACCGTTTAAATTTATCCGCACACGAAGTTGCCTATATAGGCGATGACTATAACGACCTGGAAGTTTTGAAACTTGCCGGATTAACCGCCTGCCCTGCCGATGCATTGCCATTGGTTAAAGCGCAAGCCGATTTTGTAAGCTCACTAAACGGTGGCGAAGGTTGTTTCAGGGAGTTTGCTGAATTTATCATCGAATCAAAGAATACCGCTATTACATCCGGTAACCGCAACGGCACAATAACATTACAAAACGGTCGTGTAATAGGTAAAGGACAGGCCAGCTACATCATAGCCGAAATTGGTATTAACCACAACGGATCATTGGAAACCTGCAAAAAACTGATTGACGAGGCTGTTGCAGCCAAAGCCGACGCGGTTAAGTTTCAGAAAAGGACACCTGAAATTTGCGTACCCAAAGACCAATGGGAAATAATGCGTGATACCCCCTGGGGAAGAATCACTTATATAGATTATAAACGCAAAACTGAGTTTGGCATTGCCGAATATGCTACAATTGATCAATATTGCAAAAAGTTAGGCATTGATTGGTTCGTTTCAGCCTGGGATGTTCCATCGGTTGATTTTATGGAAAGGTTTGATACTATATTGTACAAACTGGCATCAGCTTCATTAACAGATTTTGATCTGATACAACGCATCCTGGAAACCGGTAAACCTTTAATGCTGTCAACAGGGATGTCAACCATGAAAGAGATTGAAGCGACCATGAACTTTGCGAACGCGTTTGATGAAAACTATCCTTTGTTCATCGCTCATTCAACCTCAGCCTACCCATGTAGCCCCCAGGAGCTTAACCTTAAAATGATCCAAACGCTTGAGGCCAAATATCCGGGCATTCCAATTGGCTACTCGGGTCATGAAACCGGACTGGCCACTACTGTAGCCGCTGTAAGCCTGGGCGCTACTTTTGTTGAACGCCACTTTACACTTGACCGTGCCATGTGGGGATCAGATCACGCTGCATCAGTTGAGCCGCAGGGCTTACAACGCATGGTACGCGATATCAGGGATGTAGAAATCGCTACCGGCGATGGTTTTAAGCGGGTTTATGAATCTGAACTGGCACCTATGAAAAGGTTAAGGGTAAACATAAGTGATGAATATAAAGAAAAGCCTTTAGTTTAGCAATGCCACAGGAAAACGTACTTACCATTACTTCCATTATCCTTGCCTGCTGGGTAACTTTTATCATCGGTTGGGAGCGGATCTCCCCCTATCGTAAAGGTTTAGCCTTTTTTAGGGAAGGGTTTTGGATTGATCTGGTATGGTACACCCTGATACAAAGCTATTTTTTGAAGATCCTTATTTTTGATTATATAATTATGCCGCTGCAAAGGCATTTTGATCTATCACATCTTCAACTTATTACACATTGGCCAATTGCTTTACAGGTATTGTTTTTTGTGGTTACACATGATCTTTATATCTACCTGTTCCATCGCTTTCAGCACTCCAATAAGGTTTTCTGGCGCATCCATGAAGCGCATCATTCTGGTAAGGAAGTTGATTTTTTAGCCGGATCAAGATCGCACATCATGGAGATCATTATTAACCAAACTATCGAGTTTGCTCCTATTATACTTTTAGGAGCAAACCCGGTTGTTGTGCCTATCAAAGCTTTGATAGATGCCATGTTCGGTATGTTTATCCATGCCAACGTTAAGGTAAATATGGGCAAGCTTAAATACCTCATCAATTCGCCCCAATTACATTTGTGGCACCATGCCAATTACCAGGAGGTTTTCCACGCCAACTTTGCAACCAAGTTAGCGGTATGGGATTACCTTTTCGGCACCGTTTATGATCCCGGTCATGCCCCGGGTAATAAGCCCGAAAACTGGGGGCTTTACTATGATTATCCTAAAGATTACTTTTTACAGCATGCCTTCTCGATAAAGCGTTTTGATGAAAAAAGTTTGCTTAAATATTCCTGGTTTAAATGGTATTATACATTAAGATTCAGGGTCATGGACCAGCTTAAAAAATTATTCCCTACAAAATCCGAAGAGCCCGAAATTCATTTCCAGCCTACTTTACCATCAAATAAAGTGCACGAAGAAGATAACATATTACAATAAAACTTAAAAATTTGGCCTGGTTATATCTCATTATCGCGGCTGGCTTTGAAGCCGCCTGGACATTTTCGCTTAAACTGATGAAATTCAGTGACTTGAAAGCATTGCGATGGAACTCTGCCTTAAGTATGCAGCAGGGCTTACCAGCATGGATACCCTTTGCAGGTTATATTCTTTTCGGAATTGGAAATATCTATTTCTTTTCCTTAGCGATAAAACTGGTACCAACAGCCATTGCCTATGCCGTTTGGACAGCCGTAACTTTAGTATTAATTAAGGTATGCGAAATGACTTTATTTGATCAAAAACTATCATGGCAGGAGTTTCTCTTTATGCTCATGATCATGACCGGTATCCTGGGATTGAAATTTTACGGAACAGAAATAAAGTAATAAGCAGAGTCCAAAACAGTTTGCTAAGAGACTGTCTAATACGTCCAATGAAACACATATTTACGCGTCATTGCGAGGAACGAAGCAATCTCTACATAGGCAAATCGACCCTGCAAAGCCTCTCTGTACAGCAAAGAGATTGCTTCGTACCTCGCAATGACGGTCGTTTTTTTTGCAAACACCCTCGCAATGACGATCTATTTGTTTTTTTGAAACCCTCTAAGATTTTACCAGGTATTTATCAACTGCCACTTCCTTAAAATCATCTTTGCCGGCTCCGCAAGTTGGGCATTCATAGCTATTTAAAGCGGCAAATGCCGTGCCCGGCAAAACACCGCCTTGTTCATCTCCATATGTTTCATCATAAATGGTAAAGCAGTTGATGCATTGATAAACATGTTTTTGGCTAACGGGTTCCGCATCGTCTTTAATAATAGTTACAGGTGCCTGGCGCGCGGTACTTTGTAATTCATAAAATGCATCACAAAGAGCTATCAGATGCCCGCTCAAATCTGCCTTTGCTACCCCTTGCTTATAAACCACAAATTCACGCGTATTATGGTTAAAATCACGGGTGTGCACAATCTCAAATTTATCAGGCTTACGTTCACGAATCACGATGGAAGCATAGATACCTGATTGTGGCGTTCTTTTGATGGCAAAGCTTAAGCGATAAGTGCGTAAATCAGCCTCCTCAAATTCGCGAACCAGCTGTTGTTTAAGATCCAGGCATTGGTTGCATAGGTCTTCTACCTGCCAGTTTAGCTCGTTTGATGCATGCCTGATATTAACCCTGTATTTATTTAACAGGTTTCCCCATAAAGGCCTGTGTTTGGCCTCAATATTTTTTATCAATAATGATTTCCACGGACTGATGTAAAGCTGCCCTACCCTGGTTTGCATACACAGGTTGCAGATCTCCTTTAAAAACTCAATATCAAATAACTCATTGCGCCTGTATACGCCTAACCAATATTTGTTCCCCTGCTTATTAAAACCCTCGTAATAAGGCAACTGAAATTCAGGTATCTGCAATGGCTGCTCTATTTGCTGAATAACAAACTGGTTCCCGGGAGTAACAAGCTGATGCAGCAAATCGGGATTAACCTCGGCCTGGTTATAAAACAATTGTTTATTGGCAAAGATCACGTCCTGTATAACTTTGCTTATGGCCGGGATATCATCAGAATAAACCAACACGGGCCAGCAATACAGGATATTAGTTTTTGGAAATCTTACATACAAATACCAATAATTACTCACCGGCGATGAGATAAAATTAAGATTCCCGGTAAAAAACGGAACAAAGGTTTGGTTGCTATCAACCAAATTAATTTTAAGTAATGGCTGATGATCAAACAGGTCGAAAATATCTTTATAAACCCCTTCTTTAAGCCAGTTTTCCTGGTTAAAAATACCATCGGCGATGTATGAGCTGGTAATATTGGGGTTAATATCGGCATCAATTTCATAGTCGATACCAGCGCCCAGCATATCAAATTCCAGGTCTTCTAAATGTTCGGCATCGGTTTCAAAATAAAGCTGCTGCCGGTTACCAAAACGAATGTGTTTTGCACCAGCGTTTTGCGCTATGATAAGTATCTCGTAAAAATCGCCTGCAGATGCTACCCCTCCCGGTAAGTTTATCTTGATCAATTGCCTGCCTTTATCTTTCATATTTTTAAGCATTCATTAATTGTTGCTTTAAAACTTCATCCATCAAACGTTTAACCTCTGGCTTGCATGAACCGCAGCCTGTTCCAGCTCCTGTTGATGAACAAACATCTGCCAATTGGGAACAACCAGAAGCTACCTTGTTGCGGATATTATCGGCACCCACATTATTGCAGCTGCACACCAGCTTACCCAACACAGGCTGGGCGGTTTTGCCGCTGCGCAATAGCTTAAGGCGCTTATCGCTTAGCTCTGTTTTGTTGGCTATCAACTCCTTAAATTCCTGGAACTCGCCCTTATCTCCTATCAAAATAGTACCTACCAGCCTGTCCTGGTGAATGATGCATTTTTTATAATAACGTTTGGCTTTGTCAATAAATACGATCTCTTCATAATCCTTATCATCAGGGCATTCTGACAGACCGATACTGCACAAATCAAACCCATGAATTTTGATGATGTTCATGAACAGGCTGCCTTTATAATAGCTGGCAATATCACCGTTCATATAACCGGCTACTACCGCGGCCTGTTGCTCGGCAGCGGCGGTTATTCCATATAGTGTTCCGTTAAACTCCGCAATTTCACCTATAGCATATATAGATGGATCGCTGGTGAGCAGCCGCTCGTTCACGATAACGCCGCGTTTGCAATCCAATCCACTCTCTTTGGCAATTTCAAGGTTGGGGGTTGTACCTATTGCCAGGATCATGGCATCGCAATCAATTTTGCGGCCACTTTTTAAACCGATACCGGTTAATTTAGACCGGCCATAAAAAAGCTGTACCTCATCGTCATAAAAAATATCGCAACCCTGATCGGCCATCTCCTCGTGCAACAACCTGCTGCCCAACTCATCAAGCTGCCGGTTCAAAAACCTTGATGTACGCTGAATAATGGTGATGGTGATGCCCATTTCGCGCAGGGAGGCAGCCATCTCCAGGCCCAACAGGCCTCCACCAACAATAACAACATGCCCATTCTTGGGCAGATGTTTTTTAAAGTTATCGGCATCATTTCGGCTACGCATACTAAAAATACCCTGCAAGGCAGGTACGTTTTTAGGTATGGCCGCCCTGCTGCCGGTAGCAAGCAGCAAAACATCATAATAAGTTTTTACCCCGCGGCTATCCAGTACGTATTTATTAACTCGGTCAATTTTCTCGATGCTAACACCGCGGAGTAATCTTATTTTAAATTCGGGTTCCTCTTCATCAGTCATTTTCACCAGCTGTTCCCAACTTTGTTCGCCGCTGATGTAATCGGGCAGCATTACACGGTTATAAAATGGGTGGTCCTCTTTGCTAAAAATGGTAATTTCATCATCCTTGTTCAGCTCACGGTATGATCGTACAAAGCCGTGCGCCCCTGCTCCTGCACCAACAACTACGATGCGCTGAAATGGCTTTTTATATTTTTGAACGCTTACCGCGCAGTATTTAAAATCCGGTTCTTTTGATATTGGGTCAAGTATATCATTGGTAACATTGTTAACCCGGTGCATATCATTATTTAAAATTTTTCCCCAATGCATCGGCATAAAAACAACACCCTGTTTTATTGCTGTTGACATTTTGGCCTTTACCCTTACCTCTCCTCTGCGCGATGTAATGATGGTAACATCGCCCTCCTGTATGTTCAGCTTAATGGCATCCAGGGGGTTTATCTCCATAAAAGATTCCTTGATATGTTGGTTTAGCTTATTTACCTTACCTGTTTTGCTCATGGTATGCCACTGATCGCGAATGCGGCCGGTAGTCAGGATAAACGGATAATCATCATTAGGCATTTCGCTGGTAAGCTTATCAGGCACAGCGCTGATCAAGGCATTGCCGCTTTCAGTATAAAATTGCTTATCAGTAAATAAACGGGGGGTACCAATGCTTACATTCCTCTTTTTATATGGCCATTGTACAGATCCCTGTTGTTTGATGATATCATAGCTTAATCCGCTGATATCAATATTGGTTTTGGTTGTGAGTTTAGCATGCTCGGCATAAATTTCGGCAGCATTTTTAAAGTCGAAGCCTTTATAACCCATTTTTTTGGCAAAGCGGCAAATGATCTCGCTATCGGCGATAGCCTCGCCGGGGGGGTCCAGTACTTTATTCAGATAGCTAATGCGCCTTTCAGAATTGGTCATGGTGCCTTCCTTTTCGGCCCAGGCGGCGGCGGGGAGTATTACATCGGCGTAAGCCAAAGTTTCTGGCTTATTGCTGATCTCCTGCACTACCACAAATTTTGCTTTTTTTAGCGCCTCCTCTGCCAAACGTACATTGGGCAAACTGGTTAGTGGGTTGGTACACATAATCCAGATGGCTTTTAAGCGGCCATCGTTCAATGCCTCAAACATTTCGGTAGCGGTTAGGCCAGGCTTTGCGGCAATTTCTGTTCCGCCCCAAAACTTTTGTACCTCTGCCCGGTGCAGCGGATTTGCCAAATTGCGATGGGCCGGCAGCAGGTTGGCTAAACCACCAACTTCGCGCCCACCCATAGCATTTGGTTGCCCGGTTAATGATAGCGGGCCCGAGCCCGGCTTACCAATATGACCAGTTATTAAATTGAGGTTTATAAGGCTTAAATTTTTGTTTACCCCAATGGAACTTTGGTTAAGCCCCATTGTCCACATAGAGATAAATCCCTTTGCTTCGCCGATGTATTTGGCGGCAAGGCAAATATCACTTTCGCTCACACCACATATCAGGGCCGATTCGGCCAGGGTGCGTTCAAATACTATTTTACTGTATTGTTCAAAACCATCGGCATGGTGGGTTACAAAATCAATATCAATATCGCCATTTTCTATCAATACCCTGCCAATGGCATGGTTAAGGGTGATATCGGTACCGGGGTTTATTTGCAGATGCAAATCGGCAATGCTGCAGGTATCTGTAGCCCGCGGGTCAACCACTATGATCTTTACATGCGGGTTTGCTGCTTTATGGGCCTCAACCCTCCGCCATAAAATAGGATGGCACCAGGCCGGGTTGGCTCCGGTAACATAAAAGCAATCGGCCAGTTCAATATCGTCATAGCAAAGCGGCACGCTGTCTTCTCCCAGCGCTATCTTGTATGCCGCTACTGCGCTACTCATGCAAAGGCGCGAATTGGTATCAATATTATTACTACCGATGAAACCCTTCATCAGCTTGTTTACTACGTAGTACTCCTCGGTAAGGCATTGCCCCGATGCATAAAACGCTACCGAGTCTGGCCCGTATTTATTGATAAAAGTTTTAAAAACGGCTGCTGTACGCTCCAATGCATCATCCCAGCTTACCCTTTGCATAGGCATGCTTTTGTTGTAACGCATCTGTGGGTACAACAACCTGTCTGTTTTATCATTTGCCGTGTAGTGCAGGTTTAATCCCTTGCTGCACAGCATCCCCTTGTTTACCGGGTAATTTTTATCACCCTCAAGGGTAATACTTCCATTTTTCTCTTTATTTATAACAACGCCGCAGCCCACCCCGCAATAACAGCAGGTACTTTTGTAGGCATTACCAGATCGTTTGTTTATTGACATCTTTTTATAGCTAAAAGCTTAAGGCCTAAGGCCAAAAGCTTTATTTGAGCTGAAAGCTAAAAGCCTTCTTAAATTCTATTTTTATTTGAAGCTTAAACTAAAAGCTTTGAGCTTTCCGCCTTTAGCTTTTAGCCTTTTAGCTTACACTATGCTACCGCGATCATTGGTTCTTCGACCTCTTCTAAAACCGGTTGTTTTTGGAAACGCGTTAATAATACAATTACCGATACCACCATAACCATAATGCCGATATAGGTAAATGCCTGTACATAAGTAATGGTAGATGATTTGAATAAAAAGCCGAACATCATACCACCCAGGTTACCACCTGCGCCAACTATACCGCTTACCATACCAACATTTTTACTGTTGATGAACGGTACAATACCATAAGTAGCACCGTTTGACATTTTAAGGAAAAGCGCGAATGAAAGCATAGAAATAATAGCAGCAGTAAGGTTGCCAGAGCTGGCAAACAGAATAAGCCCTGCACCTTCTAATAGCAATACGCCGGCAAGCAACAAACCTTTGCCGCGCATCCCGAATTTGCCGCCTACTTTATCTGATACAATACCACCTAAAGCACGGGCAAAAATGTTCATGAACCCAAAAATACCGGCCCAAAAACCTGCCGAACTTTGCGACAGATGAAATGTATCTACAAAATGTAGTGAGGCCACGTTATCAAAAGTGATTTCCATACCAAAGCACATCGCATAAGCAAGGGTCAGTGCCCAAACGCGCCAGTCGCTCAATATGGACCAATCTGTTTTGGTAGAGTTGGTTTTAGAATAGCCTACTTCATCGTAGTTTCCATTGGGGGTATCCTTGGTATATTTCCAGTATAAAAAGGCAATAACCAGCATCATTACACCTGGAAATATCATTGCATAGCGCCATGCTTCGGCTTTGGTATAGCCAAAACCTACTATCGCAGCAAAGATCAATGGCATCACCATATTGGTAACACCTCCGCCCAAATTGCCCCAGCCACCGGTTACCGCGTTTGCCGTACCTTTTATATTAGGTGCAAACATCATAGAGGTATGAAACTGCGTGATTACGAACGATGCCCCAATTACACCTATTGCTAATCTGAATAACAAAAACGAGGTATAATCATGCGCCAGGCCTACAAAAAACACAGGTAATGAGCCTACCAGCAATAGCCTGATGGCCGTTTTGCGTGGGCCCCATGTATCGCAAAGTTTACCTATAATTAAGCGTGCTATAATGGTAGCCGCTACAGAAGCTATAATGGTATTACCTACCTGCCCTTTGCTTAGGTGCAATTCTGCACGGATGGTAGGCATCAGTGGCGCCAGGCCAAACCAACCAAAAAAGCACACAAAAAACATGAGCCATGTGGTGTGGAAGGTGCGCATTTGTACACCTTTTAATGAAAATATATTGAGTTTGGTAAGTTGTTTTTCCATGATCGTTTTAAATAAAAGCAGGGATTACTAATAAATTAATGGTCAATATTTGCTTCCGGCTTTGTGCCTTCGGCTTTTAGCTCACAGGTTACTTATTCAAAAATTCGGGTTTAATATTCAATTGCAAATAAGCCCAAACCGGATGAAGCCTGGAGCTTCCGGGTGTTAAAGCCTTGGCATATTCCATACTGCTTGTTGCAGCCATGTATGACAGGCCCAGATCAACAGCGGTAAACTTGTTAAGCTTATAGCTGTTGGTTAAATCAAACTCGGTACCCAGGTATTTGCCAATAGCCTGGCCCGTTGCATTCTTTTGATCTTTAGCCAGCAGAAAATAATGATTGGCCAGTTCGGTACTGAAACGTTTGTTATCAGATGCGTACTTTATTTTTAAATAAGGATTGCTTAAGCCGCCTGTAGGTGAACCACTGCCCGCATAAAAATAATCCATAGATCCCCAAAACTTGTGCGGCGTTCCGTATAATGGATCAAACCGGTGATTGGTTTTTGAAGTTGATAACGCATCATTGCCCGATAAATAATCCCAGCCAGCGGTATAACTAAGGTTGCTGCCTTTATATAATAAAGCTATAGTATAGGTATAAGCACTCAAGTCAAGGCCATCCTTATCATGGCCGCCCTGGTAGTAAAAACCACCGTTTACACCCCATTGATCTTTATCGCCAAATACCGGGTTTACCAGTAAGCCGGTAGTATATCGTGTGTTTACGCCAGCCTGATTAAAGCGGCGGCCGTAAATGTAACCTTCGTCTGTGCCAGATACATTTTTTACCGAATCGAGCTTATACTTGCCAAATTGGTCTGCCAAAAACAGACCTGATATTTTTGTTTTGTTGATTTTTTTGGCAACATATAAATATTCAAGCGACTTATAATTTTGATTTAAGCCGTTGGTTCCCGGTGGGTTTAAAAATGATGGGCTTCCTGTTTTTGAGCTGATACCAGCGGCATTAAGCAGCGGGATAAGTCCGGCGGGGGTATTTGCCAAATTGCCTTTGCTATCCTTTACCGTAGCAGGCACATTTGCCGGAGTGTAATAGGTACCATTATAATTTATAGCATCTGAACTTTGATTAAAAGCTAAGCCGAGATCCAATTGCCATCCCGATTGCAGCAGTTTAAAAACAAGGGCATCGTGTCGGCGGCCTTGCTGTAACCAGTCTAATCCTCCCAATAGGCGTTCATCGTCATAAACAAGCTCCTGACGACCTGCCTTAATTGCGAAATAATCAAATGGGGATGATTTGAAAGAAGTATCTTTTTTGTTGGATAAGATTAGCTCGGCCCAGGCTTCATGTAATCCTAAACGATTACCATCGTTTATAGTAATGGTTGATGCATCCTGCCCCCAAAGCCTTACATCCTGTACAGATGCCTGAAAAATAAGCCGGCTGCTTTTATAATTAAAGGTAAGCCTCGTTCGTTGTGAAACAAAGGCGGCATTTTTGTTACCTATTGGCTCTAAAGTTCCATAACCATCACGTAATTCGCCCCTTGTTTTTAACTGTCCTGTAATGGATAGCTGTGCAGAGGCATTGTATGAAATAAAACATGATATAATTAATAGAATTTTGCCGATAGTGTGTTGATTACATACATTTTTGTACATTTGAATTGGTTTTTTATTTGTTAAAGCGATTAAAAACTGTTTAACCCTGTCTGGGAATGCGACCTCCCGGCAGGGCTTTTTTTATATATTTTTTATTTTCATCATAGGCACAAGTTTTTTTTTAATAACTAAGCATTTAATTAGCATAAATATATCTTATTTAATGAATAAATACAAATAACAACACTTTAAAGTTAATTTTTATGATTAAAATCATGTAAATATGCTTTTTTTATGAAAAACTTAAATTTTACCAACTTAAAAAATGCCAAAATGCGCTTTTGATAATTTTTAAATCAACATAAAATGATTTATTCTCAATTAAATCGATATAAAATCAATATTTTTCAAAAAAAATCTACTTAAATCTTAAAAAAATCACAACAAACGCAATTCACATCGTTATTTTTAATAAAATCAACAGATATTTACGCAGCAAATGAAAAAAAATACCCCATGCGATAATCAAACTTGTTTTTTATGCAAAAGCTGCATTAAAGAATGGCTACCCGCCGTTGCAGCTAACAAAAAAAACCTTAGCGTAAAAAAGGGACAAGTTATTTTTAAAGAAGGCGATCCGGTTAAAGGGATATACTTTGTATACGAGGGAATTGTAAAGGTCCATAAAAAATGGGGCGCCGATAAAGAACTCATTATTCGCTTTGCCAATAAGGGAGCCATATTTGGACACAGGGCATTAGGCAAAAAAGCCACCCATTACCCTATTTCGGCAACAGCACTTGAAGCAGGAGTTATATGCTATATGGATATGGATTTTTTTGAGGCCACCCTGAAGGTTAACCCTAATTTCACTTATCAGCTTATGTTGTTTTTTGCTGACGAACTACAGGAGGCAGAAAAGAAGATGCGCAACCTGGCGCATATGCCCGTTAAAGGCCGCGTTGCTCACGCTTTAATATCACTAAAAAATCAGTTTGGTATTAATCCCGACGGGCACATTGGTATTGAATTAACCCGCCAGGACCTGGCTTCATTTACAGGAGCAACCTACGAAACCGTTTTTAGAGTAGTAAACGAAATGATACAGGAAAGCATCATTACCACCAATAGCAAAAAAATAATTATTATTGATGGAGAAAAATTATTTGCATTAACCCAGGATACTAACCTGTAACTTAGGCAATACCTACAAAAACTTTACCATCAGCCACTTTTACAGGGTAGGTTTTAATAACAAGCTCCTCCTCACCCAAACATTCGCCCGTAAGTAAAGAGAATGCCTTTTTATGAAACGGGCAAGCTACCTTTGGCTCGCAGCTCTCTCCGGCGCTACCTATCATTCCCCGCGAAATAGCCATTTGCTGTTTATGCGGACAAAGATTTTGGGTAGCATACCATTCGCCCCTGCGGGTAAAGTTAAAAATAGCTATCTGCTCCTCGCCATGCTTTACGCATGATCCACCATTTTCGGGCACATCATCTACATAACAGGCCATAATCCATTGTGTTGCTATTGTTGTTTCCATTGTGTTATATTTTTATCAGCTCAACACGCCTTTATAAAACATGCCCGCCTTTTTTTTTGACTTTTGACTTTTACCTTAAAAACCTACCATTCTTTAGCCCGTACCTGCTCGCGCATTGGTTCAAACTGCGCATGCGGGTCTTTTTCTTCGGGAGCATTTATGAAGTGAGCAAAACGCTTACGCATTCCAGGACTTTCAATAACTTCTTTCCACTCACAGTGATAAGTATCTACAAGGGCCTGCATTTCTTCTTCCAATTGCCCGGCCAAACCAAGACTATCATTTACAATTACATTTTTCAGATAGCTCATACCGCCATCCAGCTTATTTAACCAGGTTGCGGTACGCGTTAACTGATCGGCAGTTTTGATGTAAAACATCAGGAATCTATCCAGGTATTTAATACAAGTTGCACTATCAATATCGGTAGCCAGCAATTGCGCATGCTGTGGCTTTGAACCACCGTTACCGCATACATATAAATTCCAGCCTTTTTCTGTAGCTATAATTCCAAAATCCTTTGATTGCGCCTCGGCACACTCCCGCACACAACCGCTTACACCGCCCTTAAGTTTATGCGGGGCGCGAATCCCTTTATACCTGTCCTCTATCTCAATTGCAAAAGTTACACTATCATGCAAACCAAACCTGCACCAGGTGCTACCCACACAGCTTTTCACTGTACGCAGCGCTTTACCATAAGCATGCCCGCTCTCAAAACCGGCATCTATCAGCTCCTCCCATATTAAAGGCAGATCGCTCAAATGCGCGCCGAACATATCTATACGTTGCCCGCCGGTTATTTTTGTATACAGGCCATATTTTTTGGCCACCTGGCCTATCACGATCAGTTTATCCGGCGTTATCTCGCCGCCAGGAATACGTGGCACTACGGAGTATGTACCACCTTTTTGAATATTAGCTAAAAACCTATCGTTACTATCCTGAATAACTTCCTGTTTAACAATTACATCATTCCAGAGACTTGACATAATACTGGCTACAACCGGCTTACAAACCTCGCAACCATCACCTTTGCCATAATGGTCAAGCACCAGGTCGTAATTTTTAAGTCCGTTTATTTTTACCAGATCAAATAACTCCTGGCGCGAGTAATCAAAATGCTCACAGATCACATTTTTAACATACTGGCCATTTGCTTTCATGGTGCCGGCAATCAGATCTTTCACCATTGGCACGCAGCCACCGCAACCCGTCCCGGCCTTGGTGCATTTTTTCATGCCATCTATACCGGTTACGCCACCTTCACTTACCGCCGAGCAGATTGCCGATTTGGTCACCGCCTCGCACGAACAAATAAGCGCATCATCGGGCAAACTCATTACACCCGCACCCTCACTTGCAGCTCCACCTCTTGAACCCAGGATAAGGTCTTCAGGATCTGGCGGAAGAACAATTTTATTATTTACCGTTTGCAACAGCATATTGTAAGCATCGGCATCACCAATTAATATACCCCCCAATAAATTTTTACCATCATTGGTAATGTTTATCCTTTTATAAATACCCTTATGGGTATCCTCAAACAAAATAGTGCGACAATCAGGCTCGGTTATAAATGCATCGCCAAAACTGGCCACATCAACACCTATAAGCTTTAACTTGGTACTCATATCGTACCCGTAGAATGATTTATCAGCCTCGGTTAAATGAGCGGCCACAATATCAGCCATCTCATAACCGGGCGCAACCAAACCATATATCATTCCATCATACAAAGCACATTCGCCAATGGCGTAAATGCTTTCATCGCTGGTTTGCATTTTTTCGTTTACAACAATACCGCCACGGGTACCTACATGCAAACCGGCAAGCTTTGCCAATTCATCGCGAGGACGGATACCGGCAGAGATCACCAGCATATCAACCGGAAGTTGACTATCATCATTAAAGCGAAGCGATTCGATCTTTTTTTCGCCAACAATAGCTGCTGTACTTTTATTTAAGTGAATATGCAGCCCCAGCTGACTCAGCTTCAACTGCAGCATATTACTACCGGCCGAATCTATTTGCCTCGGCATTAATCGCGGAGCAAATTCAATAACATGCGTTTCGGCAATACCAAGATCTATCAAAGCCTTAGCCGCTTCCAACCCAAGTAACCCGCCACCCATCACTGCACCACACTTTGCGTTGGTAGCGCAAGCCTTTATCAATTCCAGATCCTCAATGGTACGATAAACAAATACACCTTCTTTTTCAATCCCCGGAATATCGGGCACAAAAGCCGATGAACCGGTAGCTAAAACCAGGCAATCATATTTCAGCGTTACGCCTTTTAAGGAGTGGATAGTTTTTTGGGAACGATTGATTTCCTGGATAGGATCATCAAGATGAAGCGCGATACCATTATCGGCATACCACGATAAAGTGGAGAGCGACAGATCATCGGCGGTTTTACCATTAAAATACTCGCTCAGATGCACCCTGTCATAAGCATGGCGGAGCTCTTCACCAAAAACAATTATTTGGAACTGGGTTGATCTGGCTAAAAGTTTCTCACAAAACTTATAACCTACCATACCGTTGCCAACAACAATAATGGTTGGTTTTGACATATCGAAATTTTTTAAATGTTAAAGCAATTTTCAAACTAAATACACTCAACTGCGACCCTGATTGTATTTCATTACAATTATAACTCAAAAAAACATCAAATAAAAATTTAAATTCATTTTTTTATTAAATAAATCATGTTTATTGGCATTATAATTCATAATTTAGTGCTATTGATATAATATAAATCAATATTTAACCTTAATTTATTGATGATTTTACAATTTAAGCAAAAATCATTAAAACAAAACGGGCAAATACTTGATTTTTTAACGTCAAATTTGAAAATATGCAAAATAAAATACAAATTCCGGAATTATTTGTGATTGGAGCAGGTCCAGGAGACCCAGAATTGATAACAATGAAAGGATATAAGGCACTTCAACAAGCAAATGTGATATTATATGATAACCTTGCCAATAAAGAGTTGCTGGATATAAGCCGGGAGGATTGCGAAAAAGTATATGTTGGCAAACAACCCTATGGCGATTATACCCCCCAGGAAACCATTCACGAACTGATAAAACATTACGCATTTACCAAAGGCAGTGTGGTAAGATTAAAAGGCGGCGATCCATTTATATTCGGGCGCGGGTTTGAGGAGATCATTTACGCCCGCCAGCATGGCATTACTACACACTATATACCGGGCATTACCAGTATGCAGGCATCCGGCCTGGAAGATATTCCTTTAACCCACCGCCTGGTAAGTGAAAGCGTATGGATGGTTACGGGCACTAAAAAGGACGGACGACTATCTGCCGATCTTGCCTGCGCCATGCAAAGTAATGCCACTGTAGTTATATATATGGGCATGAAAAAACTCGCGGAAATTGCACTTACTTATGTAACTGCTGGCAAGGGCGATACGCCGGCAGCTATTATACAACATGCTTCGCTGTCAAAACAAAAATCGGCAAAGGGAATGGCTAAGGACCTTGTGGCAATTGCCGCAGAACACCAACTTACCTACCCGGCCATCATCATTATTGGCGATGTGGTTAACATAAAAAACTAAGAATCAGGTATGAAGATCAGGATAAAAGGAAATTCCCTACGGTACAGGCTTACCAAAACCGATGTTGAACAATTTAACAGGGATGGCTATGTTGAAGAAACAACCACTTTTGGCACACAACTATTTAAATATGCCTTGCAACGCTCCAATGCCGAAGTTTTAACTGCGAGCTTTAATAATAACACTATTACCATGTACATGCCGGCAACTATGGCCAACCAATGGACAAGTACCGACCGCGTAGGATATGAAAGCAACATCAATTCCTTATACCTACTGATTGAAAAGGATTTTAAATGCCTGGACAATGTAGCCGAAGACCAGAGCGACAATTACCCAAACCCTTTAGCCTTTAAAGGCTAAAACCGCTATTTAGAATAGTAAACAGATCAGGGAAGTTTAACAGCCTGCCGGGCCAATAATTGCCATTCGGATTTATTTTTTACCCATACCAGCAATATTCCAATTTTAACCTTGCCGGGGCCTTTACCGGCATCGTTGGTAGTTGCCGACAAAACATGCCTCACAATGGCCGTATTACCTGACAGGGTGATCTTTTGCTCAGACAGATCGATGGTAACAAAATCCGACACCCCACTGGCTATACTATGTATAAATTCCGCTTTACTTTGCAGTACACCACTCGAATGACCATAACTCAGACCACCTGCTGTTAACTTATCAAGCGCCAGGCTATCAGCATCAACCATTGCTTTACGCAAACTCTCTACCACTACGGCAACCTCATCAACTGATTTTTTCGACTGGGCTTTTACCAGTTGTGGCTTTACGCTGTTTATCATAATCAAGCAAAACAAAAATTTAATTCCCGAACTAATTTTCATGGCCTTATAAATTGGTTAATAAAATTTTCAAAACGATGTACTATTCTTTCCTACCTGCCGGAACCTGCTTTAAAAGCCATGCCGATATATCGTTTGCCGCCTTATCGTTTTCGTATCCAACGGGTAAACGCCCGTTTGTATATTCATTATAAAGCCAGGGATCGCCAATGGCTAAAACTGTTCCCTTACCATACTTTGTCATAGCAATTAATGCAAATGAATTTTTACTTAAAACAGCCTTCGCCCGTCCTTGTAACGTAATAGAACAAACATCTTTCATAAATATCTGGTTGGCGGTTTTAAAAATAGGGTTCCCCCTGGTTTCAATGGCTCCATCTGCAAAATGACTATCATCAATAACATGATTTTGCAGATCGTTATTAAAATGCATACCAAATTTTGCTGCCAGCAGATTAAAATGAGGTAACTCCACATTGGCGCTATCATTAGCCAGCATTACCAGCACACCACCGTTTTTCACCCATAAAGCTACAGCTTCCGCATCTGTTTCGGTTATATAATTAGGGTTTGGATTTTCCTTTTTGGTATCGGGATCAACAATAATGTATATAGCAGTTCCCTTTAAATTAGCCTGAGTGGGTGCCGACGTAAGTGAATCTAAGGTCGCACCACATTTCTTAAATGCATCTCCCCATATGGAATAGCCGGTATTTTCTTTTTCATCCCACAGGTAATGAAATCGCTGCGATTTCCCGGCAACTTGATGCACCTCATGATTATAATAATAATCTAATTTAACAACCTGCGATTTTGCTTCATATACCGCCGGACAGAGCAGCAATATGCATATCAACCTTTTTATAAACATCCTGTAACCCATCATAATTAAAAAAGCGTTAACCCCTGTTGTTGATTAATAATTGGTTACCAAATGTATTGCCGAATGCCGTTTTTTACATCATCAGGACAAAAAATATTTACTACATCGATGGAGTAAAAAATAATGAGTAGTTGGAGGCAGTAAAATAATAACAAAGTTAAAAGCAAAGCCTATGGCTATTGGCTAATTGGGCTTGATGAATTGCGTATAAAAACCTGGGTAGGCAATACTACAGTTTCAAATCCGGTGACATTTCTTCTGCTTTCAATTAAGCTAATAAGCATTTCTGTTGCTTTTTTACCCATCTCAAAGCCGGGTTGGTAAACCGTACTTAATGAGGGGCTTAATACATCAGCCAGTTGTGTATTGGTAAAGCCAAGCAAGGCAATATCTTCGGGGATTTTAAAACCTAATTTATGCAGCAACAGCAAGGTTGTAGTGGTAATCCTGTCCGAAGCGGTAAAAATAGCATCGGGACGGTTTGGCGACAGTAAAAGCTCATTAAGCGCCTTTTCTATTTCATCAAGATCCTTACCGCCGTGAAGGCAATATTTTATATATCGTTCATCAGGTTTAATGTCATTCTCTTCGAGCGCCAGCAGGTAACCCTTTAATCTTTCGGCGGTGATAGATACGTTTACAGAACTTGTAATGTGCGCGATTTTCCGGTATCCGGCATTTATCAATGCTATAGTAGCTTCATAGGCGCCCTGAAAATTATCCGCAATCACTTTGTGGGTTTCAATTTCATCACTTACCCTATCAAAAAAAACAATGGGCAGGCCCTTTTCGTGGAGCTTTTTAAGATGATCAACATTATTTGTTTCTGTGGATAAGGATATCAGCAACCCATCAATTGAGCGGTAGATTAAATGATTTACATTTAACATCTCCAGATCATAGGATTCGTGGGTTTGCGTGATAAATACATTGTAGCCTTTGCTATGCGCAATAAATTCTATCCCGTTAATAACCTGGGAAAAAAAATGATTATCAATGGTAGATACCACAATTCCTAAAGACCTACTGTTTCCCTGCTTTAAGCTTTGGGCCATGGGGTTAGGCTGATAATTGAGCCTTTTAGCACATTCCAGGACCCGTTGTTTGGTTTTCTCCCCAATTTCATGACTATCCTTTAACGCTTTGGATACTGCTGAAGTGGAAATCCCCAATTCTTTGGCAATATCTTTTATAGTGACCGCCCCCAAATTCATACTTATGCAATTACTTAGCTATGTTTACTACAGTTAACAAACTAATCTGTAGTAAACATAGGTAAATTAACGAAAATATAAATCCGGCATTGGCCAGGAATTAAACAAACTGATTAAACGCCACCAAAAATAGAAAACCCGCCATCTACACAAATCATAGATCCGGTTACAAATTTGGATGCATCACTTAACAGCCACACCAGCGCGCCTATCAATTCATCAGGATGACCGAAACGCTTGAATGGGGTTTGCTTTATCACCAGCTCCCCTCTCTCTGTATATCCGCCCTCGGGTTTGGTAAGCAAGTTCCGATTTTGCTCGGTGAGGAAAAAACCAGGCGCCAAAGCATTCATTCTGATGGAATCGCCATACCGGTTGGCTAATTCCACCGCGAACCATTGGTTATAACAATCAACCGCAGCTTTGCCAATATTATAGCCCAATACCTTGGTAATGGCTCGTTTGGAGTTCATAGAAGAAATATTGACGATGCTGCCTTTACCCGTTTGCGCAATGGCCTCGCCAAATACCTGTGTAGGGATAATAGTTCCCCAGGTATTTAGATCCATTACGGATTTCATACCGGCAATATTCATTTTAAAAATATCCTCATCGGGTTGCAAAACGCCTTGCGGCATGTTACCACCTGCACCATTCACCAATCCATCCAGCCTGCCGAAAGTATCCATCAGCTTAACCTTCGCTGTTTGCAATTCCGCTTCGTTTAAAACATCAGCCACCAGCGCAACCGCTTTGCCGCCATTTTGGTTTATGGCAGCTGCACGCTCCTCGGCTATATCTGCATTTCTGCCTAATATGCCCACCGCGCCCCCTGCCTCTACAATACCGTTTATAAACGAATTACCTAATATGCCTGTACCGCCCGTAACTACAATTACTTTACCGGCCAATGAGAAATTGTTTTCCAATGTATTATTCTTTTTTAATTGATTATCGGATATCTGGAATAGCAATGGGGTCCATATCGGTGTAATCGAGATTTTCCCCTGCCATTCCCCATATAAAGCTATAGCTTGCTGTTCCACTGCCTGCGTGAATACTCCAGGGTGGCGAAACCACCGCGTCGTAATTATTCATAGTGATATGACGGGTTTCCTGCCCCTCACCCATATAATGAAATATTTTTTGCCCCTGTGGTACATCAAAATAAAAATAGGCTTCCATACGGCGGTCATGTACATGGGGCGGCATAGTATTCCATACGCTGCCATCATGCAAAATGGTTAAACCCATTACCAGCTGGCAACTTTTTATACCCTCCAGGTGGATGTACTTATTGATAGTACGATGATTGGCTGTGGATGCTGAGCCCAGCGTAACTTTTACCGCATCGGCATGTGTTAACAGGGTTGTTGGATGCTGCGCATGTGCCGGTGCCGAAAGCATATAGAACACGGCTGGCTCATCGGCGTTTTTACTGGCGAAATGCACACTTTTTATGCCTTTTCCAATATACAAACAATCCTGTTTTTTAACGTCGAATGATTGCCCGTCAGCTACGATAACACCGTCACCGGCAACGTTGATAATACCCATTTCCCGGCGTTCCAAAAAATATTCAGCCCTAAGGTTGGGGTAATTTGGCAACAAGACTTCTGTATTCACCGGGTTGGCAAAACCAACAATCATCCTGTCGTAATGTGTATAAGTGCAATTAATATCACCGGGCTGCACCTGGTTTTCTATTAAAAAACGACTTCGCATGGTTGCTGTATCGTAGCGTTTAAAATCCTCCGGATGTACACTGTGTAATACTTTCAAGGTTATATATTTTAGTTTAAATCTCTGCAATTCTACAACCCAAACCACGCATTTTAAAAAAATAGCGCGCTTATTTTTACTTCAACGTTGTAGTAAAAAAGAATATTTCAATGGTTTAAAGCCGCTAAAGTTGGCATAGAAAAATTCCTGGTGGTGAATTTAGGCAAAAAAAAACGGGACAAACGATCAAAATTTGATGTTGTCCCGTTTAAGTTTTCCCACATGGACTCGAACCACGATTGTCTGAACCAGAATCAGAAGTGCTACCATTACACCATAGGAAAATACATAATCAGCAGGATCTGGCATCCCGTTTCAAATGCAAATATAATACGTAATGCCTTATTTAACAAAAAATAGTTTCCATTACCCTTTCCCAATTTATGCCTTTGACGCCTGTCCGGTGCTTTCTATTCCGATGCAAACTCTTTTTTCATCACTTATTTGCTTCGGCATATTTTTTAAAGTTGTCAAGAATTGCCTGCCATCCTCCCCGTTGCATTTCTATGGGATTGGTAGTTTCGGGCTCAAATGCTTCTATTACCCGGGTTGAACCATCCTGGCTAATGAAATCAATTTTCACTTTCCGGTCATCATCCATTGTGTACTCAATCAGGCTGTATTCCTTTACGTTAGTATAAACGCCTCCAAAATCAAAACTGAAACTACCATCTTTGGCAGCCATGGTAGTTTTAAACTTACCATCCTTGCGCAGGTCATTATCGGCGTAAGGAGCATGCCAATCGTCAGATGCATTACACCATTTGGTAATGTGTTCTGGTTTTGCCCAAAATTCCCAAACTTTTTCAACAGGAGCGTTTACTATGCACTCCACTGTGATGGCTGTTTTATTTAACGTTTCCATTTTTCAATTTATTAAGATGATTTTCCTTTTGATAAAATTAGGGCATTTTTTCAAAGTCTTAAAGTGCAAATGCGACATTTAGGGGGTGTAAATTACCATGGGGGAAAACACATAAACATCCGTTATTGCGAGTCATGAAGTAATCTCTACGTAGGCAGATCAGCTTCAAAAATTTAACTTATTAGCAACAAAAAAGCCGCCTGTAAAAACAAGCGGCTTTCTTAATACAAGTGAATACTCCTTAGTCCTCGTTTACAAACGAGCGCAGCATCCAGGTATTTTTTTCGTTGAATTGCATAAAGCGGTTCACCATATCGTTGGTGCCATCGTCACCTGCTTCGGCGGTGATGTCTAATATTTCTCTTTCTTTAGCAATTAAAGCAGCCAGGTCTTCAATAATGGCTTTCACCATCAAGGTGTCTTTTAAGCCTATGGTTTGTATTTCTTTAATCTGTGATGTGGTGATATAATCTTTAAAAGTACTATAGGGAGGCTTACCTAATGACAGGATTCTTTCGGCCAGCTCATCAATAGTTAGTAAAGCCGCGGTGTACAGTTCCTCAAACTTTATGTGCAGGGTAAAAAAGCTTGGGCCTTTTACATTCCAATGGCAACCGCGCAGTTTCTGATAATGAATATGGTAGTTAGCCAACAGATCATTAAGATGGTCAACAACGGGTTTTACTTTTACTTCTTCTAAGCTTATTTCTTCAGCATTCATATTAATAGTGATTTAGTTTTTTAACACAGGCGTGGTAGCATTGTTTGGTAAAATTAAACAGTTTTGAATATAATAAATCATATTTGTAAACTTTATGACAAAGCTGCTACCATTCATACAACATCAATGTAAACACCCCATCTGGCGTATGGAAATTGATGAAATAAGCAACATTATATTCCTTGAAGTACGGAGCAGCGAGGATAAAAAAGTAAGTTTCACCTCAATAGATCTGGGCGATGGACGCATCCACTTTACAGAGCTTAGCACGCCAGAACGCTGGCTCACCGGTATCGAGGCTGCTCACAATGGCGTGCTGCTCACCCACAATTACCAGTCAGAAAAAGGACCGGTACACAAAGGCCTGGTCAGCATTGATGGGGTTGGCGGGCAAACGCTTTGGAGTAATTACACTTTGGCCTTTGACCACCTCTCGGTAAACGGACCAGTAGTTTACAACGCACAAATTCAGCCTAAGAAATTATTTTTGGCTGATATAAAAACCGGATCAACGTTAAGGGCTTATCAACCCGTTATCGATACACAATTGGATAACCATATTGTAAGCGCCCAATTACTGCCTTATTCGTTTTTAAAACACATTGCTTTGCCCGCAGAGCCTTACGGAAATACCGTGCACTACATGGAGCACAATAATTATAGAATTGTATCTTTGCACACATTTTTGGATGAACAACTGGAGCAGCATCTTTATATTTATAATGATGAAGATGTTATTGTTTATCACGATTTGTTGCAAACCAATATACAAAAATTGCAGCCCGAGGCGTTTGTATTGAATAAGAATAAACTGATCTACCTCAAAAACAGGTCGGAATTAATTGTTTTAAATTTATAAAATACTGTATTATAACATATTATGAAATTAAAGATCCTTTTATCGATCGCTCCCCTACTCACATTTTCTTTATCCGTTTTAGCAAATACCGCCGTTGATTCTCTAGGCGTTGAAAACCTTAACGGCAAAAAAATCATCCTTCACAAACTTGATCCAAAAGACAATTATTACTCCATAGGCAGACGCTATAATGTAAGCCCAAAAACTATTATACAGTTTAACAATAACGCCACGCTAAAAATTGGCGGCACTATTAAAGTACCTACCGAGCGACCATTTGTTGAAACAACCGCACAAACACCGGCTCCTGTACAACAAACTAAGCCAGTCATTCAAACTCCTGTTGTGCAACAAAAAACACAGGTACAACAACCTGTTGCCAAACCACAGGTGCAAGCCCCGGTAACACAGCAACCCGTTACCCAACAAGCATCACCTGTTGTGCAGCAACCCGTAAGCAATGCCCCAAAAACAGCTGCACCTGCCCCTCAGCAAGCTACTGATACTAATATGGATAACGTTCAACAGTACAAAGTATCTGCAGGCGAAACGTTAACTTCAATAGCCAAACGCTTTAATACTTCAGTTGATGACATTAAGACCCTTAATAACCTGAGCGCTGATGATCTTAAACCAAACCAGATCATTAAAGTACGTACCGGTTTGCCTCCCGAAGACAGGACTGTGGCCAAACAGGATGCGCTGAAAACAGATTCATCAACCATGGCAATTGATAGTGCTGATGCTAAGTTTAAGGCCAACCGTTTTGGATTGTATGAAAAAAACGAAAAGGGTGTAGCAACCTGGGTTGATGATACCAGCCTTGACCCTAAAAAAGAATTGGTTTTACACCGTACAGCCCCTATTGGTACCGTTATTAAGATCACCAACCCAATGAATAACCACACCACCTATGCCAAAGTTGTTGGCAGATTTACGGATAGCGAAGCTACCAAGAACGTGCTTATTGTAATGACCAAGAACACCGCCGATGCTTTGGGTGCTTTGGATAAACGTATTAATGTAAATATCAGCTACGGCAGCCCGAATGAATAAACCTTATATTGTTGGAATTGCCGGTGGAAGTGGCTCTGGTAAAACCTTTTTTTTGAAATGTTTCCTGGAGCATTTTACACAGGATGAGGTGTGCCTGGTATCACAGGATGATTATTATATTCCTGTGGCCCATAAGATGACCAAAGAGGAGAACAAACTGTACAATTTTGATTTGCCAGATACTATTGACCATCAGCACTTTCAGGAAGATATCAGCAAATTATTAAATAAGGAAACCATTCTTAAGCACGAGTATACTTTCAATAATCCTGATGCTATTCCCAAAGTGCTTGAAATTAAGCCTGCTCCAATTTTAATAGTGGAAGGCTTGTTCATCCTGCATTTTAAAGATATAGCCCAACTATTGGATATGAAGGTGTTTATTGAAGCAGATGAAGATATAGCGCTACAACGCCGCCTTAAACGTGATTTGATTGAACGTGGTTACTCGCACGATGACGTGATGTATAAATGGCTTAACCATGTAGTGCCCGCATATAAAGAATACCTGCTGCCTTACAAAAACGAATGCCACCCGATTATTACTAATAATAAGCATGTGGCTGATGATATTATGGCTGTAACAGAGGAAATCTCTGCAAACTTGAGGGCAAGGTTATTTTGATTTGAAGATTGAGTCATTTGAAGATTTGAAAATGCTTTTCCGCTTTAATTTTCAAATCTTCAAATGGCATTTATTTCATATTAGCTACCTATAATTTTCCTGGTTTG
The DNA here is from genome assembly GCF_056405015.1 of Mucilaginibacter sp. P2_A4. NCBI lineage: Bacteria > Pseudomonadati > Bacteroidota > Sphingobacteriia > Sphingobacteriales > Sphingobacteriaceae > Mucilaginibacter > Mucilaginibacter sp. P2_A4. Next base: position 13,110 of record NZ_JBFUCX010000005.1, on the reverse strand, counting down.
GTCGTAGTAATCGTCTTTGGTAATTACGCCGGCATTGAACAGGTCTTGGAGCTTTACCAATTCGGCTTCTATTTTAGGGCAGCAATCAGATGTGCCTAACCTATACATTTTCAAGGGATCTTTCACCGTTTTAAGTCCCCATATTAAGGAAACTATCCAACCTATGATTGTCCATCCTAAAAAAATATTAAGTAACAATACAGATTTGTAATTGCATTTTTCGCAAGCTAATATTGATGGCAGGAAATATATTGGTGTTGCAATTACTAAAAATATAAAAAGCAGTATCAATTCGGGATAACCTATCATATAAATTAAACTAAGGGACTTATTATGCAATATAACAATTTAATGACAATTGTGTTGTGAAATAAACAATTATCATTAAATTTTTACATTAGAGAATAATTTCCGGAATCTCACCCTCTACTATAAGCTTGCCGGCTGTCGCCGATTTTATTTCTTCAATAGTTACTCCGGGCGCACGTTCCAGCAGTTTGAATCCTCCATCGGGCAATACGTCAAAAACCCCCAGCTCGGTTACAATCTTTTTAACACAATGAACACCGGTTAAAGGCAAACTACATTGGGGCAATAGTTTTGATTCGCCTGCCTTGTTTACGTGCTGCATGGCTACGATTATATTTTCCGCCGATGCCACCAGGTCCATAGCGCCGCCCATGCCTTTTACCATTTTACCGGGAATCTTCCAGTTGGCGATGTCACCATTTTCGGATACCTCCATGGCACCCAGGATGGTTAAGTTAACTTTCCTGGCCCTGATCATCCCAAAGCTCATAGCCGAATCAAAAGTAGCCGAACCGGGCAACATGGTAATAGTTTGCTTACCCGCGTTTATTAAATCCGCGTCTTCCTCACCCTCAAACGGAAACGGCCCCATCCCAAGCAAGCCATTTTCTGACTGTAATACCACATCCATAGTTTCTGGAATATAATTGGCCACCAGCGTAGGAATGCCAATACCGAGGTTAACATAATAGCCGTCTTTAATTTCTTTAGCAATACGTTTTGCTATTCCTTGCTTGTCTAACATCTGTTCAATTTGAAAATTTATCAACCCGTCATTGCGAGGCACGAAGCAATCCCAAACTAAACAGATCGGCTCTGTAAATCGGGGATTGCTTCGTACCTCGCAATGACGACCATTTTATAGCTTCTTTCAATCCTTACTCCTTTATCCTTACTCCTTTATCTCCCAGTCTCTTACTCTTTTGACCTCACCGTCCGGTGCTCTATCCTCTTTTCGTAATCTTTACCCTGAAAAATCCTGTGCACGTAAATTCCGGGTGTATGTATATGATCGGGCTCTAATTCGCCTGCCTCAACAAGTTCTTCTACCTCTGCAATGGTTATTTTACCGGCCATTGCCATTACGGGGTTAAAGTTGCGGGCAGTTGATTTATAAATAAGATTGCCCATCGTATCTCCTTTCCAGGCTTTTACTATGGCAAAATCGGCATCAAAGGCCATTTCTATCAGGTAGTCCTTCCCATTAAAGTTACGAACCTCTTTACCTATCGCTACTTCTGTACCTACGCCGGCAGGCGTAAAAATAGCAGGCATCCCATAACCGGCAGCCATGCAGCGCGTGGCCAGGGTTCCTTGCGGTATCAAGTCAACCTCCAACTCACCGCTCAGCAACTGGCGTTCAAACTCAGCGTTCTCGCCTACATAAGATGATATCATTTTTTTTACCTGTCTTTGTTTTAGCATAAGGCCTATACCAAAATCATCAACCCCGGCATTGTTGGATATGCAGGTGAGCTGCTTTACCCCTTTTTTAACAAGGGCTGCTATGCAATTTTCTGGCAAACCGCATAAACCAAAGCCACCCAACATCAGGGTCATACCGTCTTCAATATCGCGGATGGCCTCATCGGCATCAGTAACTACTTTATTCATGTTCAATAATTGGTTAACCAAAACTACTTAAAATAAGCTAAGAAAGACGAAGGATGGAGGGACAAAGGATAAAAGAAATATTTGATAATTGGCACTCCCTTAATACCCTTGACTTAGGGCCTATTCTCTTACAAATTAAACAATCAAAAACAATTAGAAAAATATGGTATTATATATTTATCAACTTATAAAACTATGGCACTAAACGACAAAGAGTTTTTGAGTGAAGACAGCAACCATTCAGAACAGCAGGGCAAAAAGCCCAATGCTTACCGTGTGGATGATGATAATAATTTGACAGAGAAGGACCTGCAACATGGCTTCCCTGCATCAAAAAACGATATGAAAAAACAGGATGCCCCCGGAATGGAAGGGCATGGAATGGGCGGACAAAACTTTGGAGAGAACAGCCTCACACCTTCCGGTGATGATGAGGCAAATCCATTGCTAAAGGCCGCATATATCAACGCTCATTTCAAACAGACCCAACCAATTGAGGAGCACCTGGAGAATAGCCATTTTAAAGATCCAGACCAGTTGGGCCAATTAAACGATGATGCGGCTGTAGTGGCGGCTGCAAACAGGCGGCCCGATGAGGGCGGTGATGAAACTACAAACGTTTGCGATCACATTGTACAAACCCGGCAAACTTACCAGCAAGGCACTGCTGATAGCGATGGCAATAATAATGGGTGAAAAATTGGTATCAGACAAAAGACAAGCAGGTAAAAATCCTGTCCATCCTGCTAAATCCTTAAATCGTGTTACCACTTCACCGTTTTATCCATAAACGCTACTAGGTCATCAGCCATTGCTTGCTGCTCTTTTACGCTTGGGTGGCCGTTGGTATTTTTGTAGGGGATCATGTGGGTATAAATCGACTTATCATTTAAGCCTGCAACCGCCTTTTCAATATATCCCGGCCATGGAGAGCCCTCTTTGGTAGCATCCATACTGCCCAGGATACAAAGGATCTGCGCTTTGGGATATTTTTTACGGATGTTTTTTACCATTTCGCGATAGGCTTTCACAATCTGTTCCTCTTCTGGTTTTTTTGTACCAAAACGCTCCTTAAACTGTGGATTATCGGGCAGTTTCACTATCCACGAATCATTTTGGAATAGGTTGATCACTACCACATCCGGCGTGTATTTGGTAAAATTCCATAAACTCGTCGGATCGGTTGGATCTAAACGGTTATACATCTCTGGCATAATCAGCGGGAACCAGCTTACCATTACCCCAATACCACTTTTAGCTGTACAAACATATGCAGCATTATAATGGCGGGCGGTTATAGCGGCATAACTGACGTAGCCATTTTCATAAGGGGCGGTACCTCTATCCTGCCCGGTAGTGTCTTCCACGGCGTACCCACAAGTTATGGAGTTGCCAAAAAATTCAATCTTGCGTTTTTTAACGGGTGGAGCCGGCAAGACGGAAGCACCTTTATCTAAAATAAACTGGTAAAAAGTGGTTTTACCCATCTCCCACTCCGTACGTTTAAATATTTCCAAACTATGAGGGCCAGCCGGTAATCCCTCGGCCAGCGTGTAGGTTTTTTTTACGTTTTCCAGGTGAATAGTGCCACTTACTTTACCGTCCAATACAACGGTAAAATAATTATCTCCGCGTTCGTCCTGCAAAATAACAGATGCGCCGGTGCCATCAAAATTAATCATAGCAGATGAGCCGGTCCAGTAAAATTCAGCAGCCTCATCCGTCATGTTGATACGACCTGTATAGCGGATGTGCAGATCCTTGCTTTTAAGTACTAAGCTTTGGGCTGTACAGTTGGATAATGTTCCTACAGAAAGCAGGAACAGAACAATAAGGTATAGTTTACGCATTTTGAAAAAACGGTTTACAGCTTTAAATTTATGAAACTTAATAACGCAAAGCAAATGACCACCGTTGCTGACTACCTGTCCCAATACTTAATCAACAGGCATACCAAATTGCAACAGGTAGCCATTATAATCATAAACAGCAAATTCGCGCATGCCGTAATCAAAGGTTTCCAGGGGGTAGCATATAATAGCCTTTCCTTTTAGTTCATTCCAGATGTCTTCTACTTTATCTGTACGGATATAAAAGGAACCGGTAAATTTGGGAATACTAAATGTGGTATGATCATTTGGCAGGGCAAACATAATCTCTACCCCGTCCCGGCTTACCGTGGCCCAGCCCCAATCTTCATCATACCCCACACAAGTAAAACCCAGGTTTTCAATATAAAAATCAACACTGGCCCTCACCTGCCGCGTGTATAACATTGGAGTAAGATTTTTTAGGGGCATGAGTATATTTTTATTTCAAATATACATAAGTCTGCCGTAGGCATGCTCGCCTTGCGCGCGGTTAACCCACACGTAACATAATTTATACAAAATAAATATATTACGGATACGTTTTGTGAAAATTTTCAGGTCTTCTTATTCAGCCCCTTTTATAGCCTATTTAAAATATACATAAGTTATTCCATCACCCCCTCTATCGGCATGTTCATCTTCCATACGGTCAACCTGATCATACTTTTTAAGGTATTGCCTTATCATTTTCCGCAAGATGCCATCTCCCTTGCCATGAATTATTTTCAGGTTATTAAAGCCCATCATCAGCGCCCGGTCAAACAGTTTTTCAATGGCGTGCAGGGCATCTTCGGTACGTTGCCCGCGCACATCAATCTCCGGACTAAAATTGGCAAAATCGCTGGTATGCGAATTCATTGTCCGCCTGATCTCTTTAGGGACTGATGATTTTGACACTTTTTCCACCCGTTTCTTTTTGGCAACGGTACGCAAATCGCCAATAGCAATTACCACGTTATCGCGGATGACTTCTATCACCTGGCCCGTTGTTTCAGAATCGGTTAGTTTTACCCAATCGCCTGGTTTTATTTCTTCATCTGCAGTTGCGGGGTTGGGCTTTACCGGTTCAATTTTAACCGTATTCTTCTTTAACTCCACATTCAGGTTCTCGCGAAGGTTACGCGTTGTTTCCTTATCGGCATTGCTGCTTTTTATCTCTGATATGGTATTTTCAACCAGTTTATTGGCGTTAAGGATAATGTTTTTAGCCTGATCTTTGGCATCTCTTATCAACGCCTTTTTGTTTTCGTCGAGATAGCTTTTCAGCTTTTCATTCTCAGCCTGCAGCTCGTTTACACGGCGCTGTTGTTTATCCAGTTTTTGCTTTGTCTCGAAGATCTCGCGTTTTTCACGTTCCAAATCAACCAACAATGTATCTACCTTTTTTTGCCCTTCGCTTATTTTATTTTTCGCAAGATTGAGCACATTTAGCGGCAAACCTATCTTTTGAGCTATCTCGAAAGCGTATGAACTGCCCGGCTTACCAACTTCCAGCCGGTAAAGCGGTTTCATCTCTACGTTGTTAAAAAGCATCGAGGCATTCTCTATTCCCTCTGTATTGCTGGCAAATATCTTAAGGTTGGAGTAGTGGGTGGTAACCATACCCTTCACTTTTTTATGGTTGAGTGATTCCAGCACCGCTTCGGCAATAGGGCCGCCAAATTGAGGGTCGGTACCGGTACCAAACTCATCTATCAGTATCAGTGTTTTACCATTTGCCTGCTCAACAAAATTCTTCATTTTGGATAGATGGGCGCTGTATGTACTCAGGTCACTTTCTATTGATTGGTCATCACCAATATCAACAAACAGTTGCTTAAACACCCCCACTACGCTGGCTTCGGCTGCAGGTATCAATAAACCCGCCTGCACCATCATTTGCAGCAAACCTACCGTTTTCATACAAACTGATTTACCACCCGCGTTAGGGCCGGATACTACGATGATCCTGGTGCCCTCATCAATCTGCACATTTAACGGCACTACGGTTTTTTGTTCCTTTTTAAAATTGAGGAACAACAGCGGATGCCGCGCGTTAAATAATTTCAGCTTAGGCTCGTTGATCACCTGGGGCATTTCGCCCTCTATATCTATGGCAAACAGCGCCTTGGCGCGCACAAAATCAAGCTTGGTTAACAGGCTGTGGTACGATAACAAAAGCGGCGCATAAGGCCTCAGTTCGGTTGTTAAGGCCGTTAATATTTTCACTATCTCCCGCCGGCGCTCAAATTCAAGGTCGCGAACGCGGTTATTGAGTGTAAATACCTCTTCAGGTTCCATATAAACTGTTTGGCCCGAGGCAGATTCGTCATGAATAAAACCTTTAAGCTTGCGCTTATTTTCGGCCAGCAGCGGGATACATAACCGGCCATCGCGTACGGTAAGCGAGCCATCAGCCGTCCACCCACTCGATGAAGCATTTTTAAATATCTGGTCTATCTTTTTACGTGCTTCCTGCTCAGCTTTGGCAATGCCCGCTGTTATCTCCTGCAAATCGCGTGATGCATTGGGCCTGATCTTTCCTTTGGCATCAATAACCATGTCTATCTTTTTCAGGATAGCTTTTTCTATAGGCAGGTGCTCAAACAGCGCTTCCAGGTTGGGATACAATCCCTCGCGTTCACTAAAATAGGCAATAACCGCAAATACGGTTTGCAGCGAAGCCTGTACCTGGTAAAACTCTTCCTCGCTTAAAAAAACGCCCTCAATACGGGCTTTATTAGCGAGCGACTTGATATCGAAAAAATGATGGATGGGCAGGGCGGCATCGTTTACCAGTATATTTTTAAACTCATTTGCCTGGCTTAAAAACTTGGCTATCTGGTCAAAATTGCTCATCACCTGGATCTTATCAACCATCTGCTGCCCCATTTCACTCAGGCAATGCGCTTTTATTAATTCTTTAACTTCGGTAAACCCAAGCTTATCAACACTATTAATTGGGTACAGCATTACGCTTTGATCTATGTTTTAATTTTTTAAATTTCTTATTTTGAATTGAATCGCGTTTTGCATACTGCGCTTTTCTTGTCTTCAATTCCTTAAGAGAATCGGCCTTTTGAGCCAATGTTTTTGGTTTTTTATTTGCTTTTTTCGCAGAATCAATTTTCAATGAATCAATTTTTTGCGAAGCCAGGCGGTTTTTGGTTTGTACAAGATTTACAGAATCCATCAAGGCTTTAATACGCAAATCAACCTTATCATATATAGCCGAAAGCTTATCTGGCTCCTCGCTGTAATAATTCAAACTTTTCCTGAACTGTGCCGAATCGACACCGATTTTTTTAAATACAGCCAAATATTTGCCCATACCATATTTATACAAGCTATCTGGAACTTGTGTACCATTGTATAATGAGCCATCTACCAGGTGAATTTGCACCAGCAAAGCAGCCATAACGTTGGGCTGAATAAACTTATTGGGGACACTATCGCTTTTACAACCGCACAAAAAAAGCGTAACTGAAAAAAACAAGATCAAGTATTTATACATTCTGTAATTTAGCGGCTAATTAATTAAGCAAATTTACGGATAAATGAGCATTGCAGATAACATCAAAAGCTTAAAAAAAGAAACGGAAGCCAACAACGTTATATTGTTGGCCGTATCGAAAACAAAACCAGCCTCAGAACTGCAGGAAGCCTATGACGCCGGACAGCGTTTATTTGGCGAAAACCAGGTGCAGGAACTGGTTGAAAAATATGAGCAATTGCCTAAAGATATTGAGTGGCACCTGATAGGGCACCTTCAAAGCAACAAGGTAAAGTATATTGCCCCCTTTGTGAGTATGATACAATCTGTTGATAGTATTAAGCTGTTACAGGAGATAAACAAACATGCTTTAAAAGCCAACCGGGTAATTGATTGCCTGCTACAAATTTACATTGCCGATGAGGAAACTAAGTTTGGGCTGGGGTTTGATGAAGCGATTGAACTGCTGCGGTCTGATGAATTTGGTACTTTTAAAAACATCAGGATCCGCGGGTTAATGGGGATTGCTACTAATACCGATAATGAAAAGCAGATAAAAGATGAATATTACGAGCTGAAGACATTTTTTGACGGAATAAAGCAAAGCTATTTCAGAAAAGATGATAGTTTTAGCATTTTATCGATGGGCATGTCAAGCGATTATAAAGTGGCGATTGAACAGGGCAGTAATATGGTACGCCTGGGCAGCACCATTTTTGGCACCCGGGTGATAAAGCATTGGAAGAATAATTAAGGTGTTGCGAGGATTGGGGGTGCGTGGTGCGGGTATTTGAATCAGAAGTTTTTATAATTAAGAAATTACAAAGTTGAAAACAAACAATACAATAAACAATACCAATCAAAAACTCCCTCTTCAAGGGACTGGAGGGATTCGTGTTGCTGTTAAAGAAGATTGCCCGCGCTTAATGGAACTGGTGAACGAACTGGCTCTGTATGAAAAGGCGCCTGAAGAAGTAACCGTTACTTTAGATGAATTTATAGATGCAGGTTTTGGCGATAAGCCCGTATGGAAAGCTTTTGTGGCCGAGGTTGACGGCATAATAGTAGGCTTTGCTGTTTATTACATTCGCTACTCTACATGGAAGGGTAACCGCATGTACCTGGAAGACCTGATTGTGACCGAAGAATATCGCGGCAAGAAAATAGGCAGACTACTGTTTGATCGCCTGATTGCCGAGGCCAAAGAACTTGGCTTTAGCGGTATGGTATGGCAGGTTTTAGACTGGAATGAACCCGCCCTTAACTTTTACAACAAATACGAAGCTAATATTGAAGCCGGTTGGCTAAACGCCTCCTTATCAAAAGAACAGCTTCAAAATTATTAAGAAGCTGTTTGAAACTATAAGCAGACTGTCATTGTGAGGTATAAAATTCCGGGGATTCAGAAAGAAAAATAACCTTTTAAAAGGTTTGTCATCCTGAGGAACGAAGGATCTATTCGCAGGCTATACAGGGCGAAGAAGCATAGCGAATAATAGATCCTTCACTCCGTTCAGGATGACAAAAAGTTTTTTAGTTAATACGTCATAGGTAGGAACGAAGGATCTATTCTTAAACTGTACAAGGCGAAGAAGCATGGTGTAGAGTAGATCCTTCGTCCCTCAGGATGACAAAAGGGGTTATTTAATAAATTTAAACACCTGTAAGGGATGAAAAATATCATTAGGCTTTGTTTTGCATGTGTTGGGTTTGCCTTTGCATCGTGCCAGTGGGGTGTCCCATCAAAAAAAATAAACGAAACGGTAAAGGATACATTGGCCTACACCTATAAAACCATCCATGAACGCGCTGCCGATTGCGGCAACAAGCCCGATAGCACCTGCACTGTGGTAAAAGTTAAATACGCTGTTTTCACAGGCCAAAAAATACTCAACGATTCGGTTACCCGGAAGCTGACCAGCATGTTTGCAATGGATGGTAAACCAGATAGCAGCGTTGAACTGATGAGTAAAAACTTTTTAAAGACCTATACCGATTTCAGGAAAACCGATCCTCGATCGGCCATGTATTTTACGCTTGATAGCCACGCCAAAGTGCTAATGCAGGATTCGGGCATTACTACGCTGGAGGTCGGCGGTTATAACTTCCAGGGTGGCGCTCATGGTGCATCAGCCACTTTTTTTATTAACTGGAATACCAAAGACAACAAAAGCATCACCCTGGATGACCTTTTTGTAGCCGATTACCCTGATAAATTAAAAGCCATCGCCGAAAGGATTTTTCGCAAAGAAGAAAAACTAAGCGACACCTCTTCACTGGCCCGCGATTATTTTTTCAAGGATAATAAATTCGCTTTGAACAACAACTTTTCTGTTACCCCGATTGGGCTTAAATTCATATATAATCAGTACGAGATAAAGCCTTATGCAGCGGGCATCACCGAACTGTTTATCCCCTATTCACAAATAAAATCATTACTGCGGCCAAATACCGTGGTTAGTCAATATATTAAATAAATGCTTGTATTTAAATTCGGAGGGGCATCGGTTAAGGATGCCAGTGGTATCATTAATTTGGCCAGTGTTGTTAAAAAGTATGCTGGTGAGCAATTACTCATCGTAGTATCGGCCATGGGTAAAACCACCAACGCGTTGGAGAAACTTACCAAAGCTTATGTAGATCAGACTGATGATATGCATGAAATTTTTGATGGTATTAAGCAATACCATTTTGATATTTTGCATGAACTGTTTGAAACCGGTCACCCGGTGTTTGATGATGTAGCCAATACCTTTGTGGAGATTGACTGGGCCATTGAAGATGAACCGCACGACAGCTATGATTTTATTTACGACCAGATCGTATCCATCGGCGAACTGGTATCAACCCGCATTGTTACCGCATATTTAAATAAAGAAGGCATAAAAAGCCAGTGGCTTGATGTACGCAGTTATATCCATACTGATAATACTTACCGCGAAGGCATCGTGCAGTGGGATAAAACAAAGGCAAGCATCAGCAACGATATCCCGGCCATGCTACAGAAAGGTGCAGTAATAACCCAGGGCTTTTTAGGCGGCACATCCGAGAATTTCACTACCACCCTGGGCAGAGAAGGTTCTGATTATACGGCATCTATATTTGCCGCATGCTTGGGTGCCGAATCGGTTACAACCTGGAAAGATGTACCCGGCATACTCAATGCCGACCCTAAGTTTTTCCCTGATACTGTAAAGTTTGATGAGTTATCCTATTCCGAGGCCATCGAGATGACCTATTATGGCGCAAGCGTTATCCACCCTAAAACCATAAAGCCACTGCAAAACGCCAATATACCATTGCTGGTAAAACCCTTCACCCAACCTGATGCACCCGGAACGGTGATCAAAGAAGACGGCATCAATAAATTTGAAAAACCGGTTATCATCCTGAAACAAAACCAGGTGCTTTTATCTATCTCCACAAAAGATTATTCCTTTATTACTGAGGATCATTTGAGCGGAATTTTCGGGTTGTTTGCTCAAAGCCAGGTTAAAGTGAATGTAATGCAAACATCGGCACTTAGTTTTTCGGTATGCTTTGATTTTTATGAAGAACGCTTTGAAAACTTGTTAACCAACCTTAAACAGGAGTTTAAAGTAAAATATAATACCGGCCTTACCCTGATTACCATAAGGCACTACACCCAAAATTCATTGAAGGAGTTAACCGCCGATAAAACTATTTTATTAGAACAGATCAGCAGGAATACAGCACAGGTGGTAGTGAGGTAATTAGGATATGTTGCTTCACATTAGCTAAGTCTCTTTTTTATTTATATTATATTTGAGCATGAAGGTAATGACGATCATCAAGGACTCCGTAACTATCGGGGTAGGAATTTTATCGGCTGGATTTGGCCTCAAGGGTTTTTTGCTATCCAGCCATTTTATTGATGGCGGGGTAACAGGCGTATCTATGCTCGTTGCCGATCTATCGGCTATCCCTATCTCCGTGCTCATATTTGTTATTAACGTACCTTTCCTGTGGTTGGGCTATAAAAAACTGGGCCTTGGGTTTGCCATAAAAAGCACCATAGCCATTGGCTTATTATCAGTAAGCTTAGTAGTTATCCATTTCCCTGATGTTACACATGATAAATTGCTTACGGCAGTTTTTGGAGGGGTGTTTATTGGTACCGGCAGTGGCCTGGCCATTCGTGGTGGTGCAGTGCTTGATGGTACCGAAATAGCAGCAGTACTTGTGAGCAAAAAAACACAGTTACTTAAGGTGAGCGATTTTATCTTACTGCTTAATGTGTTGATTTTTGGTCTGGCGGCATTTTTTTTAGGTGTGGAGCCGGCAATGTATTCTATACTAACCTATATGGCTGCCGCCAAGATGATTGATTTTATATTGAATGGTATTGAGCAATACTCGGGCATTACGGTTATATCTACCCATAGCGAGGCTATCCGCAGGGCTATTACTATTAATCTTGGCCGTGGTGTTACCATTTACCAGGGTAAAAGCGGTTACGGTAAAGATGGGCATGTGAATGATCCGCGGGATATTGTTTTTACCGTTGCCACCCGTTTAGAGATCCCTTCATTAAAACACACCATCCTGAGTATTGATCCTAAAGCGTTCATTGTTCAACAAAGTGTTGATGATACTACAGGCGGGCTATTAAAACGTAAGGGACTGCATTAATATTGATCTGAATGAGCAAATCAACACCTTTCCATGTTGCGGTACCGGTTTATGACCTGGACGAAGCACGCAAATTTTATCGTGAAGTATTAGGCTGTAGCGAAGGCCGAAGCGATACCAATTGGACCGACTTTAATTTATATGGTCACCAATTTGTGATCCACCTAAAACCTAAACCCGTAACAGAGATTAAACCACATTTTAACCCTGTAGACGGGCATGATGTACCCGTGCCACACTTTGGCGTTGTGCTTGAATGGGATGACTGGACCACCCTGGAAGCCAGGCTAAAAAGCCACGACATTAAATTTGTAATTGAACCTTACATCCGCTTTAAAGGCCTACCGGGCGAACAGGCCACCATGTTCCTCTTTGATCCTTCGGGCAATGCGCTTGAATTTAAGGCTTTTAAAGATCTTGGGCAGTTGTTTGCAGTATAATACTGAGCAGAAAGCGGAAGGCTCAAGGCTTAAAGCTTTTTTGTAACGGCTTTCCGCTTTGAGCCTTTTGCTTTAAGCTAACACCCCTACCGGATGCTTATGCTCGTCAATAGCCACGAAGGTAAAAGTACCGGTAATGGCTTTTTCGCGCACAAAGGAGTACATCTCTTCAATAAATATCTCTACCAAAACTTTCATACTGGTATTGCCAATGTGCGATACAGTGCCCACCAGCTCAATAATGGTACCTGCGGGTATAGGTTTGTTAAAGTCTATCCTGTCGGATGATACGGTGACCATTCTTTTACGGGTGAAACGGGTAGCGGTAATAAAAGCCACCTCATCCATCATAGCCATAGCCGAGCCGCCAAAAAGGGTATCGTAATGGTTGGTATTATTAGGGAACACGGTTTTAAATATCCGTGTTTCGGATGCTTTAATTCTTTCTTCTGTGGTCATGATGATTTTATTGAAATAGATCTTTTAGCCTACATAAAAATGCGTCATTGCTGTAAGGGTTTAGTAATTCGGTAACAGAATCAGGTATTTTTATTTGTTGTTTAGGGTGACCATATCGATAGGTTTTTTACCATTGATGCCCTGATGTGGCCGTTCCCAGTTATAATAAACAAGATATTTGAGGAGTTCATCTTCCAGCTCTTCAAAGCTGTCGAAATCGGTATCTTCAATAAGGTCTTCTTTAAGGGTCCTCCAAAAGCGTTCCACCTTGCCGTTCGTTTGCGGCCGATAA